>CAZTUU010000013.1:10505-15032 GCA_964616505.1 uncultured Candidatus Saccharibacteria bacterium
TAATGATATTAGTAAAAAAATGTTTTTAGGTAATGTTGGGTACGTTCCTGCTGAGGCGAATCTGTATGAAGATTTAACAGTGAAAAATCAGATAAATTATTTTGCTAAATATTATAAAAATATCGGCACTGACTATATTAATACATTAAAAAAAATGTTTGGTGTGGACGATAGCAAAAAAATAGCCGATTTATCACTTGGTAATAAAAAGAAGGTCTCTATTATTTGTGCGCTGATGTGCAAGCCAAGATTATTAATTTTTGATGAAGTTTCTAGTGGGCTAGACCCTAATATGCAAAAGGTTTTATTTGATGAACTTAAGAGGCTCAATAGCCTGGGCACGACAATATTTTTCTCTAGTCATAATTTAGAAGAAGTTCAGACTTATTGTCAAAACGTAGCTATTATTAATAAGGGCAAATTAGTTGCAAAAGATAATGTACAAAAACTTATTGCACGAGTTGGTGTGCGGGTCAGCATTAAAGCTGATCATGTAATTAAACTATCTAGTGCGGTTAATTTGCAAAAACATATATCAGATTTCTGTAAACTGCCTGATGGAACTGTAAAATTTAATTATCTAGGTGATATTAACGAACTTGTTCACTATGCTAGCCATTTAAAACTCGAATATTTTAGAATAGAAGACACTAAGTTAGAAGATATTTTTACTAAATACTATGGTCATAGAGCCGAATCACATAAAGCGATTTTATAATGAGAAATCTATTTAATCTATATATTTTTGAGCTAAAGCAAAACGTAAGATTATTAATTATATGGATAGTAGTTATTAGTATCACAATGTTTTTATACATGTGTATTTTTCCATCTATGTCTTCGTCTGACTTTGTAGATATTGTTAATGCAAAAATCAATTTTATACCAAAAGCTCTAAGCGAACCTTTTGGTTTAAATAACGTTACGGGTACAGATTTTCAAAACGTATTTTTCTTTTTTTGTAATATGTTTCAGTATTTTGTAATCGCAATTATTGTTTATGCGATTAGCTTGGGTGCTACTATTTTGTCTAAAGAAAACACCGAAAAACATATAGATTATTTAGCTACTAAGCCGATCAAAAAAAGTTACATAGTTTTGGCAAAATATAAGGCATTTGTAACTTTGCTAATCATAATGTCTGCTATTTTGTACCTGGTAGGTTTATTAATAATACAAATATTTAACAAACAAAATGTTTTATATACAGAACAGCTAGCAACTGTTTTTGTAAAACTGTTTTTTGTATATCTTCTGTTTGGAAGCCTAGCATTCTTTTTGTCTGCAATTTCTAAAAAAACTGCAAAAACCAATATGTTGGTAGTTGGTATATTTTTCGCATCATATTTAGCTGGGGTAGCATCTGGGCTGGTTTCGGCTTTGGCTAATTTTAAATATCTGTCTCCGTATTTTATGCTCCAGACAACAAAAATTTATAATGGATTTAATAAAACAGAAATAATTTATTTGGCAATATTGTTATTGCTAAGTGTTTTAATGTTAGCTGTTAGTGTATGGCGTTATAGTAAAAAAGATTTAAGTCTGTGATATGTGGAACTGCGTGTAGTATAATTACAATTAACCAATATATTATATTAAAAGTAAAAGGATATTAATAATATAAACAAAAATAAATACACACTTAATCAAAGGGGAATAACTCATATATTGCTAATTTGTTTTATTATTGTTTTAGCAGGTTTAATTGGCTTTGTTGGTTCAAGGGTTCTTAATCAAAGTAAAGCTCAAACAGCAACAAGTTCTGTAAAACTAACTCCAGTTAGTGTTTCGGCAAGTACTAATGACGGCAACTTACCCACAAACGCAATCGACAATAACTTAAATACTCGTTGGTCGGCAAAGGAAGTAGGTCAAACGATAACTCTGGATTATGGTATTGTTAAAAAAATAGATTACGTTAGTATAGCGTTTTATAATGGTAACCAACGAACAAATACTTTCGATATTCAGGTGTCATCAGATGGAGCTAACTGGACAAACGTTCTTAGCAAAAGCAAGAGCGCAGTTAATTCATCTGCTCAAATTTTTGATATTAATGATACTGCTGCTAGATACGTACGATACGTAGGCTATGGTAACTCTTTAAATACCTGGAATAGTATTACGGAAATAGCAGCTTACGGTGGATCTGTCGAGCCAGTAAGACCTGACGCCGATAATACTGGGGTGCCACAAGGTACGTCTCTTAAAAAGTTAAGTGATAAGTATAACCCTACGACTAGTGGTTATACCGTATCTGCATCTGGATTAGTTAAATTTACAAAAGATAATCAGACTTTTGAAGGTGTTCAGATAGATGGGCCTATTCAAATTGAGGCAAAAAATGTGACAATTCGTAAATCTAAAATAGTTGCTGGTAGGTCAAATTTTGCAGGCATTCCACCAGAAGCTTCGTCATGGAGTCAATGCCGTCAAATCGTAAGCGAACGCGGTGGTAATACACCTTCATATTCTATTATTACAGCAACAGGTGGTGCAGTGTCTAACTTTGTGTTAGAAGACAGTGAGACAGTTGTCAACAATAAAAGCCAGTATATCAATGGATTTATGGGCCACGATACCACAATGCGTAGAGTAGAAATATCTGGTGTTGTTGATGGAGTTGGTGTACATAATTCGAACTCTACTTTAGCTAATTTTAATATAGAAGATTCTTGGATACATGATTTGTATTGGGCAAAATATTCGCCTGGTAACTATAATAAGAATTCTGCCGGAGTAAAGGTTTACTGTGGTTACGATAGTGCGCATCCAGAGCCTACTCATAATGATGGTATTCAGCTACATGATGGTACTGGGGTTAATATTGTTCGTAACTATATAAATGTTAAGCCAACAAATTACACTCAATCTAATGCTGGAATTATGGCAAACGGTAAGGGCAATCTTAATATTGTAGGCAATTACTTTCAATATGGGGTATGTTCTGTCAACTTAGTTTCAGGGTTGTCTTTGCCAATTAATATGAAAGATAATAAATTTTATGGAAATAACGGCGTTAATGCAGACAAGGGAAGTGCAAATTCAGGCTGTGCAATTATTTCACCATTAAATTCAGGATATAATTTTGTAAATAATAAATGGAGTAATGATAGCCCAGTGGTTGTTACTAAGGGTTGATAAAAATAGTTTAGGGCGTTAAAACTAAAATGATTAATAACAAAAAGAAGGTAAAAAATCACATGATTTTTTTTAAGATAGTTTTTATAATTGGGCTAATTGTTGTTTTAGCAATTGTTGCCGTTTTGGTGTATCAGGGTGCTAAGAAGACAATTAGTAATCACAAAGAAACTACTTTTCAGAATAGTATTGATCCATTCTATACACCGCCAAATCCTCTGCCCAGCAATAAGCCCGGTTCTTTAATAAGATCAGAAAAAATAGGTAACTTAAGCGTACCTGGCGGATCTGCATACAGAATTTTATATAATACTCAGTTACCCGATGGTACTTTGACTGTGTCTTCTGGAATGATATTTGTACCTAATACTCCAGCACCAGAGGGCGGACGTAAAGTGGTAGCTTGGGCACACGGAACGCTAGGTTTTGGTACGGATTGCGTACCTTCACGTATTCAGAACCCAGAATTATCAAATATTGATATGGCAAACTGGCTACCAAGCGCTATGCAAAGAGGGTGGGTGGTAACTGCTACTGACTATGTCGGATTAGGTACGCCAGGTACACCGTATTATCTTATTGGCCAAAGTGAGGCCCAAGATGTTATTAATTCTGTTAGAGCAGCCCAAAATTTTGAACCAGCTAAAGCAAGTAATCAATATTCTACATTTGGGCACTCTCAGGGTGGGCATTCGTCATTTTTTGCAGCACAATTTAGCCAAAGTTATGCCCCAGAACTTAATTTAATAGCTACTGCCGCAGCGGCTCCAGCGCTAGAATTAAGCTCTTTGTTTTCTCAGCAGTATAATCAAGTTGTAGCATGGGCTATAGGACCCGACGCTAGTATTTCTTGGCCATTAATTTACAAAGATTTGCAGTTAGATGGAGTTCTTTCAAAAAAAGCCCTCAAGCAGTACAAAAAAATTGCTTTTGGCTGTATAAAAGATCAAGAAACTATGTTGGTTATTAAAAAAAGTTTTAAAGAACAGTTTTTTGTAACAGACCCTATCCAAAATAATGGCTGGGCAAATGCCGCAGCAGATCAAACTCCTGATATCAGTAAAATTAATGTCCCACTTTATATTGTTCAAAGTACTAGCGATATAATAGTACTACCAAATACAACAGCATTATTTGAGCAAAAAGCTTGTGCTGCTAATAAAAATTTAACAGTAAATTGGATTGGCGATACTTCACATCAAGAAACAGCTATGGTGGGTGGTATGGGTGTAATGGATTGGCTGCAAAATCATTTTAATGGTACTCAGCAAAACTCAAATACCTGCAATCAGCCATTACCCATAGAGACGCCAATCTCCCAATAATACTATTTATTTGTAAGCTAATTAACAAAGTCATATATAATTAATTTGTGATACACAGATT
>CAZTUU010000013.1:15042-16786 GCA_964616505.1 uncultured Candidatus Saccharibacteria bacterium
CAAAAAAAATATCACATACTCATACATCTTATAGGGGTTTGATTTTAGTTTTAATTGTTTTTAGTTTTGCTTTTATATTTGTACAGAACTTAGCTGTAAAGGCAGACGATACAATTACAGTAACCGCATCTGTGCCTGCGCCATTGCCTACAATTCCTCCAGTAATCACATCACCTACAGATAATTCTAAGATATTTACATCTACTGTTATGGTGAGCGGTACATGTCAGATATTAACTCCTCCATCTATAATTGCTTTATATAGGGGTGATACTTTTTTGGGATCAGGAAGTTGTAGTAAAAATGGTACTTTCGCTACAAGGATTGATTTAGTAGAAGGTCCAAATGTTATTACTCCAAAAAGCTTTAATGTGTTTGGTACAGCTGGGCTAGTAGGAAGCCCTGTCACTATATTTTATAACTCCCTGAACCCGGTTGTTGATAATTTTAGTCTTACAACAGATATGCCGTTTGTAACTTATCGCGTAAACAAGCAATTTAAATGGTCTGTAGATATATCTGGCGGAAAAGAGCCATATAAATTATTTGTTAACTGGGGAGATGGAACTGATGAGCTGGTTAAAGTTCCATCACCGGGCAGGGTGTTTCTTTTTCATGAGTATGCAAATATTAAGCAATATACAATAAGGGCGACAGCTATAGATAATACTGGCTCGGAGAGATCTTTAGAAGTTCTAGCCCTAACCCTAGAAGCTCCAAAAAAATCTGAAGTCTTAGGTATTACACATCAGTTAAACTGGCTAAAAGACATTCCAACCATTTATGTATTGTTAGTGTCAATTTTTATAGCACTTATTGCCTTTAGAATGACCCCATGGTTAGTTTCTAGGCACTGGATAGAGGTTTTTGACTCACGCTTTGGTAAATTTACACTAGTATTCTTTTTAGTAGTTCCGTTTGGCATAGTATTGCTAATGCTAGCAGCATTTATTTACCATTGGCTACTTATGTATCTGTAGGCTAAGTTTAAGGATTTGCTATATGGGGATGATACAATGATAGATATGCACAAGTATGCTGTTTTTTTTGTATTACCACTATTAGCTACTAATATTTTTTCTACCGTGCCGTCTAGCTCTAATTTTACATTGCCAGAGTATGACTTTGGTACTGGTGGTGGCACTGGTTCAAGTACAAACTATAAGTTAAATGGTATTAGCGGTAGTCAGTCTGGGGCTCCGGCATCTTCTGCCAACTATAGCCTTAACCCCGGCCTCATTCCTAACCAAAATGCTTATGTACCCGCAGCACCGACTTTTACAAATCCAGATACAAGTTACAGTCGGCTAAGTTTAATTATTAATAATGGGTCTAATCCTAGTACTACAAAATTTGTAGTAGCAATAAGTACTGATAATTTTGTAACCACTAACTATGTACAGAGTGATAATACGATAGGCCCTGTACTGGGCCCAGAAGATTATCAAACATACGCAGCTTGGGGTGGTGCATCTGGCGTTTGGGTAGTTGGTTTAACGCCAAATACAACTTACAAGGTAAAATCTAAAGCTATTATGGGTGACTTTACAGAGACAGCTTATGGGCCAATAGCTACGGCTGCAACCGTACAGCCAAGTATTACATTTGCCGTTACTACTAGTGCATCTTCTACTCCACCTTTTTCATCTAGTTTTGGTGACTTAGTAGCTGGCGCTACTGTTGCTGCCGATGCAGACCCAATGGTGTCATTAACCACTAATGCATTATTTGGTGGAGATGTATA
>CAZTUU010000013.1:16796-17579 GCA_964616505.1 uncultured Candidatus Saccharibacteria bacterium
GCATATACAGGACTCTATAGTAGTAACGAGAGTTACACCTTGCCTTCTGCTTCAGCAGATCTAAGTACGGTATCTAAGGGTTACGGTGGGCAGGTAATTAGCGTTGGCCAGGCTAGTGGTGGCCCGTTCACCTCTCTTAGCCCATATAACGGTGCAAGCAATAATATTGGTGGGTTTACAACGGCATTACAATCTATTTTGTCTACAGACGCCCCAATTACTAATGGTACATCAACTATTAGGCTAAAGGCTAAGGCAGAGGCAATTACACCAGCGGCTACAGATTACACAGACACCATTACGCTTGTGGCTGCTATGACATTTTAGATAAATATTTTCAAATATTCAGATACTTGCTCTTAAAAAAGCATTAGCGTACTATTGATAATAGTAATACTAAATTAAGTGAGGGTAGATAATTATGTATATAAGTGAGCAAAAAAGAACACTAGCTTTTGGCATTGCCATGGCGTTTTTCTTAGCGATAGTAACGCCGCTACTATTAACTGGTCGCGCAGGTGCTGCGACAATAGATGGTGCTTTGGTAAGATTCGACAGTATGCAGGCAAGCGCTGCTACAACTGGTACGGTTTGTGCAACACCAACTAGTACAGCAACAGAAGCATCTGTACAAGTAACGTTCCCTACTGGGTACACAACAAGTACGACAGTGGGTGATTGGACCGTAGACACATCTAACTTAGCGTGGCCAGCTAGTGCAAGTGCATGGCCAGGTATTGCTACGGCTACTAGTGACGTTGGTGCTTCTGGCGGGACAGTAAC
>CAZTUU010000013.1:17589-17850 GCA_964616505.1 uncultured Candidatus Saccharibacteria bacterium
GTAACTTTTCCTAGTAAAGACTTAACTGCAGGTACATTATATTGTTTTAACTGGACAAGTACTGCGGCTCTTAGCGTAACTGCTACCCCAGGAAATAGCCTGACCGGTACTGTAGTCACTCGTACTTCTGTACCTGCAGATATTGACACTGGTTACTATGCAACTGCAGCAGTATCATCAGACCAAATTACTGTCACTGCAGAGGTAGCACGAACTTTTAGCTTTGCATTAAGTGGTACAACAGATGCGTTAACACCTTCG
>CAZTUU010000014.1:0-3945 GCA_964616505.1 uncultured Candidatus Saccharibacteria bacterium
TCTTACCTTCAGTTATTGCAGCATCAGCGATTTCATCCATAATTCTTACACCATCAATGTCACGATCATCCTCTTCTGTTACTACTACTATATCTGCATACTTTCCGGCCAAACCACCTTGCACTGCTCGCTTGGCTTCGTCCCGTCTGCCAGCAGAGCCAAACATCACTATCAAGTTACCTTTTACTACAGGTTTTAAATCCTTAAATAATTTCTCAAAACTATCAGGGGTATGAGCAAAATCAACAATTACATCAAAATCTTGCCCCAAATCAATACGTGTCATTCGCCCTTCTACTCCGTTTAGGGCAGCTATTCCTTGCTCTATCGGAACTTTACTTAGCCCTACTGCCCTACCAACAACTACAGCCGCCAAAGAGTTATAAACGTTAAACTTTCCAGGAATATGTGTGATTATATTGTAGGTTTCATTACCTACTTTGGCTGTGTATCTTGCACCCGCTGGACTCAATTTAACATTAGAAGTCCTCAAATCACCACTATCTATTCCATATGTTACAGAATTATTAATTGCATCACTAAAAGCATCCGAGTTTGGATCATCGTCATTAATCACGCCAAGCTGTAGCCCGTTTTTATTTTTATTTGCTTGCTTAAACATCCCTACCTTAGCCTTAAGATAATTTGCAAAGGTACCATGATAGTCTAAGTGCTCGTGCGTAACATTAGTCATTACAGCAATTGAATAATCTATGCCCCATGTGCGATGCTGTGCCATAGCATGACTAGTAGTCTCCAACACTACCCATTCCACGCCCCGACTCTTCATGTTCTTCAATCTTTTAAGCAAAACTGCTGACGGAACAGTAGTCATGTGCTCAATTTGTGGATGTAAATCATCACCCACACCATAGGCCACAGTTGTCATGAGACCAGCCTTTACACCAGCATTAACTAACATTTTATGAATCATAAAACAGGTTGTGGTTTTGCCATTAGTACCAGTTACACCAATAATTTTTAGACCTTTGGCTGGAAAACCCTGCCTAATTTGTTGCAAAGCTGTCTCGCCTAAATGCCCATAAGGTTCAATAGCTTTAAAAGTGCTTTCAGGAATCGCCTTCTTAATAGTTTTCTTTATACTCATCAATTCTCCAGGTGCGTAATAATAGTTAAAGTATACCCGACCACAGATAGAATAAGAATATAGAATAGTTACTAAGCTTATTACACGACAAAAAGATGAATACTCCAACCTCTATAATCTAACTTCTAGCACCTTAGCTTGTTGTGATCGGGTAGAAAAGTATAAAAAGTATAATTTGAGTTATAATCAAAAATAATGATAATTCTTGGTATAGAAAGTAGTTGCGACGAGACAGCGGCTGCCATTGTAAAAGATGGCTCCACTTTACTTGCTAATAATATTGCAAGTTCTATGAACATACATGCCGAGTACGGTGGTGTAGTACCAGAGATAGCCGCTCGTAGCCATATAGAATCCATAATCCCAATAATTGACAAAACGCTAAAAGAATTTTCACGTAAAACATCAAACAGTGATCCTTGGCAAAATATTGATGGGATTGCTGTTACTAACGGTGCTGGATTATCAGGAAGCCTACTTATTGGGGTACTTACGGCCCGAACTTTGGCTATCCTAAAAAACAAACCACTATATGCTATTAACCATGTAGAAGCCCACGTTTATGCTAACTTTTTAGTAGAACCGCAGCCGCAGTTCCCTCTTTTAGCCCTAATAGTAAGTGGTGGCCATACTCAATTAGTGTTTTTTAGAGATCATTTTGATTATGACTTGCTTGGTCAGACTACAGATGACGCAATTGGTGAAGCCTTTGATAAAGTTGCTAAAATAATCGGCCTACCCTACCCTGGAGGGCCAAATGTTGCTAATGCAGCTTTATCTGGTGATTCAAACAAATATGATTTACCTATCGCTAAAGTACAAGGCGACTATAATTTTAGCTTTTCTGGGCTCAAAACAGCCGTGCTAAGGGCATCTCAGGCTGCTGTAGGTGCAGATTACCGTTTGCCATCTACCGAGCTGCCAAAACGGCTCAAAACGGCTCAAAAACAAGATATTGCCGCAAGCTTTCAATATACAGCCATTAAAACAGTAGTAGATAAAACCTTAAAGGCATACAAACAATACCAACCTAAATCTGTAGTAATTGCTGGTGGCGTAGCCGCAAACCAAGAGTTAAGATCACAGCTATCTAATAGATTACCTATAAAAATTAATTACGCCTCCACTAGTCTATGCACTGATAATGCCGCCATGGTTGCAACACTGGGTTGTTTTAAAATGATTAATGGCCTAAAACCAAGTAACCCCTATTCTCTTGCCATAAATCCCAATTTAAAGATGTAACAAAAAGCTAAGTATCAAGCAAAATTAATTGCAGGTTAGAAATTTTATTTGATATAGAAGTACTGTCACTTACCAAATATCCGTCAATTTCAATGTCATCTCGAGAATTAATTTTGCCAAGTATCGGATCACCATTCTCATCCAGCGGAACAACGTTATGCCCGATAAGGTGTGCGCCATCCACGATCTCTTGATAAGACACAAGGTATGTTATTTTATCTGTACTGTTAATTAGTACTGGGTATTTTTCGTTAGTAGCTCTTATCAGAAATTTTATATAATCAATTTCTACGTCTGACACTTCAATATCAAACGAAGGTAAAATCGATCCTTTAATACAATAATAGATATCTGAACTGTTATTTTTATTATACATGTGGCATATAGTGCCCTCCTTGACCTGAAAAATCGGGTTAATATCCCAGGTAGAGCCCAAGATATCTGCTCTCACAAAATTTGGAAAATATTCATCTTTACCAATCTTAAACGATTCATGATAGATGCCCTCTATCTCTTCTTCTTTTATTAAGCTTGGGTGGGGAATAGCCTCGTCAATAGCCTCCTTTAACCACTGCTCATTCTCGCTGGCGCTGTTAAAATATTTACCGTTTTCTGACATATACTTTAATATCTCACTTATAACAGGTAAAATACTCCTAGATCGCAAATTGCGCAACCATAAATACAAGCAGGAGCATACAATTAGATATATGAATTTAGCAAAAACTTACGAACCAAACGAATACGATAAAGATATATATGATCTATGGGAGCAAAGTGGAGCATTTAAGCCAAATCTTAAGGCAAAAGATTCCTATTGCATTGTTATGCCACCACCAAATGCCAATGCAGATTTGCATATAGGTCACGAGCTTGGAATGACACTAGAAGACATCCTTATTCGCTATAATCGAATGCTAGGTAAAGCAACACTTTGGTCTCCTGGCGCAGATCATGCTGGGTTTGAAACGCAAGTAGTTTATGAAAAAAATCTGGCTAAAGAAGGGAAGAGCAGATTTGACTTTTCACGTGAAGAATTATTTAGTAAAATTTGGGATTTTGTAGAAAATAACAGGGGTAATTTTGAGTCTCAATTTAGGGCTATTGGCGCAAGCGTAGATTGGACCAACTACACCTTTACGTTAGACGATAAAGTTGTAAAAACAGTTTATTCTACCTTTAAAAAAATGTGGGATGATGGGTTAATTTACAGAGGAGAACGCTTAGTAAATTACTGCACCTACCATCGCACGGGTTTCGCTGATATAGAGGTAGTTTACGAAGACCAGAAGAGTCCACTATACTATTTTATATACGGACCATTCGAGGTGGCAACCACTCGCCCAGAAACAATTTTTGGTGATACGGCAATTGCTGTTCATCCAGATGATGAGCGATACAAACAGTATATTGGCAAAGTAGTAAAAGTGGATAGCGTAAATGGCAAGCACGAACTACGTGTAGTTGCTGACAAAATGGTTGATAGGAACTTTGGAACGGGTGTAGTTAAGATAACTCCAGCCCACGACTTTAATGATTATGATGTTGCCCAACGACATGATCTACCAGCTATTAGAGTAATAAATCACGAT
>CAZTUU010000014.1:3955-12412 GCA_964616505.1 uncultured Candidatus Saccharibacteria bacterium
CAGTAGCCGAAGAATTAAAAAAGAAAGATCTGCTAATTAAAGTAGACGAAAACTATAAAAATAGGGTAGGGATGTGTTACAAATGTGGCACTATCATCGAACCAATGCTAATGGACCAATGGTTTGTTGATATGACAAAGTTAGCAAAGCCTGCGATTAAAGCCTTAAAAGAAAATAAAATTAGCTTTTATCCTGCCGCAAAACAAGATCAAGTAATCTTATATCTAAAAAATGTAAAAGACTGGAACATTAGTCGCCAGATAGCCTGGGGAATACCGATACCAGCTTTTCAAAACGTAGACGATAGTGATGATTGGATTTTTGATGAAAATGTATCTGAAGAAATACTAGTAAAAGAGGGCAAAACATATCGACGCGACCCAGATGTGTTTGATACTTGGTTTAGTAGTGGGCACTGGCCGTTCGTTAGTATAGATTATCCAAATAATGCCGAATTTAAAAGATTCTACCCAAACTCAGTTATGGAGACCGGGATAGACATTTTGCCACAATGGGTAACCAGAATGATCTGTATGGGATTATATGTAACCGATGAAGTGCCTTTTAAAGATGTTTACCTACACGGCATGGTACGTAGTCAGGATGGACGCAAAATGAGTAAAAGTATCGGTAATGTCATAAACCCAAAAGAACTCTTGGGTAAATTTGGAGCTGATGCATTGAGAATGGGCATAATATCTGGACGAAGTGCGGGTATCGGCGCGGCATATGACCCTAGTAAAATTGTTGCCGGACGTAACTTTTGCAACAAACTATGGAACATTGCACGCTTTGCCGAACATATCCTAGGTGATGATTACAAACATCAATCACCTAAGCCTAAATTCTTGGCCGATCACTTTATACTACAAAAAACATCCATAGCAATAGAAAAAATAGGTAGTTTAATTGAAAATTATAGATTCAGCGAGGCTAGTGAACAGTTGTATCATTATATTTGGGATGATGTAGCTGACTGGTATATAGAAGCAAGCAAAGTACAGTTAAATAAATCCGTGCTCGCCTATGTACTAGAAACAGCACTAAAGCTAACACACCCATTTGCGCCTTTTGTATCAGAAACAATTTGGCAAACCTTATACTGGAAAGGTGATAGTTTACTTGTTACATCACCCTGGCCAAAAGCAACACAATTTAATACAAAAGATGTAAATGAATTCGTGCAGATTCAATCCATAGTTAGCGAAATTAGGCATATTTATTCTGTTCTTAATGTCCGACAATTTGGCTTATACTATACAAAAAGCCATCTCTTAGATAAAAATGCCGAGCTAATTAAAAACCTGTCTAAGCTAAAAGGTGTGTCAAGGGTAGAATCTGGGTGGGGCATGCACTTAACAGATACAGATACAAATTGTTGGCTAGATATTGACCGAGAAATGGCCAAAAATTACACACTAAAGATGACAGCTCAAAAAGATGAATTTATCAAATCTATAGAAAACCTAAGCACACGATTGGCAAATAAATCTTATATAGACAAAGCACCTAAGCAACTCGTAGATCAAACAAGACAACAGTTATCAGAAGAACAACGAAAGTTAGATAAAATTATAGAAGAGTTGGATAAATTTAATATTTCTATCCAAAAAGCATAGGTATATAGTCTATTCCAGAGCTTGTTGGATACGAGCACTTGTCTCATTGGGCCTGTAATCGTCAAACCACAAGACCTTCCATCCAAACTTATCGGCAGCCATAATATTAGCCCTACTATCATCTATAAAAAATATCTCACTAGGATTAACACCACTAGCCTCAGTAGCCTTTTTATATATAGCTTTCTCTGGCTTAATAGAACCAACTATAGATGAATCTATAATGGCCTGGTACTCAATATTTGGTAATAAACCTCGATCAATCATTGTGCTTAAAAGACCTGGCATAATATTTGACAGTAGACCAACCCTATAATCTTTCGCTACCCAGATAATACTATCTCGCATTTCCTTAATAGGCTCAATACAGTCAAGATAGTACTTGGACCAAGAAATAGTACGCACACCTAACTTTTCGGCTAATTTGGCATCAAACTGATTTATATCCATATCCCCACGACATACAGCATCATTATAGCGCCAATATACTTCTTCTACAGCATCTGGCGATACACCAATATCGGCAGCAATATTGGTAAACGCTCTCTGATAAAAACTAACTAAAACTCCATTAACATCAAAATATACAAATTTAATGCCATTTTTAGCAGTTTTATATTTTCTTTTAGAAGATTCAATAGTAGTAGCCCCCGTCAATGCCTCTATAGTCGTCCCCGTAGCATTTGCAATTGCAGCAACAGTAAACACGCTAGGTGTTCTTATCGCGCCACGCTCTATCTTTGCAAGAGTAGAATATGATAAATTGGCTGCCGCACATAGGCTTTGTTGCGTAAAACCAGCATTTTTTCGGGCTTTAGCAATAGCACGTCCAAGAATCTTCTCCTGATCAATAGTTTCCACCCCATTCATATACTAATATTCTAGCATTATATGGCTAGTTTTGATACATTTTGTAAAATTTTTTTTTAGCTGTAAACTACGTCATGAACTAGGAGAATCCCATGAATAAAGATATGCGAATAATGTTAAAAATATCTGGTGAGCAGCTAGGATCAGACGAATACAACTTTGATATTGGTCGTGCTATAAAAGTTTGCGAGGTTATAGAAGCTCTAATCAAAAATAATTATCAGATCGCCTGCGTAATGGGCGGAGGAAATATAATTAGAGGCCAAAAACTTCATAAAAAAGGGTTTACCAATCAAGTAATTGCAGATCAGATGGGAATGTTAGCTACCGTTCAAAATGGGTTATTCTTAAAAGAAGTTCTAGACCAAAGAGGTAATGTACAGGGTAGATTATTTAGTAATATTCCTGTAGAAAGCTTAGCGGAGCGTTTTACTTATCAGCGCGCAATAAAATACATGCAAAGAGAAAGAGCTGTGCTTATTGCAGGCGGGGTAGGCAAGCCGGGCTTTACTACAGATACGGGTGTGGTGGCTCAAGCTTTTGAGCTACATTGCTCGGCTGTTGTCAAAACTACCAAGGTAGATGGTATTTATAATAAAAATCCATCAAATCATAAAGATGCTAAACGTTACACACGACTATCCTTCAATGAGGCACTAGCTAATCCAGAAATTCAGGTAATGGATAGAGCAGCTATGGCATTTGCGGCAGATAAAGGTATCAAAATTGCCATTTGCCAGCCCGACCCTGATACTGTGTTATCGCTACTTAAGGGTGATACCGCCAAAGGCACCATCGTCTCTTAAACTAAGATGATAGAAGATAGATATTAGATGCTAAAATGTATTGTTGTAGCCCAGAGTCTGAGTATTTACTAACTTCTATGGTCCAAGGTCTACAATCCAATTATTGGTGATGGTATTTACCGCCATTTAATATGCTATAAGCTCTGTACATCTGCTCTATAGCGATAAGCCGAACAATTTGATGCGGAAACACAAGTTCCGACAATGACCATACAAAATTTGCGTGTCCGCGAAGTTTATCATCGACACCGTATGCACCACCAATTATTATTACAAGCCTTTTTTTAGAGTTACTAATTTGCTCATTTAACATAGTCGCAAGTGCAGGGGAACTGATCATCCTTCCTCGCTCATCTAGCAACCAAATAGCATCATTAGGATTTAAGCGACTAATAATACTGTCTGATTCTAATTTACGAGCTTCCGGTTCGTCTAATCCGCTCGGTTTAATATATTCCCAATTTATAGTTGTATAACGGCCTACTCGCCCAGTGTAGTCGTTGATTGCATCTTCTAATTGCTTGGAATGCTTTTTTCCAACACTAATTATTAAAATATTCATTTATTTAAGTATTACATTTAGCGCAAACCAAGCAGCAAAAAATATAAAAATACCGCCTATTGCAGTAGCAATAATGCTGGTTTTAGTATTATTTCCGGTTTTGCGTAAAAATTTTGTGTACAACCATGCACTAGTGCCAATTGACAACAATAGTGCTATAACAAAGTTACTCATTATCCGTATCTTGATTAAACTGAAGCTTTTTAGCCATTTCTGCTAATGCCTTATGGTCTGGAGCAATTTGCATTCGGTTCATATTATAAAAATCACCAGCTGTATTACAGGGTATAACATGCACATGGGCATGAGGTACATCAAAACCCTCTATTCTTAAGCAGGACCTTTCTACCCCTAATTTGTCTTTTAACTGCTTTGCAACTTTTTTTGTTAAATCAAACATAGCAATATAGTCATCATTATCAAGCTCATCAAACTGATCTACCTGCTTTTTTGGTACAACCAAAACGTGACCTGGTCTGATGGGGTAAATATCCAAAAAGGCAATCATTTTATCGTCTTCGTAAATTTTGTAGCAGGGAATTTGCCCTTTAATAATTTTGGTAAAAATTGAAGCTTCCATATCTATAAATATTATACGTCATATACTAATAGATATCTTGGTAATTAGCTGAAGCCATATAAACAAATATGTATAATCATTTTAAGTTACAATTAAAACATGAATTTTATGAAAAAGGCTGGTTTAGGAATTTCTGCATTCATGTTAACTGCAATGTTATATGCCCTAGTAAGTATTGTGACTTTTTTGTTAACACTTGGTAATGCTAACTATATTAAAAACACACTACTGGTAACTGATTTTTATAACAATATTGTTGGTAGTACTATTAATCTAACCGTTAGCCAAAGTCCAACAAATTCCGAAAGTCAAAATAGTGTAAATGACCTTAAAATTTTAACCCCAATATTACAGCAAACAATTTCGCCGCAAGTTATTCAAAGTACAGTAGAGCCACTTATCGACGGTTTCGATAACTGGCTACAAGGCAAGTCAGATCAGCCACAATTTAATATAAATACCCAGACCATACACGCAAATATGATCAGCCAAATTTCTAATTACCTAAGTACCCAAACAGATAAACTACCTGTTTGCACAAATGCCTCACAACTACAGTTGCCATTTAACCCATTAACAGCTGCCTGCAGGCCTGTCACGCCAATTAATCCAGATGATTTTACTAATGCTGCAAGTAATTTTGTAGATTCAATGCCTATATATAATGGAAGCCCCATTACACTGGAAGTAATTGATCCGCAGGGTAGCATGGCCAATAATGCACTTTTACAAAAAGTTCCAATGTTCTATCAATGGCTAAAAGTTGCACAGTTTATTTGCGCCATACTAATTATTGTATTTGCCATTTTGGTTATATGGCTAAAACCACGTAAAAATATGGCTCTAAAAACTGTTGGTCGTACTTTTATTGTGGCAGCAGCCTTTTTATTAGTCACAGGATTATTGTTTTTGTTTTACTTTGGCAATAGAGGTATAACTATAATTAATAGCTCATCTGCAGGCCAACAAGATTTTATGGAAACTATCGTTAACCCACTGTCTCAACACTTTACTAATACTTTAGGTAATTATTATCTATATTTTGCTGCTATTTATGCCGTTATCGGAATCATACTATTTTTTATAGGCAAAAAATATCAACCAGCTAAAACAAATATAGAACCTAAAAATGAAAATATTACAGTTAAGCCATACAAAGCCGTAAAATCATTTCGTGATCCTAGTAGTGATAAAACAGTGGTGAATAATCCTATAGGCAGCAGCACTGATGTAACACCACAACCCAAAACGACCGATAAACTAAACTAAAATTTATTTAACCTTGGGCAGATGCGCCATCAATTAGTACGTCGTGTATTTTTTTGGCACTGCTCATATCAACCCCCGGAATAAACGCTTCAGACCTAGATGAATAATTTCCTACAGTCTCTTTTACAGACCCACTAGTGCTACCGGCAGTCTCGATATTAATTCGAGCTATCTTTAATATTCTATCTATAGCAGACTGCTCGATATTTACATTTTCTATCTGTCCAAATGGTATAGAAACTTGCTTTTTAAAAATAACCCCCATATTAACCTGTAGCCCGTCGTCTGTTACTTGGTATGTGTAGTTTTTGTATGTTAACTCAGCCACTATTACCATAAATAATAAGCTTAAACACAAAATCGGCAAAAAAATAATTGGATAAAAAAATGCGCCGGCAATTAACAGGGGTATTAGTACGCTACTTTTGGCAATATTACCTAAATAAAATATCCAAATTACTTTTGGACTTAAATAGCTTTTAGCAATTGTTTGTATACTTCCCGTAACAAATGGTTTATCTACAGCAAGTACATCTACGGGCTTTTCTGTTGCATGAAAACTAGCAGCTTGTTTTCCATGTTGTGCAGCACCACAAAACTTACAAAAATTAGAATTTACGGGTATAAGTTTACCGCAATTACTACAATATATACTCGCCATTATTTATATATTATATCATAATATTTTATTATTCCAAATTTGGCGGAGAGAGAGGGATTCGAACCCTCGGTACCGTTGCTGGCACACTTGTTTTCGAGACAAGCCAATTCAACCACTCTTGCATCTCTCCCTATACATATAATTATACACTTGTGATAACTAAAAATATTGTTGTCCAAACAAAAATGCGGCGACCAATACACTAATAATCACAACTACAAATCTTATACTTCTCTCTGGCAATTTACTACTAAAGGTCGCCCCAAACCATCCCCCTAAAATAGTACCAATTACCAATGCAGGTAAAATTGGCCAATATATCAAACCTCTGTAGATAAAATAGACAGATGCTACGCCGCTCACGCAAAGCGCAGCCAAGCTCTTTAGCCCATTCATTTGTTCTATACTCGTTAACTCTGTAAATCCCAAAAAAGCCAATAAAACTATACCAAATGCAGCCCCAAAGAATCCACCGTAGATTGAAATAGCAAAAGTAAGCAGCAAAAGCACAACAAAACCAGGAGAAATTTTATGTCTAGGCTTTTTTGATTTATTTTTTTCCATCATTTTATGGATACTAGGCTGAGCCGCCAAGAGTATAGCCGCGATTAATATAAACCATGGCACAATAAACTTAAAAGTATCATCTGGCGTTCTGTGAAGCAATTCTGCGCCCAATAAACTGCCCAGTATACAAGGTATTAGTATTAAAAAATAATGTTTTGGGATTTGCCTTATAGACTTTTTATATCCAACCGATGCGCTAGCCGTTCCAGGAAAAACCACAATAGACGAAGTTGCATTTGATATTATTGGTGGGATTCCAAAACTAACAAGTAGGGGGTACATCCACAAAGATCCACCCCCAGCAACAGAATTTACAGCACCAGTTACTATTCCGCAAACCAATAAAAACGCTAATTGCCAGATTTCCATAAGGTATATTGTATATGCTTATTATTCTTTACAGAAATATAAAGCTATTGCCGCAAAAACCAACCCAACGTCCCTAAAAGTAATTGCAAATATACTAAGATTTAATAATGTAATTCCTAAAAGGGTAAACGCAGAAAATAGCGCTGCATATTTTGTATATTTACCCGATATTAACCACAGTGCAAGAACAAATTCATAAACTGCAAATACTTTAAGCAATATGTCAGCAGATATATAGTCACGAGCAAATTGAGGCAAATATCCTATCCAGTCATTTGGGGTTATAAAAGAAGAGATAGACGCATACAAAAACACCAGTGCTAATCCGATACGAAGTAGTAGAGAGGGGAGATTATTTTTATTGAACATAGAAGAAATAATATTATTGAACTATTACTTCCATTTGGTCGCCCGGATTTAGATGATTGTGAACGTCAAATGTGCCAGTTTTTGTAACTGTTACGGCTGCTTGTTCGCCAGGCTTTATTTCTCCCAAATTTAACTCAGAATTTTCGTTATGAGTAGGGTGGGGTCCAGATTCAAATTCTAAATCTCTATTAGAACTATTGATGACCGTAATTTTATCACCCGATTTTACGGTTATACTGCTAGGCTTAAATCCATCATTGGTATAAGTGATGCTGTTTTGGGTACTGGTTGCATGTGCACTAGTTTCTGTCTTTGTAACTGCTGTGTTGGCTGCACTATGTGAATCATTTTTAGATGCAGCGGGCTTTGTGTGAAAAACATAATAAATTCCCGCCCCGACGATAATAATTAATGCTAGTATTGCAAAACCTATCAATATTTTTTTTGCCATTTTTACCCTTTGTTAGCTATAACATAAATTATACAGACTTACCCCACCAGCACAAAACCCCATACTTGCATGAACCCAGTTGTTGTATCTGATATAAGTATAGTTCTCTTACGAAGCCATAAAAAAACCCAAGATAATCTTGGGATTTTTTATTGGTACACCCGACAGGATTTGAACCTACGACCTTCGGCTCCGCAAGCCGACGCTCTATCCAGCTGAGCTACGGGTGCTCATTAAAACACTAGGCTACTATAACAGATAAGAGACAGCTTTTCCACACCTTATTAAAAATGGATGCGGGAGGCTAGTTTGTCAGTAAAATCACGTTTTTTAT
>CAZTUU010000014.1:12422-17120 GCA_964616505.1 uncultured Candidatus Saccharibacteria bacterium
CGTCTTCTGGGGCAAAATAAATACTAATTGGTGCCATAAACCTTTTCTGCGGTAGCAGTTGTATATATGCAATTGCCGCTTCGTCAATCACAGCAAAACTATGAAAAGTAGTGTAGGGAAACTGCTTTGGCCCAATTTGTAAACCTTCGTCACCAATAGCATAATCTAGCGTTTTTGGTTTTACGGCTCCAAAAACGCCCAAAGCAATCGCTAAAATAACGACTACTACAATAGAAAATATCTCTCGAGTTACAAGATACAAAATACCACTAACCACTATTGCCCCGATACCTAAAAGTACATACCACTTTGTGTTTTTTTGATGAGAAACAAATTCAGACGCACTCCAAATAATTCCTGCATTTTGAGAGTCTTTTTGGGCCTCATCTGTTTTATAGCTATTATCGTAATCCTCATACTCGGTCTTTAGCTTACCAGAGTGATATTGCCACTGTGGATTATCTTCTCCATCTGCCTCTACTGACTCTATTGCAAGCTCTGGTGGTGTGGTGGTAGCTAGAATAGTAGGTTGCGTTGGCAATTGTGCGACAGCGGGCGGCTCTAGTTGCTCTATTGGCGTAGAGTTAGCTGGCACTTGAATAGTTTGTTTTTGTAATGTTGTCGAAGCTACAGATTGTAAATTTTGTGGTTGGGTAGTACCGATATTTACTGTATTTTGCTGAGGCCGTACATTAGTGGTTGGTTTAATAGTCTGTGGCTCGGGTGATGTAGTAGGGCTGTGGTCAATCACGACCGCACCCTCATTATTATTTAGCCCAGGCGTAGGGGTATTAGATGGGTTGTTAGATTTTTGCGGTTCCATTGCCTAAATTGTACACTAGCGTAAGCGTTATTAGAATTAACAAGAACAAATATTGCGAATTAACAGATAAAAAGATACAATACCATAGTTTTGGAGAGATGACCGAGTGGTTGAAGGTACTGGTCTTGAAAACCAGCGTGCCAGCAATGGTACCCAGGGTTCGAATCCCTGTCTCTCCGCCAAACAACAACAATGTTATAATTTATAACATTCAAGTCATGGAGAGATACCCAAGTGGCTGAAGGGGACGGTTTGCTAAATCGTTAGAGGGGAGCAATCTCCTGCGAGGGTTCGAATCCCTCTCTCTCCGCCAAGATAAGAGCCACCCTTTATGGGTGGTTTTTATCTTGTTGAGGGATTTGAACACTCGCGTAGCAGCTTTAGCTGGTACTAGCGAGGGTTCGGACGCCAAGTTATTGCGCACAGATGCTTGCTTCGAGCACATTAACTGCGTACGATGTCATCCCTCTCTCTTCGCCAATTCTAGAACCCCGTTTTATGCGGGGTTTTTGAATTGGTGATGATAGTGATTTGAGAACCCGTACCGCGTAGCGGAGGGTTCGGGTGCCAACGAGCCACGCACAGGAATTTATTCCGAGCATGGTGAGTGCACAAGAGCGAAGCGACCTATCCCTCTCGGGGGTAATGCAATCAATATCTCATGCAGAAGCTTGCTCCGAACATAAGCTGCAAACCATGATACCAACCCACTCAATATCACAAAAGAGTATACTAATTAACAGTAACTTGGAGGTTATATGAAAGGGTTTTACTCGAATATAGAGGATGACGTAAAAAATAATTCAAATTTTCGCAAGGTAATTTACACAGGCAAAAATAGCCAATTAGTTCTTATGAGCTTAAAACCATTAGAAGAAATCGGATCAGAAGTTCATGAAGACAATGATCAGTTTTTTAGATTCGAAAGCGGAGAAGGGCTTTGTACTATTGATGGCAACCAATATGCAGTAGCAGACGGATCTGCCATTGTTGTTCCGGCAGGAGCTGAGCACAATGTTGTTAACACATCTGATACAGAAGATTTAAAACTATATACAATATACTCACCACCACACCATAAAGATGGAATAACTAGGCAAACCAGAGAAGAAGCAGAACAAAACGATCAAGAATTTGATGGTATAACCACAGAATCTTTAACGTAAAAAGTTAAGTTTTACCTACCTTGTTAGGGGTTCTGGCAAAAACGGCAACATCTACCTGTTTGGCGCCAGCTTTGTATAACTGTTTTGTACATTCTTCTATTGTTGCCCCAGTAGTTATTACGTCATCTATAAGTAAAATATAGCGATTTTTACAACACTTAGCTAAGCCACTGTTGACCCTAAATGCACCATCTAGCTGTTTTTTACGTAAATCTCTGGTAGCCCCAAGCTGTCTGGCGCCCGTTGTTCGTATCAACAATCTAAGATATCTCCAACCCCTAAGCTTTGCAAAATAAATTGCAATTAACTTGCTATGGTCTAGCCCTCGTTCTCTTACATGATTATTAGCCGTAGGAACAAAAACAACTAATGGCTCCTGCGGAAAATAAGGCAAAGTGCTATCTATCATTTTGGCCATCTCGCTAGCGGCACTACGTTTAGATTCAAACTTACAAGCACCAACAATATCTTTAGCTAATTTATTGTAGTTTGCGACTATCCAAATGTGTTTTGGTTTCTTTTTACCAATACAGTCGACACAAAGTTTATATTGCCCTGTGGCTTTTCCGCAGCTATAGCAGATAGAAGGTAAGCGATCTATTTGTTCACTACATTCCATACACAAAATAGGGCCCTCTATATTACAACCGATACAGTTATATGGGGCAATTATAGATAAAAATCGATCAAATATGTTCATGTTGTTAAAATTATGTTGTAGATAGTACCATGGCTTATTGATATCTGTACAATCTCTGGCTATAATCATACGAAAGACACAAAAAAACGCAAAATATAATTATACGTTTAACGTGGAGGGTAACATGGCACGACGCACACCAGCAGATCAAGATTTGCTAATGGAAGACGAATTAACAGCAGCCTTTTTAGAAGATGAGGTTTTAGGGGCTCCCGGACAGCAAACAACAATAGTAGAAGAAGAGTGGGACGAAGAAGAGCCAGTACCTGGACAACTAGCAGTAGACGTCTACGAAACAAAAGATCGTTTATTTGTAAAAGCACGTACAGCCGGTGTAAACAAGAATGATCTAGATGTTAGCATTTCTGACAATACACTATCTATCCGCGGCACATTATCTGCTGGATACGAAGCAGATGTAGAAAACTACCACTTGCAAGAATGTTATTGGGGAGAGTTTTCTCGTAGCATTGTTTTACCAGTACCAGTAAAAGAAGACGAGATAGAAGCCGTATTAAAAGACGGCGTACTAACTATTAGCTTTACAAAAGTAAAACAAGAAACCGTAAAAAAGATTCAAGTTTTATAAACAAAAGTTACTTACACTAAAAATACCCCCGGTAGTAGGGGGTATTTTTATATTAGTTTTAATTGTATTGCTATATTTTATTATCAGTTATTAACTGTGCTGGTAATAGATCCAAGTACAAAGTGAACTATTACCTGAGCAAAAGCTACTACCACTAAACCAATAATGGCATACATAATTATATTTTTAGCCTTGCCAACACCCTCGCCACCACCAGAGGTGATGTACTGAAAACCACCATAAATGATCATCAAAACAGATACCACACCAACTACCCAAGAAAATATATTAATGATAGTGGTTACAAGACCTTGAATTTGATCCTGTGACTGATCTGCGCTATCACAACTTCCGCCCTGGCCATTATTAGACCCATTACACAAACCACTTGTAATATCGTTAGACACTTGAGTCTGAGCAAGTGCCGCAACTGGTACCAACATTAACGTTGCAGTCATCAGAGAGGCAAAAATTATTTTAACTTTGTTCATTTTTTATCCTTTTTAAGTTTATAGTTATGCTTTTTTTATACCATGAGCATTTTACAAATGCAAGTTAAATACAATTATAGTTTACTTAGAATTTAATGCTTCGTTAGCAGTTCCAATAGCAAAGTGAACTATTACCTGAGCAAAAGCTACTACCACTAAACCAATAACTGCATAAATAATAATATTTTTGGCTGTTTTAACACCATCACCACCAGCGGATGTAACATACGTAAACCCAGCAAAAATTATCATCAATACCGCAACAATACCAACTACCCAAGAAAATATATTAATGATAATGGTTACTAACTTAGTAATACTGCTATCCGCCTTAGATTCATTACAGTTACCACCAGCCATACCTATTCCATCACATACAGCAGCCTGTGGCCCTGATTCTGCTGCGATAGCAGGTAAAGACAAAATTGATGCAGGAGCACAAATGATACCTAGTACACCAAGTGTGGCAATCAATCTTTTTGTAAATAAATTTATTTTTGTAACCATAATAGACATTATAATAACTTATAGGCTACAAATACAATTATTGTTCTGGCAAATACAATAACTACTAGCCCAACTACGGCATATATCAACATTTCTCGGGCTGCTCTTACGCTATCTGAGTTGCTGCCACCCGTGATAAATCTAAAACCTGCATAAATAATTATAACTACAGCAATCACACCTGTTACTAGTGCAACTAGGTTAGTTACTTTTATAATTATGCCGTCTTTTCCAGTGATCGGATTAGAACTGTCCCCAGCCTGATCTTTACATAATTGTGAGTTTTGAGCATTCTTATCTTTACAGGCATCTCCTACCGGGTCAAATGTTGATTCTGAAGCTGCCATAACTGGACTGGCTAAACCCAGCAAAACAACAACGCTAAAAATAGATAGTATTAATTTCTTCATGTTACCTTAAAT
>CAZTUU010000014.1:17130-17634 GCA_964616505.1 uncultured Candidatus Saccharibacteria bacterium
GCAAATATCACTACCACCAGACCTATACAGGCATACAATATTGTCATTCGAGCTTTTGCAACGATTTCTGGGTTGCCACGCGCTGTTACAAAAAAGAACCCAGCCACAACTATCATAAGCACTGCAACAGCTGCTGCTAGCCCAAAAAAGAAATTAAAAATATTCTGTAATTGGCTACCGCTGGTAGGGGTGTGCGGAATAGCATTACTATTAATTAATTTTTCGGCGGCAAAATATAATAATGAATTCATGATGTTAATTTACTTGCTATAAAGCTTACAATTTGTGATGCCAATATGGCAATAACTAAACCTACTGTAGCATTTAATATAGTAGTGCGGCCTTTGGCTATGCCATCTGGCTGACCCTGAGATATTATTAGCTTAAATCCGCCGTACATTCCATATACTACCGCAGCAAAACCAGCCAATACCAGTAATATATCTATGACCGCCAATATTATAAGTACTGGCAAACTACCTGACTGTGTCTGGCTTATGCCGC
>CAZTUU010000015.1:0-3123 GCA_964616505.1 uncultured Candidatus Saccharibacteria bacterium
CGTTTACTACGCCAAACTAAATAGCGATGGGACAATAGGTAGCTGGTCTACTACTTCTACATTGCCAGCTCCTCGATACGGTGCAACATCTATTGCCGCTAATGGGTATATATATACGATTGGTGGTTATAATGGAGGCTCAGCCCAAAGTACAACGTATTATGCAAAAATTAATGTTAATGGGACGGTAAATTCGTGGCAAACTGCTACAAATAATTTACCCGCTAATCGTTGGCTAGCATCATCAGTTACAGCCAATGGATATGTATACGTAATTGCTGGTAGCGACGGCAGCACACCTCAAACAACTGTCTATTATTCATCGTTAGCACGTGTTCAAATTGGCGGAAACTTAGATCTTATAGGATTACAAGGTACTAGTCTGTCTGATGCTGGTGATCAAAATCAGGGCAGTACAGGTGGAAGTATTATTGCAGGTAATGGTACGTTCGTTGGTAGTTTTCAGGTACAGGGAAATTCTAGCTTTGCTCAGGGAGCTTCAATTAATGGAAACTTAACAGTAAATGGTAATGCTACATTCCAGAATGCAACAAATTCTACATCTGCTTTCCAGATCCAAAATGCAGCAGGTACTGTGCTTTTAGTTGTTGATACAACAAATGGACGTATAGGAATCAAAACAACTTCAGCACCCGCATATGATTTAGAGGTGAACGGTACACTTGGCGTAAATGGTGACTTAACCCCAGTTGGTCGTTTAATATTACCTTCTGGTGAGATTTCTTACTTTAGCACTACTGGTACATCTATAACTATTTCCGGTACATCAAATGGTTTAACAAATATGGTTCCTGTGGCCGTTTCTACGAGCTTAACATCACCTGCGACTGGCTTTGATAATGGCGGGTCAAATAATGGTAGATTGAGATATACTGGGGCCACGACAAGAATGTGTCATATTGCAGCAGAATTGTCGGCATCTCCTGCAACTACTGGCGATTCATTTGTCTTTGCCATAGCAAAAAACGGTACTGTTGTGCAGCCAAGTAGGGTACTCCAAAAATTAGGAACTACATCAGATAATCAGTCAGTAAGTATTCATGCTTATACGGAGTTGGTCACAAACGATTACGTAGAGTTATACGTAGGAAATATGACGGCATCTAGGAATATAGATATCAAAACTGCTCAAATTTTTTGTACAGCTATGTAGTGGTAACACGAATAATTATTATATTTTGATAAGTCAGAAAATAGATTGGTATAATGACTATAAATGTATCACGTAGATAAAAAACATAAGCCAAAACTCGGCTATAAATCTATAATTATTTTTTTAATAGTATTTTTGATAATTTGTGCAATATTAGCTACTTTGTTATGGTTTTTTATATTTAAAAATAGTACCTCTACATCCGCCAACTTTATAAAAGCTGGCAGCGACAAAATAGTAATATCTGGGCCTACAGTAAAGGTGCATACCAACGCATTGTTTAGTATTAGTTTGCCAGAAGCATGGGTTTCTAATGGTAGGTATAATCCTTTTAGTAACCAAGAATATTATGAGTTTCAGGATAGAACACCAAAGAATGATAATCGTTGGTTTAGGGTGTATGTAGATGTTTTTCCGTCGGATTACCCACTAAAGCAGGTTACTGCGATTAGTGCAGTTGGTGATAAGTTAGACGTTGGTATTATGAGTGACGAATGCCAGAATTTTACTAAAGGTGCTGTTAATAGTAATGTATCTACTATCTGGAATGGACTTAAATTTACCTGTAGCTTAAATCCACTCAACCGAGATAGCGGATCTCTTAATAAGAATGGTGGTTATGGTGTTAGAGTAACTGGCCTTATTGGTCAATCTCATAATTATTTTTTTGTATATAAAGATTTATATTCTCATCCACGCTTTGATAATATGGCAGACATTTTAAAAAGTTTTGTTGCAAAGTAACTATTTTGTTGTAAAAAGTGACTAACGGTTATGAATATAAAAAATAGTGGGATACAATATTCATTACTTAGTGGAATCGCGTGTAAATCGTGGACTGTGCCGCAACTGTAAATCAGTTTAATAACTGAAAGTCAGACACACTATTAATAAATGAAATATATTCGTTTATAACTATACTTTTCCGAGCAGAAAATTTAGTAAAGTTACTTTATAAAATTAGCTTATCTAAATGACTTCTGCCTGAATAGTTGCAGAAGTCATTTTATGTTAAAAGAAAATTTACAATTAAAACAATTTGTTAATCCAGAGCTTGCCAGCATCAAGCTTTTGCAGCGTGCTTATCAAGATAATGGCGAAGTACCCGAATATACCTGGAGGCGAATAAAAGATGAAGAGACAAGTTTGATCGCCGAAGGCCTAAAAGGACATCTAAACATACCATTTGATTACCAATTGTTTGCTGGTGAGTTGAGGGCTGCAGATGGGCAAAGCTTTATGGATATTGCCCAAAATGGTCTCGAATATATTGAGCAGCAATACTACAAAGATGCTCGCTATGAATTTGCTCTGACAAGGGCAATACACGAATATCGCGAATCAGAATTAGCCGAACAGCTTGCTAATGGCCAAATTGATGCCCAGTCAATGGTAACAATATCTCCATACCCTGAGGAGGCTGCAGATAAATATGGAGATGTATTTGTACGAATGTTAGGTGCTCAACCAGATAGAAAATTAGCTATGATTAGGGTTATAGAAAAAACTGACACGGGTATTAAAATGCACACTCGTGGTATAGAAGAATCTAATCTAAAAAAATGGAATGCTATTTTACCTCCCGAGCAAAATTCTAAAACAACTGACGAAATGGTGGGGAGACCATTTTTTAGCAATAAATCTGCAACAGCTATATTAGATGAATTACAGGATCAATATTATATAAAAAATGGTCTAGATGAGAGTTTTAATAAAAGTCTTGATGTCTGGGAATTTATAAATAACCAGACCGATCTTAGCGACCATTTTTTTTGTGAACTGAATAATATAAGCCATAGTAACGAATCTGATTCAGAGATGTTAATAAAGCTAAATACTCTTAGATATAATTTTTGGTCAGCATTAAAGTTAAGATACGAAGCTCATGCAATAGGTGATTCATACCAAACAGGCGAAAGTGTAGCACAAGTATTTGATAGCTCAGGTAT
>CAZTUU010000015.1:3134-17292 GCA_964616505.1 uncultured Candidatus Saccharibacteria bacterium
CCTGCGGTATGTCAATTGTTCCGGTAGAGCAGATGAATACTCAGCAAATGTCTAATGAGATTTTTGGTGGCATTATGAGGTGTGTGACATGCCCATTTTGCAAAAAAATGGTAGATGCTAAGGTAGACAAAACACGAGGTACCATTGAATGTTTAGCTGATAGGTGTAGGGCTAAGGTAGATAGTAAAGGTCAAAGAATCGATAAAAATAGTAGTAATAAAAAAGAAAAAACTTTTACTCAACTAATATCAGAAATATTTGAAAATTTATTTACTGCTGACTCTCCTAAAACAAAGTCTACTTATTCAAAACATAAATAAGAACTAGAGTACCCTTTAGTAGATAAAATCTATAGGCTAGTATCTACTTTTTCTGGTTTTTTGGACATAAGTTTGATATTACTGGCATCTGGTAATTTATGTTTTTTGTTTTGTTTCATAAGCTGCTTAATAACATCTTCTATAGATAATATACCCACAACATCCTCAAACTCATTTACTACAATTAATAAATGATGATTAGTCTCTAGTAAAATATTATATGCATCAGCCAATGTGTTTTGCTCGTTTATGTAGTAAACATCTGAATGCATTACTTGGTTAATTTTTTTACCTTCATTTTTTGTAATATCTCTAGCAAATAATGTGCCAATAATATGCTGATTATTTCCCTGGTAAACTGGAATTCTAGTAAGTCCACTACTAAAAATTTCACCAAATACAACTGGTGAAAGAGATTCTTCACCACTTATAAAATATGATTTGTCTAGTGCAACCATATAATCGCCAACCAGTTGATTATTAAAATTTAAAGCGTTTTCTAGTGCTTCTATTTGCTGGATATCCATAACTTTAATCTTTGACGGCTGTGCTTTATTGTTTCTAGCAATTCTTGCCTGCTATATATTGTGGGCTCTGATTCTGGCATCGTGATTCGTCTTAGTTTGTGCTCTAGCTTGCGGCTAACAGGAAACGAAATACGCAAAATTGTCTCAAAAATAGGGCTGGCTTTTGCTGCCATTGATAGACTGGCTACTGGTCTCTTGGAGCGTGGTGTTACGCCAAGTACTACAGCAAAAAACGGCAGACTTATAAATATTGTCCAGATAGGTCCTATGATATAGGTAGCTAATACTATTACTGTAGTAAAAAATAATCCTGTAACTGTCCATAGCAACATCTGTAACTGTAGCCCATATGCTCTGGCAGAATATACTTTTGCAGCTTGCAGATTGCCGTCGCGAGCTTGGCGCTTTAGCTCATGTATTGTCATAAAATCAAAGCTTCTTATAAGTAAGACAAAGTAGGCTGAGGCTACCATAGATGCAGCTATTAGTATAAATATAATAATCATAATCGCTATAGTTTAGTCTAACGCTGTAACGTTTAAATTACCAGAGATTTGCTGTTATAATTAACATAAATATAAGAGGATGATATGGACAAAAAATTTATTATAATTTTGATAGTAGCGGTTATAGCCTTGGGCGGCATTTTTGCATTTAGCCAAATAAAAAGTAAAAAATCAGACGTAAAGTCAACTGGCACTGTTAGTAATAATTCTATTGGGGTTAATTCTAAAAATGTAGAAATAGTAGAGTATGGTGATTTTCAGTGTCCGTCATGCGGACAATATTTTCCTATAGTTGAGGCAGCACAAAAGCAGTTTGCAAATGATATAAAGTTTACCTTTAGGCATTTTCCGTTAACCTCTATTCATAAAAATGCCTTAGCTGCTAGTAGGGCGGCGGAAGCAGCCGGAAAACAAGGAAAGTTTTTTGAGATGTACGCATTACTATATAGAAATCAGCAAGTTTGGAGTGAGCAGAGCAATCCTATCACTATTTTTCAGTCCTATGCAGAACAGCTAGGCTTAAACATGAACCAATATAATATAGATTTTGCTAGCGAAGTAATAAATGACACCATAAATGCCGATGTAGCAGAAGGAACGACAAAAGGGGTTACTGGTACGCCTACTTTTTACATAAATGGTAAAAAACTTGATAATAAGGATATTTCATCGCTAGAAGCTTTAACCTCAAAAATTAACGAAGCCATTGCTAGCTCAGCAAAATCTAACTAGATTTTAGTAAACAATATAAACTTGCCATGAGGCCGGCTTAGACCGCACGCTAATACTATGGCTGCGTGACGCGGCAGCCCTTACTTTAATTGGCATTTTCCCACTCTCCTTTTGTAGCCTACAAACTATTTTTGTATGTAAGTTTTTGTTACTTTTTTGTCTCTTTTTTAAAACGACAAATATAAGCCTATCAAATAAAAGCTTAAGCGTCAATACTATGATACGAACAGTTGGCTTATGATAAACTTATTGTAAATATGGAAACAAATGTATTTTTTCAACTGAGTATTGTTATTGCCGTAGCCGCTGGCATAGCACTATTTATGCGCCTAATAAAACAACCATTAATCATTGGCTATATATTGACGGGTGTTATTGTTGGCCCTTTTGCTCTTAATATAATAGAAAGCGAAAGTGTCATAGATGTCTTTGCAAGCATCGGCATAGCCTTGCTTTTATTTATAATCGGCCTTGGGTTAAATCCTAAGGTTGTAAAAGAGGTTGGAAAAGTAGCTTTTATAACAGGCAGTGTACAGATTTTATTAACTACAATTATAGGTTTTGCCGCAGGTAGAGCGCTTGGGTGGAGTAAGACTGATAGTGTTTTTGCCGGATTATGTTTAGCATTTAGCAGCACAATTATTATATTAAAACTATTGAGTGACAGAAAAGATCAAACGCGACTGTACGGAAAAATCACAATTGGTGTTTTATTACTTCAGGATATTGTTGCTGCCGGCGCTCTAATTTTAGTAAATGCCCGTAGTGGAGGTAGTTTTTCGGTTAGCGTATTGGCTTGGCTCGGAGTAAAGGCAGTAATACTTATAGGTTCAATTATATTGGTCGGATGGTTTGTCTTGCCCAGGATGAATAAGTTTATATCAAGCAATCAAGAATTTTTATTTCTATTTGCCATAGGTTGGGGTTTTGGTGCAGCTGCCTTATTTGAGTTTTTTGGATTTTCTATAGAAATTGGTGCACTTTTTGCAGGAATAGCTCTGGCGGGATTACCATATTCGCAGGAAGTGGCTTCGAGATTGAGACCTCTTAGAGACTTTTTTATAGTTGTATTCTTTATCGTATTGGGTACTCGGCTTAATATTATCAACTTTAACCATCTTATATTAACCATAGTGGTATTTGTAGCTATAGTAGCTTTTGCAAAGCCATTAATTGTTATGGTTACAATGGGCATATTGGGATACACCAAAAAAACTAGTTTTAAAACAGCGGGAGCATTGGCACAGATTAGTGAGTTTTCGCTTGTTTTTGTATTAATTGGTCATAAGCAAGGACTTGTTAGCAACGATATTGCCAACGTAATGACTATAGTAGCTTTAATAACAATTGCATCCTCTACCTATGCGATTCTTTATAGTAATCGTATCTATAATCTATTTGAATCCAAGCTTCGTTTCTTTGAAAGAAGCAAGACTCATCAAGAGACTGATAGGCACCGCCATTACGACATGGTACTTTTGGGTTACAAGCGTGGAGGTCGTGAATTTGTTAAAGTTATGCAACAATTGAATAAAAAATACGTGGTTATAGATTATGACCCGGAGATTATTGAACACCTAGAGCGCAAACATGTTCATTATTTGTATGGTGATGTTACAGACTTAGAGTTAATGGGTGAAATTAATCTAAATACTGTGAAATTAGTTGTGTCATCGGTAAGTGACTATAAAACTAACGTATTCTTACTAAATTGGATAAACTCAATAAACCCTAGGATAGTATTTATCTGTAATGCCGATCATCCAAACTTGGCATCAGAGTTGTATGGTATGGGCGCCTCCTATGTAATACTGCCGCACTATATTGGTAGCGAGAAGATAAGTAGTTTTATTAAAAAGAATGGCTTTAATAAAACAGAATTTAAGCATTTTAGAGAAAAACACCTAGAATATCTAGAAAAACACTATTCATAATAATTGTGTATTGTCTCAATCTGTTATAATAGGCTAGATATGAGAATTTTAAGTGATGAAGTTGTAAAGCATGTTGGTAAAAATATTGAAATTAAGGGTTGGTTACATAAAAAAAGACTATTAGGTGGTCTAACTTTTATAAATATTCGTGACCGTCGGGGAATCACACAAGTTTTAGTAAATGATAAACAAGAGGTAGAAAAGCTTCGCGGTATGCAGCTTGGCACTGTTTTGTCTATCGGTGGTACGGTGGTTAAGGATGATCGAGCGCCCGGTGGTGCAGAATTACATGATGTTGCTATAGAAGTTCTAGTACCAGTAGAAGACCAGTCACCAATAGAAATAGATAAGCCACTTGATCACAAATCTGAAAATCTTGATACATTATTCGAATATCGGGCAATCGGCCTACGTAATTTAAACGAAACTACGATTTTTAAGATAAGGTCAGAAGTTAACCGATATTTACGAGAATTTTTACATAACCATGATTTTACAGAAATGCAGACCCCGAAATTATTGGCTGGAGCTACGGAAGGCGGCGCCGAAGTTTTTAAGCTAGATTATTTTGGCCAAGAAGCTACATTAGCACAAAGCCCTCAGCTTTATAAGCAAATGATGGTTGGTGTGTTTGAGAGAGTATTTGAAATTGGCCCTGCTTTTAGGGCAGAACTTTCTGCAACCACTAGGCACGTATCAGAGGTAACGATGCTAGATATAGAGGTAGGTTTTGTTGACAAGCTAGATGATGTTTTAAATATTGTTCAAGATATGGTTTACGATGTAACTACAAAAATTCAGAATAAATTTGGCGAAAAGCTAAAAAAAATGAACATTAACCCCGTAAAACTTACTCCAGAATTCCCACGTTTTAGTGTTCAGGAAATCCATGAGCTTTATACAAAGTCTACCGGTAAAGATACGACATCCGAAAAGGATTTAACACCAGACGAAGAAAAGTGGATTTGTGAATATGCAAAAAAGAAATTTAATTGCGAGGCGGTTTTTGCTACTTATTTTCCTATAGAGAACATGAAATTTTATCATGCTAAAAACCCAGACGATAATACGACAGTTTTATGGGGAGATTTAATATTTAGGGGTGTAGAAATTGCTACTTGTCCAATCCGCGAGAACCATCTAGATATACTTATAGATCAAATGAAAAAGAGTGGAATAGATCCAGCGCATCCAGGGTATAAATATTACTTACAGGCTTTTCAATATGGACTCCCGACGCATGGAGGCTGTGGCTTTGGAATAGATAGGTTTGTTCAAAAAATTTTAAATTTAAATAATATAAAAGAAGCTATATTATTCCCACGTGACATAAATCGACTTACACCTTAAGTATATTTATTTAAATTAAGCTCGTATGATTTTAACTCGGTAAAAAAATAATATACTGTTAGACTATAAGCAGTAAAAAGCTTATGTCTAAACTAAAGCCTAAATTCGGACAGAATGATTTTAAGACAACTAATGATGACTTAGTTGATTCTAGTGCTGAAATTGCAACAGTGGAGGATCCAGCAATCGACAATTTGATTCAACAGATAGAATCAAATGAAAAACAAAGTGGTGAACTAGATGTTTCACCACATAGTCATACGGCCCATGATTTATCGGAAAAATCGACTAGTCATATTAGGAAGCCGAAATGGTTTAAAAGTAAAAAATTCTGGATATGGACTGCTACATGTCTGGCAATAATAATTATTGCTTTGGGTGCTGTTCCGGTAACTCGCTATTGGATTTTAAATCATCTTGGCGTAAGAGCTAGTTTAACTTTGACCGTGATAGATCAGAAGACCAGCAGGCCAATTAATGGCGCTAATATAGTCGTGGCTGGCCAGACGGCCACGACTGACAGTGATGGGCATGCTACTTTGAGTGGTTTAAAGTTAGGTAGCACTAAATTAGTTTTAACCAAACGATCATATGCACCTTTAACACAATCAATTGTAGTTGGCTGGGGTTCAAACCTGTACCAACAGCCAATTCAGCTGACACCTGTCGGAAGCCAGTACACTTTTTTGGTACAAGACTGGCTAAGCACAAATCCTATAGCTAAAGCAGATATAGTTGAAGGCTCGACCACTGCTATTACAGACGATAAGGGTAAGGCTGTGCTTCAAATTGACCAAAGTGCCGATTTGTTTATTGTAACTGTAAAGTATATTGGTTATTTAGATCAAAAGATTACAATTGCTGCTAATAAAACTTCTGAGACTGTAGTAAATATGGTGCCTATCCAGCAGGATATTTTTATATCTAAAAGATCTGGAAAGTATGATCTTTATAAAAGAGATGTAGATGGCAACAATGAGGTTATATTACTCCCCGGAACTGGGAATGAACAAGATGATATTCAATTTTTGGTTAGCGCCGATTCTATGACTATAGCCCTAGTCTCTTCTAGGGATGGTAAGCGTGACAAAAATGGAAATCTAATAAACAATCTTTATATGGTGGATGTAGGTACTAAAATAGTTACTAAAGTCCCAAATTCTGACGCCCATTCTATTAAGTTACTTGACTGGGTTAATGATAAAATAGTTTACAGACTTAGTCCGGTAAACTCGGATCCTCAGAATACAAATAATCAGCAAATAATCAGCTTTGATAATAAGCAAGATAAAATAATCCCTATAGTAAGTGCTAATTTATTTAATGATTCCCAGGTTATTAATGGTCAGATCTATTATGCAATCAGTAGTTACAATAACTCCAGTTCTACACAGCTTGCGCAACTATATAGAGTGAACCCAGATAGCAGTAATAGGATAACTTTGTTGGATCAAGAGGTATATAGGTTAGTTAGAACCGCATACAATAAGCTACAGGCTAGCGCCAAAGATAATAAGTGGTACGAACAAACTATTGGCGATAATAAGTTCGTCGCGGCTTCTGGTGCACCAGCCAATCAAACAAATCGTATATATGCTAATTCACTAAGTGGTGATAATGCTGCATGGATAGATAATCGTGATGGAAAAGGTGCATTACTGATAAATAATATTTCATCTCAAAAAGAAAAAGTTGCATTAACTCAGGCGGGGCTTGGATATCCAATAAGATGGTTAAATGATAAATATTTATTACTAAGAGTATCAAACTTACAAGAAACCGCTGATTATGTTTATAACATAGATGGTGGACCAATGAAAAAAGTCGGTGACGTTTCGAACATATATTGATTAAATCAAGCCAAAAACATAAATGTAACTATAAATGTTATAATATACCGTAATGTTTATTAAAAGATTTATTCTGGCGAGTACTAGTTTGCTCGTTATTTTTATACCAATAACTGCAATCGCTGAAGAAAACCTGACCGATAATTCTATGATATCCAGAGAGGATCGTCTAAAAAATGCTGTGCAGAGCCAAAATCTTGTATTAGATGATAGTGCAAGATTAAATATTGTGTTGAAATGTCAAAATTCTCAGGCCATATTAAAAGGTGTTCAGTCTCAGTCCGATACAGCTATTAGGCAACGAGAAGACACGTATAACAATATACAAAAAGAGGTAAAAGCTATTAAAATTAGAATGGCAAGGCAGGGTTCTGATGCTTCTGAGGCAGATCTCTTTTTGGGCAGAATGCAAGATGCATTGGATCAGTTTACACTTACCGCAGATAAATATGGTACATCACTCAATGACTCTATTAATGTCGACTGTCAGTCTAACCCAGAGTATTTTATGGCTAGTTTAGTTTTGATGCGTGGTCATCGCTCAAAACTATATACAACTACTAGCAAGCTTCAAACAATAGTACGTAATAGTATTTCGGATACTTTTGAGCCCCTTAAAAAGAGATTAACTATCTAGTTTCTAATTATGAATAACCCAGATCATAAAACACCATTTTTTATAAAGCAGATAGATCTAAAATTTATAATTGGCGGCTCTATACTCATTTCGGTATTGTATGTCATCCTATCCTTCATTTTATTTATGAACTCTGGAGCAAGAACTACAATATCAGAGATAAATGCAGGAATGAATATATCAGATCCGCAACATAGTGATATTGATACGACTAGGCCCATCAAGGCTAACGACATAGATAACTATGTATCAAATATTAAAGATAAAGTAAAAAATCTAGATGACAACAACGACTTTGGGCAGAGTGTTGTTAGTGATAAAACCCTTGGCCTTTAGGCATATTTATATATCAAGTTTATTAATAATAAATAGTAGAGATTAGGCTAAGTTAATAGTAGATTTTTTTATGGCTTGCCAAACAGTATTTGAGGCAATTATTTTATTTTTGTGATCTGTTATAAATACTATTTGTACAGATGAAATCTTGCTTGTAATATTGTTAATTTCTGCAATTCTTGGCCCATCTATTATTATTTTTGACATATTATCATCATTTTTAAATTTATCTGCAATTTGGGAAAGTGCTTTGCCTAGCTTAGCGATGTCATAGCTTGCCTTTATGTCTATATTTAATATGACTTTATTTGGGCCCATACTGTAGTTTGAAGTATTTGCAATGATCCCGTTAGGTATGTTCAGAAGACTTCCGTCAGCTGTTTTTAGTACTGTGGCTCTTATGGAGATAGACTTAACAACACCTGCGGTGAATATTTGAGAGCTACCAGATGCTTTATCTATAACCACATAGTCACCTATGCGATACTGGTTCTCGGATATTATAAATATTCCACTAACAAAGTCTTTGATAATGCTTTGTAGGCCAAAAGCCAGAGCAGCACCAATAAGCCCAGCACTAGTTATTAAAGCAGCCATAGGTACGCCAAATATGCCTAGAATCATAACTATAGCTATGAACCAAATTGTAAAAGTAATAACGGCTCCGAGTAGACTGCCAAGTGTTCTTATACGTTTGTTAACATCCTCATTGTTCTCTTTTACTAAACTTTTTGATACCGGAAGCCTGATAAGTCTAATATTAATTACATGAAAAATTGTTTGGGCCAGCAATGCAACTACAATGATAATTAGTGACTGTAAAAATTTATTACTTGTTACGCCTATAATGTTATATATAAAATCATTCATCTTGTATCATAGTATAAGGTATATCCGCTACTATAAACATAAGAAAAATAGATAATATGGTTAATAGATCAATAAAAAAAATTCTAAAAAAAAGACATTTTTGGCGAACAATTAATTTTAATCAATTAAGCGAAATTTATGTTACGCAATTACTTCGATCATTTGCAACCGGAATGGTCGGCATCTTTGTGCCTATATATCTTTATAAGATAGGCTATCTTATACCACAAATCTGTTTTATGTTTTTAATATGGTTTGCAATAAGACCTGTTTGGGCTTATTGTTCTGCTCGAATTATTGCACGACTTGGCCCAAAGCATGGTATGGCTATCGGAGTGATGGGTCAGGTAGTCTATCTATTTTTTGTCTTGACTATAGAAACTATGCATTGGCCACTTTGGTGGCTGGGGGTAATCGGTTCATTTTGCTACGGTATTTATATGATGGCCTTTTTTATAGATTTTTCTAAAATAAAACATACCGAACATGGAGGTAAAGAGTTGGGTTTTTTACAGATATTTGAACGAGCTGGTGCTGTAATGGGTCCACTAATTGGTGGTTTACTAGCTACTTTTGTAAATCCAAAATTTACAATTGCGTTAGCAATAATTATATTATGTGGATCACTCATACCATTATTTATGTCTTCCGAACCTACAAAAATTCATCAAATAATTACGATCAAAGGATTTCCTTGGCGAAGGCATAGAAGGGATATGTTTGTTAATGGTGCTTTTGCTCTAGAAAATATAGTTTCAATTAATGTATGGCCACTATTTTTGGGTGCATTTGTGATTATTGCTAATACTTATGCGGTGCTTGGCACAGTGACGGCAATTAGTACTTTTTTGTCTTTTTTTGTAATTTATACAATAGGTCGTCTTATAGATAAAAGTCGGGGTAAAGTATTACTTGATACCGGAGCCTATTCTAATGCAGTTCTTCATCTTTTTAGGCCTTTTGTATCGTCTATTTCTCAAGCTTTCGCAGTTAATCTGGCTAATGAACCAATAACTGCTATGTATAGAATGCCTTTTTTAAAGGGTTTTTTTGATGCATCAGATAGCGTGCCGGGATATCGAATAACATATTTTATGATTGCAGATTTTTTTGTAGCTGGTGCCAATGTCATTTTCTGGGCATTATTATTTATGATTTCCATTAATATAAATGGTAAGTTTGCCTTGCAGGTATCATTTGTGATTGCAGCTATTATGAGTATAGTTGTAACAAGGCAACGATTCACCGCCCTAACAAGAAGAGTTTAAAATGAATAAGCATAAGATTTACGGCATATGGCATCGCATTAAAAAAAGTTCACTAATTATATTACTAATAACTTTTCTGCTTAGTGCTATTGTTAGCGTTTATGCTCTAAGGTCTAATAATTTAAAAATGACTCAACTTAGACAGCAACTATATATTGCTGACGAGAATAATACAGATGTAAATGAAGCACTAAATAATTTGCGATCATTTGTATTTAGTCATATGAACACTAATTTGCAAATTGGAAATGGCAGCGAAGAGCCAATCCAACTGGTTCATAGTTATGACAGGGCGGTTAAAGCAGCGCAAGCGCAAGCGGTAACTCTTGGTACTGGTCAAGCTAACCAAGTCTATTCTGATGCTCAACGTGAATGTGAAAAGGCTAATTTAGTTATTACAGAAAGAGTATCTTGTATACAAAACTATGTTTCTTCGCATGCTGGCGGTATTACACAAATAAATCTTCCCCCAAAAGAAGCATTTGTATTTGATTTTGCAAGCCCTATGTGGTCTCCTGACATGGCGGGCTGGTCTTTAATAGTTACGGCAATACTTGGTTTGGCATTAATTGCGCGACTAGTGGTAGGTATATTTATGAAGCACTATTTAAGGCATTAAGTGTATAGATAACCATATTTTATCGTTATTAAATTAGCTACCATGCATTAGCGACAATGAGAGTATGCAACTCCACTATAGATAAATAGAGTAATTATTTCGCTATATATCTAGAATATAAAATAGCCACGTGTATATGTGGCTATTTTATATTCTACTTAATTATAGCTATTGTTTGGCGGGCGTTTGCTGTGTGCTCGCTGGTGTTGGATTCTTTTGATATTCAATAATTGCCTTAACCACTTGTCCACTTGGTTTTAGATTTTCCCAGAACATAACACTGTTCTTATTGATGTACATAACATCTTCTGGGGCATGTATTTCACTGCCAAGTTTCGCTAATGATATGTTTGATTGGTTATTGGTTTGACCTGGCTGTATTGTTTTATCTACCTTTACGTAGTAAATATCTGTAAGCTTAAATGTGCCTTTATTCAAGTCCTGTAATTTTCCAAAATATACTTGACCGTCAGCATTATTTAGGAAAACTGCCTGGTACTCATTCTTATTAATTTGAGATTTAACAGATCCGGAGGTAATGTTATTACCCACTATAACTATTGCAGCAATAATCGCAATAATAAATATTACAATTGCCACAACCATCACTAAAAATGCTACTTTAGTGCCGTTAAATTTGCTTTTTTTTGGATTTTTACCATTACCATCAGCTTGCTGTTGTTGGTTTAACTGTGGGTGCTGTAAGCCACCTATATTTTGTTGCATACGCCCACCTTGATTAGGAACACTATTCATCATACACCTCTTCACCTCTATTATTTAGCTAATGCTTGTATGACAAAGTGTAACGTATCAGCTGTAGTTATGGCAAGTATTTTTTAATAAAATTCATAAAATGATTGACAGACTAAAATGCCCGTCGTAATGTAGTGGTACTACTAACATTGTAAGGAGGAGCATAGATGGCATACGATCATACAAACTCAAAGGGTGTAACATATCACTTGAACTCAAAAGAGGTAACTCTACGTGGTGGAAAGCTACAAACCATTTACTACTTTAGTAAAGATGTCCGTCCAGAGACAACAGCTGACTTGCCTGCAGGATTTTCTGTAAACGAAAACCCACGCAATGGCTTTTTGACTATCAAGCGCGACAAATAATTTATTATTTATAATAAACCAAAAGACCAACCTGTATATGGTTGGTCTTTTGGTTTCATGCTAATATTGATTGCATGACAGATATTGTTAAAGTTAGTAATCTTACGAAGACATATGGTAAAAGATCAGTTGTAGACAACATCTCTTTTAACGTTAAAAAAGGTGAAATTTTTGGTATTCTTGGCCCAAATGGAGCTGGTAAAACTACAACTCTAGAGATGATAGAAACTTTGCGACCTATAGATGGCGGCACGGTTACAGTAGACAGTATTAATGTCGCTAAAGACCCAGAAGCCGTTAAATATGTTATTGGAGTTCAGCCTCAAACTCCATCTTTTCAGGATAAAACCAAAGTTTACGAGACTCTTCAGCTTTTCGCTGCCGCGTATGGTGGAAAAGTAGATGTGTCAGAGTTGCTAAAAGAAGTAGAACTAGAGAAGTTTGCAAATTCGTATGCCGAAACCTTATCAGGAGGTCAAAAACAGCGCCTTAGCATAGCCGCCGCCCTAGTACATAGCCCTAAAGTATTTTTTTTGGATGAACCTACTACAGGCCTTGACCCGCAGGCAAGGCGCAATTTATGGGATCTAGTAAGATATGTAAGGGATAAGGGAATGACTGTTATTATGACTACACATTACATGGATGAGGCCGAGTTATTATGTGATAGGGTAGCTATTATGGATAATGGCAAGATCATTGCCCTAGATAGCCCTAAGAAGCTTATCGATCAATTAATTGGCCGAGGCTTCAAGAAGGCACGTCATGTAGAGCAGGCAGACCTAGAGGATGTATTTATAGATCTTACAGGGAAGGCTCTGAGGGAATAAATATTATGAAAAAAAAATTATTTACAGTTTATGTTTTCTCTAAAATTAATACTAAACGATTTTTTAGAGACAGATTAGCACTTTTTTTTGGCATTTTATTTCCCGTTATATTTTTATTTGTTTTTGGCGCTATAGCTGGAGGCAATTCTAGTAATGTATCATTTAAAGTTGCTGTTTTTAATGAATCAAAGTCGCCAATTGCTTCTGAATTTGTCACTGGTGTGAAAAATAATGGTGTTTTTAAAGTAGATACAGAAGTAAAAAACCTAAATGATGCTAATGATAAGATGAGCAAGAGTCAGTTAGACGCAGTAATAGTGTTACCTGCTAATTTTGGAGAAGTAACAGAAGGTAGTAGTAGCCCGTCTGGCCAGGCCAAAGTGGTATATACTCAAAATAACGAGCAAGCAGGACAAACAATTACCTCTGTTTTAGATCAGCAATTTAAGGCTTTAAATGCTCAGTATATAACTTCGAGCACCCCCTTTACTGTAGCTAGCGATCAAACTAATACCCATAGCCTAACTGCGTTCGACTATACTTTTGCAGGGCTTTTAGGGTTTGCAATAGTGGGTATAGGTATTTTTGGCCCTGTAAATGTATTTCCGGAGTTAAAAAAACAGGGTATTTTGCGCCGTTTACACACGACTCCTCTTAGAGTTTGGCAGTATTTTACATCTACAATGATATCTCAAGCTATTATTGGGCTAGTTTCGCTTGCTGTAATGTTTGCTGTGGCAATTGCTGTATTTCATTTAAACGTAGTTGGTAATTACTTTGGTATAGCTGTATTTTTGACGTTTAGTATTGTAGCTATTTTAGGTATAGGATTGGCAATTGGTGGCTGGGCTAAAAACGAACGACAAGCGGCGCCACTGGCCAATATCATAGTATTTCCAATGTTATTTTTGTCGGGTACATTCTTTCCACGTTTTTTGATGCCAGAATGGTTGCAGCAGGTATCGCAGTACTTACCACTAACCCCAATAATAGATGGCGCTAGATTGATAGTAACAGAAGGTAAGACACTATTAGAGATAGGCCCACAGCTTGGCCTGATGGCGCTTTGGACGATAGTAATCTACATTATTGCTTTCAGGGTCTTCCGTTGGGAATAGACATAAGCACTAAAAAATGCTATAATAACTAAGATGACAAGTAATTATAAGTATAATCCAGAAGAGTATGGATATGATCCTGAGGATTGGGTTCTTTTTCCTGAAGAAACAATTGCTGATATAACTGCTAGCGCTGA
>CAZTUU010000016.1:0-430 GCA_964616505.1 uncultured Candidatus Saccharibacteria bacterium
ATTATTCATCGTAGTTACCTGCATCTGATCTTTCATCTAATAACTTACGGGTATTAGAGTAATGACCATCTAAGTCATCGAAAAAAGTTCTATAGTTGTCCACGAGCCCCTGCCACGCATAAGAATTACAAAGACTTCTATGGAAGTCTTTTTCAATGGAATTGTTGGCGTATAAATAAATTGAGCGCTAATATAATTGAACTATGAGTTGCGCAACTTTTAATGTTTTAGCAGACGCTAATATTGTGGCCATGGCATTACTCATTTGTAGGCCCCGTAGCCTAGGCTGGCAATAGTCGTAGTTGTAAATATGTAGTTTGCACTCGCAGAAATTAATTTTGAGCATGTAATAAGTATTTGAACTTATTGGAACACCCTGTGCCCTTAATAGTAGTACTAAAATTTGAAGATGTTTGCACTATAGCAATAT
>CAZTUU010000016.1:440-4510 GCA_964616505.1 uncultured Candidatus Saccharibacteria bacterium
GCCCCTGCCAAGTATAAGAATTTACAAAGACTTCTATGGAAGTCTTTTTCAATGGAATTGTTGGCGTATAATGGGCGCTAATATAATATAACTTTGAAATGTACAACTTTTAATGTTTTTGTAGACGCTTATATTGGCCATGGCATTACTTACTTATTGACCCTGTAGCCTAGGCTGGCAATAGTCGTAGTTGTAAATATGTAGTTGCACTCGTAGAAATTAATTTTGAGCATGTAATAAGTATTTGAACTTATCGGAACACCCAGCGCCCCTGATAGCAAAACTAAAATTTGAAGATGTTTGCTTTATAGTAACTAATATTATATTATAGCCTTGCTCATTGACAATAATACTTGCGAGGAGATACATGAAAGATCTCATAATCAAGATGTCGGATATTCTAAAGTTTCAGGAACTTTGGAATAAAAATGAAAATAATCATCCCCAGGATCCATCCATCATAGTAAAGGAGTTTACATACATTAGTACTCTTTTGAGAGACAAAGGAGATGTCCAGCTTAGGGTTGATACCCTAAACGGATATTCAGAAGAACTTGCTGAAGAGATGAGAAAAATTGTCACCTCTCAATGGCATTCGACACAAAAGAGAGTGAGGCGCTTCCATGTTATTATGACGTTAGATTGAGCATTTCGAAGGGACGGGCACATAGTAATAGTTACTATGTGCCCTCCCTTTGAATAAATTATTTTAAATTCGCAAAAATTCTACACTTTTTTTGGTTGAAGCTTTTGTGCAAGTTATTATAGACCCCTAGACATACCAAGATGTTTCTATTTTTTACAAGATCTACTAGGTAGGTCAACGTTGCCTCATTTAGTCCGTATTGTTTTTTCAGTACCTAGCTAGAAGTTATTGCTGTTGTTTACTGTCGAAGTTTTGTACTTGCCACGTACCGTTAGATTTTACTAGAGTAATTGTAAGATTATAAGTAAGATTATCGCTGCCTATAATTTGATATACAACTTTATCAGTCTGACCGTCCTCTTTCTTAGCACTCACCTCTTTACTCTGTAACTTTGGGGTACCATTTAATATTGGACCTATCCTATTAACTACCTGGGTAAAATCGTTAGAGGATATAGTTGACTGTGCAGCAGGGGATAGTAAATTATACGCGTCGTTAGAGTTTTTTGACTGTATATCATTAATCAGTTGCTTACTTACATTAACCGGTGCCGATGTGGTATTTTTTATTGTATAGAATAATGTAGCAATGGCTAAGGTCATTAACACTGCAATGGTGCAAATAGCGATAATAAGTACTTTTGAGCTATTTTTCTTTTTAGTTTTAGTCATATTTTGTCGTATGGGTACAGTTGTCGGCTTGGTTGTATTTCTGGGGGGCCTATACGCGTTAGTTTTAGAAGTTTTTACAATAATCTTAGTATCTTCTTTATCATTATCCGATGTTTTATTGTCAGACATTATATGTTCCTTGTCGTATTAAAATAATATTTAAGTGCTAACTATATTGTATCTTAAACATATACTATGCGATAGATAGCCAGTATCAAAAGTTAAAATATTATATGTCAAAAATATCATCACCTAAATGTTTTTTTAGACGGGACTTTATCGAGCCTTGATGCCTTCCTAGCAGTACGCTAAGTTGCTCAATTGTTTTACCGCTACTAAATTGTTTTACTAATTTACGATCATCTTTTTCTTGCCATGGCATATACGCATTTGGATATTCCTCACGCATTTTGATTAATTTATCATTCCAGTTAACAATCTTTTTAGGCTTAGGTTCTGGAATATTTTTATTTAGATCTTCGCTCGCTAGCCATTTTTTAATAATTTCTTGATTTACTGTTTGTGTATCTAAGCTATTTTGCCTTAGGTCATTATCTATTCGCTTAGCCTCTGGGCTTACCATTAAGGCCATTCTATTTATACCATCTAAAACTAACATATCCATGCCTTTTACCCTAGATAGTGCTACATAACCCATACCCTCTACAAATGCATTGCTAAGATCAATCCTGGCAGCATCGAGTGTCATCCCCTGGCTCTTGTGTACTGTGATTGCCCATGCTAAACGGAGCGGCAATTGAGTCAATGATCCGCGTACTTTATCGCCATCAACTAACTCCCAAGTTTCTGGTTTTATAGTTATTAAATTACCGTTATTTAATTTAATTTTGGGGTAATTTGTTTCTTTATCAAAGTTTTCTACGATACCAAGACTACCGTTAACATATTTTTTATCCTGGCTGTTTTTTATGCACATAACTAGTGCACCTGCCTTAAGTTCTAGAACTTCTGGGGCAAGACATGATTTTTGCAACTGCTCTATAAATTTTTTTGACCCATGAGTTTGCATGTCATAAAAAACACTCTTGGTTTGCAACTTATTTAAGTGCTGCTGGTTTATAATATCGACGTTAGCATTTGTGGTTAATAGTCTGGTCATTGGTGTCCAGGGATCAATAGTAGTTTTTTGCCTAGCTAGTAAATCATTTAGCTGATTTTTAGTTAAAGCTCCAGCCCGAATACCATTTAAAATATCTGTATAATGCTGGTCGTGTTTTTGTCGTTTTTGCTCTAATAAATAACAAACCGAGAAGTTATTTTGTTGCCAAACATCTGAACCTGTAATAAAACTGCCCTGTTTGGCATCATTTCTATTAACGGGGGGAAGCTGAAAAAAATCTCCACAAAGTATAACCTGTAAACCACCAAAAGGTTTATCGGGATTTGACCTTACTTTACGACAAATGGCATCTATCATATCAAGCCTAAAATCATGGAACATACTTATCTCGTCTATTACCAAAATATCGGCTTTGTTTATTAAGTCTTGGCGTTGTTTACCAAGCTTCTCTATTTGACCAGGCTTAAGCTCGTCGTTTATACCAATGCCAGACCAAGCATGAATCGTTGTACCGTTTAAATGAGTAGCCGCTAACCCTGTGGTTGCGGTCACGGCAACAGACATACCACGATAACGCGCTCTTTTGATAAATTGGTTAAGGATATAAGTCTTGCCTGTTCCAGCAGCACCAGTTAGTAAAACTGATTGCCCTGACTCCAAAATAGCTAGTGCTTCTTGCTGTGTCATGATCTATCGGTGGCTGGTTGCTGCCAAAGCAAAATAATATCGTTCAATATATCAATAACCTCGTCTTGATCTGGCAACTTATTATCGTCGTAATAGTGATCAACCTCAAATGGGTTCTCTGTAACAGATAAACAGTTTATTTCGTCTGCAATAACATGCATTCTATCTACTGCAGAAACTGATGCTATAGGGGTAACCATAATAATTTTTTTGACAGCAATCGTTTTAAGAAAGCTATAAGCCATGTTAAAGGCCATGCCATTGAGGGCGCCGTCATTTACAACAATAACAATTCGATTTCTAAAGTAATCTGGAGAGATTATGCCACCTTGACCCAAAGCGACGTGCATTTCGTGTAAAGCCTGCATTTTTGCCATCTCTATACTTCCGCGATACTCTGTATATAGCTCTTCTATTTGGCCACTAGAAAAGCTATTGTCATATATAAAGCCCCCTAGTTCATCCATAACTCCAATAACTGTTTGACCATCCGGTAGATATATATCTTTAGTTAGCAGCAGTGCGATTAATGAATGAAGTTTCCTAGCTATTTCGGCACCTACTAGTACTCCACCACTACTCAGTGCTAATACAATTGTATCTTCATACTTATACTTTTGCATAATATCTGCCAAGATATCACCAGCCTGAGTGCGTGACTCGAAATAATTAGTAGATGCTCTGCTTCTTGTTGAATCAATCATTAGAATAATTATAGCTTACTAGTTGATTGCATAAAATTAATTAATTCCGGATCTTTCTATTGCAACTTGGTGTCTGTTCGGATAGATATTGTAAAACTTAACTTTTAGGGGCGCGTTTTCTTTGGTTGGGGTCAAGTAATTTTTTTCGAATTCTAAGTGATTTTGGAGTAACTTCTAGTAACTCATCTTTTTCTATAAAGTCTAAACATTCCTCTAAGCTCATGATTTTTGGTGGGGTTAGCTGAATAGTACCATCACTACTACTACTACGCATATTTGT
>CAZTUU010000016.1:4569-8135 GCA_964616505.1 uncultured Candidatus Saccharibacteria bacterium
CTTTAACAATATTTAGTTCCATGTCATCACCGCGCGTATTTAAGCCAATGACTTGCCCAGCATAAACTTTTGTAACAGGACCAACGAAAACCGTACCACGCTGTTCGGCGGTTTGTAATGCATAAGGAGTAGCAACGCCGCTTTCGAAGGCAATTAATACACCGTTACGAAGTTGGGGCAAAGCGGGCGTTTGTGGCTCATAACCAAGCATTAAACTGTTCATAATGACAGTACCTTTGGTGTTGGTTAACAATATATTACGTAGCCCAAGCAAGGCTTTGGTTGGTAGTTTATAAACTAACTTGGTTGTACCTTGGTGGTTTATATCTTGTTTTAAAAGCTCTGCACGACGCTTGCCAAGTTCTTGCTGAACTGCTCCTACATGCTCGTCTGGCACCTCAATTGTTAGTTCTTCTATTGGTTCAACGATTTCGCCATCAACCTCTTTGGTAACAACCTGTGGGCGACCAACTTCAAACTCATAACCTTCTCGGCGCATAGCCTCAATTAATACGGAAAGGTGTAGTTCTCCGCGACCTGATATCAAGTAACCAATACCATCTTCTTGAACTTTTAAGCCAATATTAGTCTCTAGCTCTTTTTTTAGTCTATCGCCAATTTGGCGTGAAGTACTATAATCTGCTTCTTGGCCTTTAAATGGTGAGCTATTTGGCTGTAGAGAAATCTTAAGAGTTGGCTCTTCTACTTCTAAAACTGGCAAAGCTTCGGGTTTAGTAATGTCTGCTAATGTTTCTCCAATTTGTGCGCTACCCACTCCAGTTATCGATACAATATCGCCAGCAATGGCAGACTGAATCTCTAGCTTAGCAAGCCCTTGGCTGACAAATAATTTATCTGCTTTAACAGTTACCTTAGTGCCATCTTTTTTGAGTAAGGCAAGCTGCTGTCCAGTCGTTACTTCACCCCGAGCAATGCGTCCAATTGCATATTTACCTAAAAAATTATCCCATGCAAGTGCTGTAATTAGCATTTGAAATGGTTCGTTAGAGTCACCTTTGGGAGCTGGAATATCGGCTATAATGGAGTCCAGTAGGACTCTTAGATCAGTAGTCTCAGAAATATCGTCTGGATTACTATCCCAAGCTTTACCTTCGCGTCCAATAGCATAAAATACAGGATAATGTAGTTGACTGTCATCTATGGCTAGCTCTAAAAACAGATCAGCAACTTCGTCTTCTACATTGACTACTCTAGCATCTCTTTTATCAATTTTGTTAATTACTACTATTGGCTTTAGCCCTGCCTCTAGAGCTTTTTTTAATACAAATTTGGTTTGAGGCATTGGGCCTTCCTGAGCATCAACAATCAATAAGCAGCCATCTGCCATATTAATTGTACGTTCTACTTCTCCGCTAAAATCTGCATGTCCAGGGGTATCAATAATATTGATGCGGTATCCTTGGTAATTAATGGCTGTTTGTTTGGCGGTAATCGTAATACCACGCTCGTGTTCTTGATCACCACTGTCCATTATAAGTTTCGCTTGCATCTCAGCCTGGTTGTCACGAAATGTATTAGATTGCTTTAGCAGAGCATCAACTATGGTAGTTTTGCCGTGATCAACATGAGCAATAATCGCAATATTTCTTATCTTATCTGTGCTTTGCATATCTAAATTAAAAATTCCCGTATAACTGACGGGTATATACCTTTCATTATTCTTAAATGTTATTTTAGCATAAAATATAAAATTTTGCACCCCTAATATGGTTGTGCTTAATTATCAATATATTTATAATATTGTTAGTGCAAACAAAAAGAGGTAAAACATCATGAAGGTACTCATGCTAGGTTGGGAGTTGCCTCCACATAATAGTGGTGGTTTGGGTGTAGCCTGTTACCAAATGTGTAAATCTCTTAGTAAAAAAAATATTGATATTGAATTCATTGTGCCTTATACCGCAAAGCATGAGGCTATCGATTTTATGAAAGTAACCGCAGCTACATCTAGTAGTGCTGTTGAAGTTCAAAAAAGTGGCATTGCCTACGATAGTTTCAAATATATCTTGGCCGATGGAAGCCAAGAAGAAATTAGTATCTTTACTCAGGCTGAGCGTTATGTACGTGCCGTAGAAGATATGAAACATTTAAATAAATTCGATATTATTCATGCCCATGACTGGCTCACCTTTAGGGCGGCCATAAGAGCCCAAGAGATTACTGGTAAGCCACTAATAGCACATGTTCACGCTACAGAGTTTGATCGTGCTGGTGGTAAAATCGGCAACCCAATGGTTCATGAAATTGAATACATGGGTTTACTTTTAGCAGATAAGATTATGGCAGTTAGCCAACTAACCAAAGATATTATTATTAAAGAGTACAATATCCCAGCCGATAAAATCCAAGTTGTTCACAACAGCTTAGACATTAGTGCTTATGATAATTTTGAGGGTGAAAACGCCTACAGATACTTAACTCGCATGAAGCAAGCTGGATACCGTGTAGTAGCCAATATAGGCAGATTAACTGTGCAAAAAGGACTATATAATTTATTACTCGCCGCCAAGGAGGTTGTTACTGTAGCTCCTAAAACGATTTTTTTAATCGTTGGGTCTGGCGAGCAATATAAAGAGCTTTTGCAATTGTCTGCAGATCTTGGAATTGCCGGTAACGTTATTTTTACAGATTTTCAGCGCGGCAAACGTTTACGTGATGCTTTTGCAATTGCAGATTTATTTGTGATGCCTAGCGTTAGCGAACCATTTGGCCTTACGCCACTTGAAGCTATCGGCTATGGAACACCAGTTTTAGTAAGTAAACAATCTGGGGTCGCAGAAATTATTAGTAATTGTCTTAAAGTTGATTTTTGGGATATTCGTGAGATGGCAAATCAGATTACGTCTGTTGTGATGCATGATTCGCTAAGAGACGAGTTACATGATCAAAGTTACAAAGAATTTTGTCGCTTATCATGGGATTCTTCGGCAGCCAAAATGATTGGAACATACCAACAGCATGCTCGATTAGTGGGTGCTAAATAATGAGTAGCGAACCTCAAGCTATTTGTCTATACCTGCATGTACATCAGCCCTGGAGAATCCGCCACTATACTATTTTTGATGCCGGTACTAACCATGAATATTTTAATGATTCTTCTGAGCATGCACTAACAAATAATAAATTTATTATCGATAAAGTATCAGAAAAGTCGTACTTGCCTACTAACGCAGCACTAATGGAACTAATAAATAAATATCCAGATTTTAAAATTAGCTTGTCAATAACTGGTACTATTTTAGATCAATTTGAACAATATGCACCAAAGGTATTAAAAAGTTTTCAGGATCTTGTAGCAACCGGGAGAGTAGAAATTCTTGCCGAAACCTATTATCACTCACTTGCCTTCTTCTATTCTCGTGCTGAATTTGATACTCAAGTAGATATGCATCAAAAAAAAATACAACAATTATTTTCAACAAATAAATTAAGTACGTTTGTTTTTTCTGGAGCAAATGCAACAGAGGATAATTTTAAGAAGTTAAACAACCAATCTAATACAATTATTCACATAGCTACACATGGGTTCTTTCTTGAACGTATTG
>CAZTUU010000016.1:8145-12640 GCA_964616505.1 uncultured Candidatus Saccharibacteria bacterium
AACGTATTATCACTCTCTGGCTTTTTTCTACTCAAGGGCAGAATTTGTTAAACAAGTTGCTAAACATGCAAATAAAATACAAGAAGTGTTTGGTGTAACACCAACAGCATTTAGAAATACAGAGCTTAGCTATAATAATGATCTAGCCTACTGGGCGGATAAGGCTGGCTATAAAGGTATCATTACAGAAGGTTGGGATCCTGTACTAGATTGGCGAAGCCCCAATTTTGTATATCGCCCCTCTTATACAAAAAATATTAGGTTGCTGATGAAAAACTATCGACTAAGTGATGATATGGCATTTAGATTTGGTGATAAAAACTGGAGTGAGTGGCCATTAACGGCAAATAAATTTACAAAATGGTTAGGTGCTGCTGGAGATAATGCCCAAGTTTATAACTTATTTATGGATTATGAAACTTTTGGGGAGCATCAATGGAAAGAAAGTGGAATATTTGAATTCTTAAAAGCATTGCCAGAGCAGTGGCTGAATAGTAACCGAAACCGAACATTTATGACCGTTAGTGATGCAATAGATATCTTTGAGCCTGTAGGAGTGATAGACGTGCCAAATACAATTACCTGGGCAGACACTGAAAGAGACCTATCTGCATGGCTCGGCAATAGTATGCAACAAAATGCCATTACAGCACTATATAGTTTAGAGAGTCAAATACTACAAACTGGAGATTGGGCGCTAATTGATGATTGGCGAAAACTACAAACTAGTGATCATTTTTACTATATGTGTACCAAATGGTTTAGCGATGGAGATATTCATGCCTATTTTAGTCCTTACGAATCACCCTATGAAGCCTTTACTAATTTTATGAATGTCTGGCAAGACCTTAAATATCGATTAGCAGAAAAAGGAGTTGACGTATGAGCCGCCCGGTTGTGCTTAGTAATGGCCAGATGATGGTTGGCCTAGATGAACAAGGCCTAGTACATGACTTTTACTATCCGTATATTGGGTTAGAGAACTTAACAACCGCCAGAAGCATTCATCATGAAATTGGCATATGGGCGGATGGTGAGTTTTCTTGGCTGAATTCAGATGACTGGAGTATTGACGTAGACTTTGATAGTAATGCACTGATTAGTAAGATACGTGCTAGATCCGATAATCTTAAGGTACAACTAGATTTTAAAGATTTTGTTGATTGTGACCATAATGCATTTATACGACGTATTAAAATTACTAATCTAAGTTCTTCAAGCCGTAGCATTCGCATTTTTTTGCATCAAGTTTTTCAGATATCAGCTGATGGCATGCAGGACACTGCTCTTTTTGTCCCAGAAGATAATTACTTATACACCTATAAGGGCCGCACAGCCTTACTTATTTATGGTCAAACAGATGACGGTAAGCCTTTTGATCAATATGCTACGGGTAATTACTACGCAGATGGTTCGAATGGAACTTATATAGATGCTGAGGATGGTGAACTTTCTAACAACCCAGTAGAGCATAGTAGTGTCGATTCTATCATGCGCCTAGTTTGTGATCTAGCACCTAACGAAAGTGGGCATGTAGATTACTGGATTATTGCTGCAAGTTCTCAGTATGATTGTGAAACACTCCAAAAAACAGTTTTCTTACCGAAAAATGCTATAAATATGCGTGAAAAGGCTGTCAAAAATTACTGGTATAAATGGCTATCTACTGGCACTGACAAGCTGATAACCGTAGACAAACAATATTTAAGTTTTACCAAAAAATCTATGATGATTATTAAGGCCCATACTGATAAAAGGGGTGGAATACTCGCTAGTGGTGATAGCAGTATTCTTAACAACGGTAAAGACTACTACGAATACTGCTGGCCGCGTGATGGTTCTTACGCAATGTGGCCCTTGATAAGACTAGGATACACAGAAGAACCAAAAAGGTTTTTTGAATTCTGCAGAGATGTAATGCATCCTGGTGGATATTTGATGCACAAATACCAGCCAGATAAAGCCACGGGCAGTACATGGCACCCCTCTGTTCATTATGGTACAAAAGAACTTGCCATTCAAGAAGATGAAACCGCTATTGTAATATACATGATCGGTGAATACTTGGATTATTCTAAGGATATAGACTTTGTCAAGTCACTGTATTTGACGTTTATTCAGCCTACCTGTAATTTTATGGCAAATTTTATAGACGAGGCGACAAACTTACCACATGCTAGCTACGACCTATGGGAGGAGAAATTTCTAACTAGTACTTACACGACTGCTGTTGTCGAAAATGCATTGCGTCGAGGGGCGAGTTTTGCAGATGCATTTGAGTTTCCCGACGATTCTGTCAGGTGGCTAGAAGCTGCAGATAAAATCAGGAACTCCTTTAAATTATTATTTGACCAAGATCGCCAGCTTTATCGCAAGGGTCTATATCTTAAACCTGATGGTTCACTGGATTTTGATAATACCCTGGATGCATCAAGCATGTACGGAGTTATGATGTTTTCTAGTGTACAAGAGTCATCAAATTATTCGTTAGATACAGCTAATAATGTAGAAAAATTTATTACCGATCTCGGACCAGTGGGTGGAGTAGCAAGGTATGAGGATGACTGGTATATGCGCATAGACCCCAATCAGCCACCTAATCCTTGGTTTGTTTGCACATTATGGTTAGCTCAGCACTATATAATTATTAATGAATCAGATAAGGCAAAATCTATACTAGATTGGACCAAAAAACTAGCTTTACCAAGCGGCGTGTTAAGTGAACAGATTAACCCGATTAATGGTTTACCAATAGGAGTGGCACCATTAGTTTGGAGCCATGCCGAATTTATAAACACCATCCTAGATATCAATACCGTGTAATTTGATTGTAAGAATCTTACCAATTACAAAATATATCTATAAAATATAAGCCAATTTTGACAGTATATGAATTAGTGCTTACGGGGTTTTACCACGTTACGTCCAAGACTCTTAGACGTCTCTGTGTGTGTTGTATAACTACGAGTAGTTGGACAGTACTTACGTAAAGCAATCTTGTCAGGAGTATTTTGGGTATTTTTAACAGTGTAGTGATGCCTTTGATCACAGTTCTCACAGGATAAACCAATAATTTTACGTTTCTGGGTCTTTTTTGCCATATTAAATACTTGCCTCTATAAATTCAATAAATATCTTATCATTTTTGACCAATTCAATCAAGTAATATATCGCTGTTAAATAATTCTACTTACTATATCATTTTAACAAATAGATCATTTGTATATTTTAACTATTTATCATTGTCATTTATGTTTGTTTCACAGTATGGTAATTCTATAATTAAATATAGTATTACTTAAACTTCATAATACCTTCTTAGCCAATCTTCCTTGAATTCATAAAATCTACCATCAATAATACTTTGCCTAATATCATCAACAAGTTTAACAATAAAATAAACGTTGTGAATGGTTGCTAGAGTTGAGGATAATCGCTCCTTTGCTTTAAACAAATGATGTAAGTAGGCTTTTGTGTAGCCAGTACATGTATAGCAATTACAGTCATCTACAACTTTAGAAAAGTCGTTTTTGTATCTAGAATTAGTTATAGAAAATCTTCCATCATAGGTATATAGTGAGCCGTTACGTCCTATCCTTGCCGGAGATACACAGTCAAACGTATCGGCACCATTCTCTATACCAATGAATATATCATCTGGTTCGCTTAAGCCTAGCAAATGCTTTGGTTTTGTTTCTGGCAAAATGTCATTCACCCATTTAACAATAGTGCCCAAGTTTTCCTTTTCTAAGGCTCCTCCAATTCCGTAACCATCAAATGGTAAGGCACCCATAAACTCAGCGGCTTCTTTTCTTAAATCCTCGTATTGAGCTCCTTGTATAACACCATAAAGTGCCTGGTATGGTTTGTCTTTATACTTTTTTGTAAGTTTAGAGTGTTCTGTTATGCATCTTTTGGCCCATCTGTGTGTTCTGTCTAAAGACTCTTTTTGATAACTATACGGCTGCATAATAGACGTACACTCATCAAAAGCAAATATTATATCTGCCCCGATAGCATTCTGAATTTGCATAGAGGTTTCTGGAGTAAAACGATGTATGCTGCCATCTATGTGGGATTTAAAGGATACGCCATCGTCATCAACATGGGCCAGTCTTTCTTTTTTATTTGCCACAGCCATGTTAGTTTCTACACTGTGAGTGTCCATGGCCAGAACTTTTTTAAATCCAACCCCTAAACTTAGAACCTGAAACCCACCACTATCTGTAAATGTTGGTCCATTCCAGTTCATGAATTCACTAAGACCTCCAGCTTCAGCTACAATTTTTTGGCCAGGTTGTAAATATAAATGGTAAGCGTTAGCTAGTACTGCCTGCGCACCGGTGAGTCTAATCTCATCTGGTGTTAGTGACTTTACGGTTGCCTTAGTCCCGACAACAATAAACGATGGTGTTTTAATTTCACCATGAGGAGTTCTAATTATACCTGCTCTAGCTAGGCAGCCATCTACTTTGGTAGTTATCTTAAAACTAAA
>CAZTUU010000016.1:12722-13050 GCA_964616505.1 uncultured Candidatus Saccharibacteria bacterium
TGGGCCCCAAGTGAACAGCACCTACGATTTTATTCGTAAATACCAATCAACTTGGGGCCACAGCTTCACCTATTAGATAGAAATTTGCTTAGACAGCGGGAGTCGCAAATGTTATTACTTCTCCCTGCTTTGTTCCAGCACTATTACTTGCACTTACACGCGCGTAATATGTTGTTGCTGGAAGCAGTCCATTAATGGATGCCGTCACTTTCCTGGTAGATACACCAGTTAAGTTAGCCGGGTTGGTAGGAACTGTTACTGATGTCGCAGCTCCTAAACTCGGGTCTGTGCTATAGGTAAACTTTACATCGGTTGAGCCCGCGTTGGG
>CAZTUU010000016.1:13062-13409 GCA_964616505.1 uncultured Candidatus Saccharibacteria bacterium
TTAACGTCGCAGACGTAGTAGTCACGCCTGTGGCGGTAGATTCACCCACAATAGATGGAGTTTTGGTCTCTAAGAAACCTACGACATCCATCCGGTGCTGGGGGTTTCCCTGTTTGTCCCTCCAGTAGTTTCCTTTTGCCCGGTCCTCTGGAGTCATGCAAGTAGTCAGCACAATTGCTGGCCTAGTTGCCTTAACCCCAAATTTTCCCGGAACTGGCTGGAGTTGTGAGCGCTGAGAGCGCTTGCTCTTCCAGTTGACGACAAACTTGTATGCAACAATGTACGTAAAATTTTCACCGCCACGATTGACGATAATTTTGTCACCAGGCTTTAGCTTGGGTACTTTT
>CAZTUU010000016.1:13419-16275 GCA_964616505.1 uncultured Candidatus Saccharibacteria bacterium
CATGAGATGAACGATGTCCCGCTAGCATAAAGTTACCTACCTGACCAACCTCAACACCTCCCCAAGCACCATACGGTGCAGAGGTAATGCCCTTGTCTTGTATGACAGTTCCAGGACCGTCGTCTGGTGTACCACGGTATCTAACAATTTTATTGTTGTAAATACCCGCTTTTGGCACAGTAAGTGTGCCATATTTATGCTTTTTCGATTTTACAATCGAAGCTCGCGTAACTGGTTCTCCCGGCCCAGCATCTCCAGCAAAAGCTGGATTAGCAAGTCCAACCGCTGATAATCCAATTATCAGCAGCGATACCAACAAAAACTTCATGATTCGCACGCGAATCAGCTCCTTTTTTCTAATAGATGAATTGTTAAAACCCAAAAAATGGGCCATCTAGCAATGAGCAAAAATTGCACAAATGCTTAATCTATTTATAGCATAATTTTCTTAGAATGTAAATTTTATGCCGTGGCATAAATTATGCATTGGGTGGAGGAGAGTCTATAGTAACCATTTTTTTGTTTACTTGCTGGCCTTCATCGTTAACATCGTATATCATCAATGCTCCAAATAACATTTCTAACATGTCTATTTCATCGTCGTTAATGTAATCTAGGTATTTCATTAGTGCTCTGATGCTATTACCGTGCGAAACAATCAAAACATTTTTATTGTTTTTGAGCAGAGGCAGTACCTTGTCCTTATAAAACGGCAAAACCCTCTCGTATACCATTCTTAGGGTCTCTCCGCCTTTGATAGGATGATCCCAACCACGCCTGATGCCATTAAATTCTTCTTCACCAACTAGCTCTCGTACTTCCCATTTATTTTTACCAGTGAATACACCATAATCTCTCTCGTTTATGGCATTTGTTCTTTCTATAGATACATCTATCTGGCCAGAAGCATCTAACATTCCCTCTAAAGTTTCCAAAGTCCTTATCTGTTCGGAGCAAAATGCTATATCGATAGCTAAACCGGTATCTTTTAACTCTAATCCAAGTAGTGCAGCTTCGTGGAATCCTTTTTCTGTTAAATGTACGTCGGTTTTACCAGTCCATACTCCCGTAGCATTCCACTCTGATTCTGTATGTCTTGCAAGAATTAATTTTCCATGCTGTTGTTGAGTGCTAATGTTAATTTTATTCGGTACTTTTCCATACCAAAAATCAATAATATTTCGGCAAGTCACACTATTAATGCGGCCAATAGCTTCTAAAGTGTTAAAGGCATTGTGAGGGGTCAAAATAACGTTTGACATTTTATGGAGCGCCATGATTGCCACACTATAAACTAGGGTATCACTAGAAAATTTTTGGTGCTGCAATAATGCCATTTCTTCGTTTAGATAAAGTAAGTGTTCTCCCTCTACAACATCCAGAGCTGCACCAGCAAGCTGCTTATTTGATAGAGCCTGCGCCAGAGCATTGGCATCTATAAGTTCTCCACGCGCAGTATTTACAACAATTGCCGATGGTTTCATTATTGCCAGTTTATTTTTGTTTAGTATGTGTTTCGTCTCTGGTGTCAATGGGGCATGTAGCGACACGATGTCTGCCTCTTTTAGGAGTGTATCTAGATCTTTATACTCAAAATGTATTTTTTTGGGCAAATCTTTTTTTGGAAACAAATCATATGCAATTACCTTCATACCAAAACCATTGGCTATACTAATAACAGTCTGACCAATATGTCCCGTACCTATAACGCCTATTGTTTTACCATATAAATCATTACCTCTAAGTTCTGCAATATCTACCTCATTATTAAATGATCCCATGGTTTGTGGCAACTTACGAATTAAGGCTAATAGCAATGTGAATGTGTATTCTGCTACTGTATTTTCGCCATAAGTGGGAACATTTGTAACCGTAATGTTTCTTTCTGCGGCCGCAGCTAAATCAATATTGTTATATCCCGTCGATCTACAAGCAATAAGCTTTAGGTTTGGTAGTTGGTCTATAATTTCTGTTGTTACCTCACTAGACACAAAAACAGAAATTACCTCTGTCTGTGGGTTAAGATTATAGGGTGTAATAGGCTCATTAGTGTATTCCCAGTGATGATCAGTCTGAGCTAGTCCCTCTGTAGTTTGAGATATATCAATATCGTTTGAGTCATAAAAATATATTAGTGCCATGCTTATGCTTTATTATGTCATATAAAATTCCTAATCTAAATATTAAATTTTGATTATATTTGGCTATCCATAAGCATTATGAGAAGATATTTTTATGGAAATTAAAGACATTATTGCTCGTCAAATTCTAGACTCACGCGGTAACCCTACTGTTGAGGCAGATGTATGGCTAAATAATGGTACCTTTGGTAGAGCCGCTGTTCCTTCGGGTGCATCTACTGGCTCGCACGAGGCTCATGAGCTTAGAGATGGTGGTAAAGAATATGGCGGCTTGTCTGTCATGGCAGCGATTAGTAATATACACAAAGAAATTAAACCCGCCTTGTTAGGCATTATGGCGGATGATCAATTTAAGATAGATCAGATAATGGTTAACTTAGATGGGACAGACAATAAATCTAGGCTTGGCGCTAATGCCATATTGGCTGTATCTATGGCCAGTGCTTGGGCAGCATCTAAAGCCCGTGGATTATTATTGTACCAACATATCGCTGATATAGCTGGCGCAACACCAAAATATTTACCAATGCCAATGATGAACATACTAAATGGTGGTAAACATGCAATTGGAGGCAGTGATATCCAAGAAACTATGATTATCCCTAACGGTGCTGATACATTTAGCACTGCGTTGAGAATGGGTTCAGAGATTTTTCATGCCTTAAAGTTAGAGCTCAAGATATCAGATGGTAGTACTTTGGTAGGAGACGAGGGC
>CAZTUU010000016.1:16285-16660 GCA_964616505.1 uncultured Candidatus Saccharibacteria bacterium
ACAGGCCTAGATTTATTAGGTAATGCCATAAAGAATGCTGGATATCTGCCACAAAATGACATCTTATATGCACTCGACGTTGCCGCGAGTGAGCTATACAAAAATAATTTATACTATTTTGAATCTAGCGATGCAGCCTACACCGCAGTAGAACTAATAGATTGGTATAAAAAATTAACCACTAATTACCCAATTGTATCCATAGAGGATGGGCTAGCCGAGGATGATTGGCTAAATTGGCAGTTTTTGCATAAAGAACTGGGAAGAAATATTCAACTTGTGGGTGATGATTTGCTAGTTACAAATATAGGTAGGCTACAAAAATGCATAAATATGAACGCAGCGAATGCCATATTAATTAAGCCTAACCAAATC
>CAZTUU010000016.1:16749-16958 GCA_964616505.1 uncultured Candidatus Saccharibacteria bacterium
GCCAATAAATTTGGGGTTATTGTATCTCATCGCTCTGGAGAGACAGAAGATGTTAGTATTGTTCATATTGCTATTGGCACTAATGCTGGGCAAATAAAAACTGGAAGTTTATCTCGTAGCGAGAGAATAGCTAAATATAATGAACTACTGCGAATTGAACAAATAGATCCAAGCTTAAAATTGTTTAGACCGTTTGATAATATATAAAT
>CAZTUU010000017.1:0-6910 GCA_964616505.1 uncultured Candidatus Saccharibacteria bacterium
ACATTGATCTGAGACCTAACCTCTTGCTCGCGATCGCCATAATCTCGCCTCCAGGCAGCAGCTAAAGCTTGCTCTATTGCATCTTGTACTACAGGTTCTGGTAAATTTTTTTCCTCAGCTATGGCTTTTACGGCCATTACTAGTTGTTTTGTTTCTAAATCCACTATTTTGCCTTTCTATATAACTTTTGTAGGTGCTGTTTATGAAAAAATCCGACCACTTGGCCGGACAGTTAGCACTTACGCTATGAATTAATGTTATCATATTTGTTGAATATTTAAAACCCTGGGTTACCAGCCAAGTAGATGAAGGATTTACCATAAATGTCAGAAGTAGAACGACTATATAAGAATTTTAAACCACGAAACTACAAATTATTGATAAAACTAGATAAAGCAAAAAAGCACTTTAGCGGCTTTGTGATAATTGCCGGAAAGCATAAATTAAGTGAGACTATCCTTAAATTGCATAGTAAAGATCTAGATATTATGAAAGTTTCTGTTGATGGCAGTGTTTGTAAATACAGTTTGGATCCTAAAAACGATCTGCTGAATATTAAGCTACCTATTAATAAAACAAATTTAGAAGTAACAGTATCCTTTAAGGGTGAAATTACAAAACCTATGCATGGTCTATACCCTTGCAGTGGACGCGACGGATCCACCATATTAGCTACACAATTTGAAAGCCACCATGCTAGAGAGGTCTTTCCGTGCATAGACGAACCAGAAGCCAAGGCGACCTTTGATTTTACATTAGTCAACGATGAATCTGATGTAGCACTATCTAACATGTCGATCAAAAAAGAAACCATTATTAGCGGCCTCAAGCATACCGAATTCGACACTACACCAGTTATGAGTACTTATTTATTAGCCTTTGTATCTGGGCCACTACTGAATATTAAATCTAAAACCAGCAATGGAACAGAAGTTAGAGTGTGGGCAACAAAAGATCATGATCAAAAATCACTAAAATTTGCCCTAGACACATCTGTTAAGACAATAGAATTTTTTAATGATTACTTTGGAGTAGACTACCCACTACCAAAATGTGACCAGGTTGCTTTACCAGATTTTAGTAGCGGTGCTATGGAAAATTGGGGGCTCATAACCTACCGTGAAGTATGCCTGTTAGTTGACCCAAAAACTACATCTATTACGGCAAAAGAATATGTTGCGACAGTGATTGCTCATGAGCTATCACACCAGTGGTTTGGTAATTTGGTAACAATGAAGTGGTGGAATGATTTGTGGTTGAATGAGAGCTTTGCAACACTTATGGAATACATCGCTGTTGATGCAATTTACCCAGAATGGGATGTGATGCTAAGCTTTGCGGCACACGAAGGCTTAGCGGCTATGTCCAGAGATTCTATTCCTGGCGTACAGTCTGTTAAGTGTGACGTAACTCACCCAGATCAAATTAGCACACTTTTTGACCCATCAATCGTATATGCCAAAGGTGCCAGGTTGCTACTGATGGCCTATAATTACATTGGTAAATCTGCTTTCCAAAAAGGATTAAAAGATTACTTTATAAATTTTGCATATAAAAATACTGAGGGCAATGATCTATGGGATGCCTTAAATAAGTCATCAAAAAAAGATATTAAATCTATAATGAACCAATGGATAACATCATCTGGGTTCCCAATCATTAAAGTAAACCAAAAAGACAAGAAACTAGCTATTTCTCAGGAGAGATTTTTAATAAGTGGGCCAAATGCTAGCAAAGAATTATGGAAAATACCCTTAGACTCATACCCAAAGATCAGCAAAGAACTCTTATCTACAAAAAGCATCAAAACTAGTTTAGCTGATAGCAAATATGTAAGATTCAATACATCTTGTGGGCATTATAGTGTTCTATATGAGACTCAGGCTCAAAAACAATATATAGAAAAACTAGTTAGAAGCGGTAAAATATCTGCAAGTAAAAGATTATTTATCTTAAATGACAGTTTAATGCAAGCAAAAGCTGGATACAGCAGTATTACTGACACGCTGGATTTACTTTCTGCATACAAGCTAGAACGCCAGGAGCCAGTTTGGACAGTTATGGCAATGTGCATTGCAGATGCACGTAAGTTAATAGAAGATGATGAGATATATGAGAATTTACTAAAGAATATTATTTGGGATCTAGTGAAAACCGAATATGCAAATTTAGGCTGGGTAAAAAGAGCTGAGGAATCTTCTAACACTATAAAACTTAGAGGGATAATTTTAGGATTAGCAACATACACAGAAAAACCAGATATTATCAAAGCTGTCCTAAAGCAATTTGAAAAATATAAATCTACAGATAAGATACCAGCAGATATTAGACCAGTAATTTTGGGTTCTGCAGTACGTTTTGGTAACAAACATACTTTTGATGATCTAATAAAAGAATACCCATTAGCAAAAAATGCAGACTTGCAGCAAGATATATGTAGCGCTCTTACTTCCTCTCGTAATGAAAAGCAAATAGCAAAACTATTAAATTTGTTAAAAAACGATAATTTCGTACGATTGCAAGACGTTGACAGATGGATTATTTATTTACTGCGCAATAAGTACTCAAGACAAGCGACCTGGAATTGGCTAACAAATAACTGGAGCTGGATAGAAGATAATTTTAAAACCGATAAATCTTACGAAAATTACCCAAGATATGCGGCAAGTGCATTCGCCACAAAACAGTGGCTTAAAAGATACGTTAAATTCTTTAAACCTCTCTCTAAAGAAGTAGCCTTGCAGCGCAATATAGAACTTGGTATAGCTGACATATCTGCGAAAGCTGATTGGCAAACACGTGATAAAAAGCAAATTATAAATTGGTTAGATAATTACCAATCTAAACAATAATAAAATTTTCTATGTTAACGGGTTTTCCAGTTGCGCTAATTACAGCTAACTCATAAGTGCCATTCCACTGATTACTGTTAACCCAAAGATCGGCAGCGAAATTCATTTGCCTAAGTTTGGTTACTGATATTGCATCTAAACCATCACCGTAGATACTATTTTTTCGATATTTTAATTCTACAAAATATACAATTTTATTTTTGATTGCCACAATATCAATCTCGCACCACCGTGTCCGCCAATTCCTATCTAGAATCTTGTAACCCTTTGCAAATAAAAAATTGGCCGAGGCATCTTCTGCATCTCGACCAATTTGAGCTGTATTCACTTTCTTATGCTACTTGCTAGTTTTTTCTGTATCGACTTTAGCCTCAACTTCAGAATGTATTTCAGTCTCTACGGGACTATCTTCTATAGTGTTAACCGACTTCTTGTCAAAGTCAATACCACTGAGTCGAGCTGATTTACCAGTAAGCTTACGCATGTAACTTAGGTAGTTACGACGAACTTTGCTACGTTTTGTAACCTCTATCTTTATTACATTTGGACTGTGTAAGATAAAGGTCTTTTCTACACCAATACCACTAGCAATACGTCGTACAGTAATGCTGCTGGTTAGGCTTTTTTTACGGTCACCACGAATAACTAAGCCTTCAAAGATCTGAACACGTTCTTTATTGCCTTCTTTAATTTTTTGGTGCACTTTAACAGTATCACCCGTTTTAACATCAACAACCTGATGTTTTTTATAATTTGACTCAATTTTTTGAACAACGCTTTGCATAAATTTACTTAAATATTATCCCAATTTTAGTTACTAATTGATTTATCCTAAACACTATACCACATCTGTTTGATATTGAAAAGGGTGTAATACATAGAGCCGCCCTGTAATATATATCTCATGACAATATACGAAGAATCAATGCATGCTCATTTAAATTTGCGAGGTAAACTAAATATAGAACCCAAGGTACCGGTAGATGACCCCAAGAACTTAAGTATTTATTATACTCCTGGTGTTGGTGCGGTTTCTCGGCATCTGGCAGATAACCCACAAGATACTCCATTCTACACAGGAACTAATAATTCTGTTGCCATAATATCTGATGGCTCTGCTGTGCTTGGGCTAGGGAATATCGGTCCAGAGGCGGCACTACCTGTTATGGAAGGTAAGGCTATGATTTTTAAACAATTTGCCAATATTGATGGCTTTCCGATAGTCTTAAATACACAAGACCCAAAAAAGATTGTAGAAACAATATTAACGATTGCTCCGAGTTTTGGCGCAATTAACCTAGAGGATTTTGCGGCCCCACATTGCTTTTATGTAGAAAGTGAACTTAAAAAAAATCTAAAAGTTCCAATAATGCATGATGACCAACATGGCACTGCCATTGTAGTACTAGCGGGGCTAATCAATGCCTGCCGTGTTACTGGTCGCGAATTATCAGACTGTAAGATTGTATTATCAGGTGCAGGAGCTGCGGGTGTAGCAGTTGCTAAGCTAATTTATGAATACTCAAAATCTAAAATTACGGTAGTAGATAGTAAAGGTATAATTACCAAAAATAGGGGTGACTTAAATCTAGAGAAGCAATTGTTGCTAACTTATGGCCAAGCAAACCAAGAAGGAGGTAGTTTGAGCGATGCGTTAATCGGTGCAGATATTTTTATCGGTGTGTCTCGCGGTGGAGTATTAAAACCGAACATGGTTAAAACCATGTCAAAAAATCCAATTATTTTTGCCTTAGCTAACCCAGAGCCAGAAATCTACCCCAATTTAGCACTTGCTGCAGGAGCAGCTGTGGTTGCTACTGGTCGTAGTGATTTCGATAACCAAGTTAATAATGCCTTAGCCTTCCCGGGTATTTTTAGAGGAGCTTTGGATAATCAATCTACTATTGACGATCACCACAAATTAAAAGCAGCGATGGCTTTAGCTGATATTGTGGCAAAACCTAGAGCTAATTTTATAATTCCCAGTATCTTTGACCCAAAAGTTGTGCCGGCCGTATCATCAGTTTTTAAGCCCTAGTCTTATCTAGTCATTCAATATACGTTTTTTTATATTAAAACTTTTTTGCCTTTAAGCTAGCACGCGCATTACCTCTTTTAGGCTAGTCTCACCCGATAAAACACGGAGCACGCCATCCTGCATAATCGTTAGCATACCGTCTTTGGTTGCCACTTCTTCTATGCTAGTAGTTGTAATATCATGAGCTGGCTTACGGAGTAGTTTTTGCATGCTATCTGTCATAAGCAGTAGCTCACGAACCGCAAATTGCCCACTGTATCCAAAGGGATTAGACTCTGACGACCCGGGCTCATATAATTTTACGCTATCAATGTCTGGTTTTTGCACGTTATTAGGCATGCTATCCAGAACATTCTGTATCCATTTTTTTTCGTGTTCGTTTGGTATATATTCTTTTTTAGTATTGTCATCTAACCTTCTAATTAATCTCTGGGCCGTAACAAGCCTAATAGCAGATGCAAATAAGGGATTATCTCCAATCATATCCATCATCCTAGTCAATGCAGCTGCTGCAGAAGAAGCATGGTAAGTAGAGAGTACGAGATGGCCCGTAAGTGATGCTTGCAATGCAGTTTTAGCTGTCCCAAAATCACGAATTTCTCCAACCATAACTACGTCTGGGTCTAGCCTTAGCACGGCTTTGAACTTTGAAGCAAATCCATCTACTTCGTTTTGCGAGTCTATAGGAATCTGAGTAACGCCAGGAATATAATATTCTACCGGATCCTCGAGAGTAATAATTTTTCTTTCTGGGTTATTCAATTCATTTATAATGCTATAAAGAGTTGTTGTTTTACCCGAACCCGTAGGACCAACCATTAATACTAGGCCAGTAGGGTGACTGATAATATCACTTACGATTGCTTGATCTGAGTCCCTTAACCCCAACTTCTCAATACGCATTAATTCTGGATTTATGTTAAATAAACGCATTACTACATCCATTCCATAAACCGTCGGTATAGTTTCGACACGCATATTCACTGTCACACTTGCGCCATCTGCCATATTAAATGTTTTATTAATGTGACCCATTTGAGCATCCATTGAGCTAGTGGATATATTAGCAACAATTGCTAAGCTAGATAATAGTTGTTTATATTTATCATGATACAGTTCAGCAATTGGATGCAAGACACCATCTATTCTAAACCGTATCCTAACTGACTCGTATCCCGTTTCTAGATGAATATCAGATGCATGCAACTCGTAAGCTTGCTTGACAATATATGCAAGTAAATCATCAGCTCTAACTGTATTTAATGTACCCGAAACCTCGCTAAATTTATCTGTAGCGTCAAGAGTAGATAATGATAAATCTTGATATACGACTTCCTTAGGTGGGTCATACCTATGCATAAGCTCTCTATATCCGGTGTCTGATATAAGAAAATAAGCCACCTTTTGGTCAGCAAACCTTTGTCGCAAATTAGACATTGTAGACTGCGAAGTAGTATTTGTAACGCCAAACTGAAGATGATGAGAATCTGCAAATAGAGGCACAATTTTAAGATCATACATTTCTGGTACAGAAAGTATATTTTGGTATAGCTGGTTAGCTTGAACCGAAGTATCATAATACTGAATATTAAGCAGCCTTGATCTACGCAAGGTATTTTGCTCGTCTATTTTTCTAGCTTCATCAATAGGCATTAGCATTATTATATAGTAATTTTTGCTATATAATAATGCTAATGCCAGAAATTATACTAATATTAGATAATATACGAAGCACTTACAATGTAGGCAGCATTATGCGCAGCGCGGAATGCTTTGGTGTTAGTAAATTGCTATTTGCCGGTTATACGCCGTATCCAAAAACTGCTTTTGATAAACGTTTACCCCACGAAGTAAATAAGTTAGACAAACAAATTCAAAAAACAGCCTTAGGAGTAAATATACCTTTTGAGGTATTTGAGTCGACGCAAGAGGCAATAGATTATGCTCATAAAAATAATTTTAGCGTAGCTGCCCTTGAGCAGGCAGGAAATAGCACTCATTTACCTAGATATCAATGCCC
>CAZTUU010000017.1:6920-13451 GCA_964616505.1 uncultured Candidatus Saccharibacteria bacterium
TAGCCTTAATACTTGGTAATGAAGTTAGCGGAATTAGCAAGCAGACCCAAAGCCAAACAGATGTAACAATAGAAATTCCAATACTAGGTAAAAAGGAATCTTTGAATGTAGCCGTGTCAGCAGCAATTGCACTATATAGTCTAAGGTTTTTCAAATAATGCATAATAAATTTAATATAAATATACTCCTGTTTGGTACTGGCTTTATTTTATTAATTACAGGTTTGTTAATCATTGTGTCTACAAAGCCGACAAGTACTTTTAATGTCAACCAATTAGTAGATAATATCAATCATCGTAGAGGCAAACTGAACAAAAGGCCCCTAATAGTAAATAGCCAATTGATGAACGCAGCGCAAACCAAGGCAGAGGACATGGCGGCTTTTCATTATTTTGGTAATGTAAGTCCAAACGGCGTTACAGCATGGGATTATTTCAAAAAATCAGGATATAAATACGAAGTTGCTGGCGAAAACATATCAATAACTAATAAGTCTATAGATGATGTTGCCGAAGCATGGATGCAATCTGATGCCCATGAGAGTAATATAATCGAAAATGATTATAGGGATATAGGAATTGGAATTGCAAAAATTAATGGTTTCCAGAAGCATACAGATACGTCTGTTGTGGTAGCATTTTTTGGTAAAGATTCTAGTACACAAACAATTAACGCACCTACTAACCCAGCAGGCACAGTAACCACACTAAAGCCCGTAGTACTCACCATTCTTCCGGCAATTGTTATGGGCATTGGTATATTTACCATACTAATAGGTGCATTCTTGGAAGTAAGACATATTAGGCGACAAGGTATACAAAAACAAAATTTATAGTTTAAATTTTAGGCAATAGTAATTGTAGCTCAGGAATATGTTCTATTTCTATTGAAATTTGACATTATCGTCACCAACAACCCCTTTTAGTAAATCAATAAAGTCTTGGTTACTACTAACTTTTTGCGGCAGCTTTATAATCTGCTTGTTAGCGCTACCCACTACCAGCACTGCCTGGTATGTACCGCTGTTATTATCTAGTATAGCCTTTAGTTTCATCAATAAATCAGCGTCTGCAGTTGACTGCATTCTTATGTAAATTCGCTGCTCTAAATCTATTGTAGCGTTATTTGGATCATTCTTATTTGAGGTATTTGGGATACTCTTTCTGGGGCCACCTTTAAGAGCGGTCCTTTTACCTTTTGGTTTATAGGATTTAGCCTCCTCAATATCTATAATTCTTGCTTTACTTACCATGATTTTTATTTCGCCAGTATCATTGCCAGTTTTGTCTTTACTATTAACCTTTCCAGAGACTAATGCTATTTTATCATTATCCCAAACATGGGATGTCTCTTTATAATTGTTAGGAAACACAATTAGCTCTATTTCGTCGCCAACTATATCTTCTAGCTTAACAAATGCCATAGGCTGCCCATTTTTGGTAGTAATTTGCCTTACGCTGCTTATTGTTCCGCCAACTGTTGCTTGTTTGCCGTCATCACTTGGCTCTATATCTGATAGTTTAACTGTTTTTTCAGACAATATCAGCTCAAAACTCTCTAAAGGATGCTTTGATAAATATAGCCCTAACAATTCTCTTTCCCACTGTAGATATTCATGCTCAGAAAATACACCAGATCCTTTGCCTATATTGATATCTACAATGCTAACTTTACTATCTGTTGCATTGCCGAATAAGTCAGTTTGTCCAATCTGACGTTCTTTGGCAATTTTTGCTCCAGTAGCCAAAATTAAATCAATATTCTCTAAAAGAGCACTCCTGTCACCAAATCTATCCATCGCTCCAGACTTTATCAAACTTTCCCATACTTTTTTGTTTATTAACCTGCCATTAACTCTTGATACAAAATCTGATAATGACATAAATGGCCCATCAGTTTCCCTTGAGGCAATTATTTCTGCTACCGCACCATGACCAACATTTTTTATTGCGTCCATTCCAAATCTAATTTGAGTTTGCTGACCTTTATCACCCAAGACAACTGCAAATTCATGATAGGACTCATTAATATCAGGCGATAGTACCTTAATATCCATATGCTTACATTCACTTATTTCTATAGCCAGCCTATCAATATCATCCATGTCACTTGTCATAAGTGCAGCCATAAATGCAGCCGGATAATTAGCTTTTAAGTATGCCGTCCAATAAGCGATTAATCCGTAACATGCAGCATGGCTCTTATTAAAGCAATAGTTGGCAAATTCTTCTAGCTGAGCCCAAAATTTTTCCATGAGTTTTTCGTCGGCACTGCTGTGCTTAATCGCACCCTCAATAAACTGAGGCTTTACCTTTTTCATAAGTTCCATGTTTTTCTTACCTACCGCTTTTCTAAGAGTATCGGCTTGTCCACCAGTAAAACCAGCCAAGTCCTTAGAAATCTGCATAAACTGTTCTTGATAAACTAATACACCATACGTGCTTTTTAGGGCATCTTCCATTTTTGGATGCATATATTCAATTGCTTTTGTACCATTTTTACGAGCAAGAAAATCATCGATAAACTGCATTGGTCCTGGACGATAAAGTGCAACCATAGCTACAATATCCTCGAATCTAGATGGTTTTAGCTGCTTTAAGTAACGCTTCATTCCGGCAGACTCCAACTGAAACACCCCAGTTGTATCACCTTGGCCAAGCAGTTTGTACGTTGCTTTATCATCTAGTGGTATTGTGCCAATATCTATATCTTTGCCATAGACTTTTTTTATAATTCTAAGTGCATTCTTAACTGTTGTTAGGTTAGATAATCCCAAAAAATCCATTTTAAGCAAGCCTAAATCTTCTACCGGGCCCATAGGATATTGTGTAGCAATTACTCCTTTTTGGGCTTTTTCAAGTGGAATAAACTCTACGATATCACCAGGTGCTATCACAACCCCAGCAGCATGTACGCCATGGCTACGTACGGTACCCTCTAGCTGCACAGCCATATCAAATACCTGTTTAGCAGTTGGGTTCGTCTCGTATTCACTTTTTAAATCGGCATTTTCTTTTATAGACACCTCAAGTGGCGTATGGCGTCCTTGTACTGGCGGTGGAATCATCTTGGCTAGTCTATCGGCATCACCATACGGAACTTCTAGCACTCTTGCACCATCACGCACACCTTCACGACCTGCCAATCGACCAAAAGTTACAATAATGGCAACCCTATTATCCCCATATTTTTCGACACAATATTGGATCACTTCATCACGCCTAGTGTCTTGTATATCAATATCGATATCGGGCATACTGATACGGTCTGGATTCAAAAAACGTTCAAATAGTAAACCATTATCGATTGGATCAAGCTCAGTAATACGCAATGCATAGGATATTATAGATCCAGCAGCACTACCACGCCCTGGACCAAATACTATACCTTTATCCTTGCCCCATTTTATAAAATCCCAGATTATCAAAAAGTAACCATTAAAACCCATAGAATCTATAACACCCAGCTCATACTGTGCACGTTCTAAAATACTTTTAGATAAAGTTTTTTTAGATTCTTTAATAGATAAACTACTGGACTCTGCTTCACTTATATCACCATACCTAAATGCTAGACCACGGTATACTAACAAATCTAAGTAATTTTTTTCGGTTTCTCCACCTGGCACATCAAATTTAGGAATTAAAATTTTGCCAAGCTCTAGTGTTAAGTTACATCTATCTGCAATTATTTTAGTGTTTAGTATTACCTCTGGATGATCCTTCCCCCATCTTTCTATCAGTTCTAGTGGCTCAACAACATGCAGGGGGTAATCTTTAAGGCTCATCCGCTTGGTTTCCGACAGATATGCGCCGGTGCCCACACACAGTAATATCTCATGTGCATCTTGATCACTATGCTTTAAGTAATGAGCATCACATGTAACAACTACTGGGATATCAAGCTCTTCTCCTAACTCTAAGACTTTACTATTAATAACGCCTTGCTCTTTGCTGTATAGTGGATTTTTAGGGTGGCCATGATCTTGGATTTCTAAGTAATACCTATCGCCAAATATTTTTTTATACCATAACGCTATTTCCTCGGCTTTTTTGACTTGACCCTCTTTTAATGCATTTCCTATCTCCCCACCCATACATCCGCTCAGCGCGATAAGCCCCTCGTTATATTTTTCTAGTAAATCATGATCTACACGCGGAAAGTAATAAAATCCTTCTAAATTAGCAATAGTAGATAGTCGCATTAAATTTTTATAGCCTACTTCGTTCATGGCTAACAAAATAAGATGAAACCGGTTTTTATCTTTAGTTGGATCTTTATCTGTATGCTTACGAGATGCTATATATGTTTCTATGCCAATAATTGGCTTTACGTCTTTAGATTTAGACTCTTTATAAAACTCAATAGCACCAGATAATGTACCATGGTCTGTCATAGCCACGGCACTCATATCATTTGCTTTGACAAAATCTATTAACGGTCCAATTTTTGTTAGACCATCAAGTAGACTGTACTGTGTATGATTATGTAAATGAACATAATCACTACCCTTTAGCGCTGTTTTAATGCCAGACATACTCCCCTTACTTCATGCAAATCTTGTATATATTATAAAAAAAGTTAGGCAATTAAGCCTAACTTTTTCTGCTGTAAAATATACTTACGTATTTCTAGTCGTTTGCAAGGAATGTGGCTAGATGATTTTTAGCTTTTTTGAAATTTTCTACAGCTTTTTTGAGATCTGGATCATCTGCTTTGCCTTCTTTTACAGCACTATATATGGAATTAGCCTTATCACTTGCATCTTTAGCGGTATGTACTAGTTTTTCTAGTTCTTCTTTTCGTCTATCATTAAGAGTAGAGACTTGATCTTTGGCAAGTGCGATAAGATCATTCAGCTGATCTTGTAAATTATCTATAATATCCCCAGCCTGATGAACAAACTTAGCACCAACATCTGCAATATCCTGCCTAGTTTCTTTACCACTTTTTGGCGCCGACAATACACCTGCAGCGTACCCGACTAAAAGCCCCAACGCAACGCCCAAAAATGCATTCTTTGTATGATTATCTTGATCACTCATAGTTAATCCCTCTCTTTCTTATGACCTTTACTCATATTTGCAAAATGATTAAAAATACTCCCTATAGCAGCAGCCGGAGTGGCTACCCTACCAGCAGTTTCACTAAATGATTCTACATTTTGTACGACATCATCTATATTAGTCATAATTGAGTTAGATTTCTCGCCAACGTTTTCTACTATATCATTAACTTGATCGGCAATTACATTAGCCTTTTTTAACAAGTTTATTAAGTAGGATATCGCTACCATAGATATAATTAAAAACCCCAGGAGGGTTACTGATAATATAATTACTAAAATGTCATATGTATTCATACATACTATTATACACCTTATTTTTGATTGAGCCTCAACTGAATATATTTTTTGAAGTCTTCTCCCAAAATGGGATCCGATAATGCATGATCTACTATTGCTCTTAAGTATCTAGCCTTATCACCAGCATCATGCCAAGTACCATTTATAAATTTGCCATAGACAGTTTTTGCTTGAGCTAGCTCATTAATACTATCGGCTAATACTATCTCACCGCCTGAACCTAATTTTTCTTTTGCAACATAAGGTAAAATATCTGGCGTTAGCAAATAGCCGCTAACCGCTGCAAAATTAGAAGGTGCAGTGCCCGCCTTTGGTTTTTCTACCAACTGCTCTATTTTAAAAGTCCGCTCATCTAATTTATCTGAAATTTTTGCAATACCATATTTTGCTGTGTCTTCTGACGGGACTTCTATAAGGGATATGACTGAGCTACCCGTCTTATTGTAAACGTCTAACAATTGTTTTGCCTGGGGTACTTCACTCCTAAAAAAATCATCCGCAAAAAACATAAAAAATGGCTCGTTACCACTCAATAAATGTGAAGCGTTAAGCAAGGGTCTAGCATTACCTTTCGGCGTACCTTTTTGGCGAATATATATAAAATTGGCAAGTTCGGCAATATCCTTGATCTGATCTGCCAAATTATCCTTGCCTTTAGTTTTTAACTCATTTTCTAACTCATAACTCCTATCAAAATGATCTTCTATGGCACGCTTCGTACTACCGGTAACAATAATAATATCTGTTACACCTGACGCCACAAGCTGCTCGACAATTATCTGGATAACTGGCTTATCAATTATCGGCAACATCTCTTTAGGCATAGCTTTGGTTTGTGGTAAGAACCGCGTACCTAATCCTGCAGCTGCAATAATGGCCTTAGTCGGCTGCATTAATTTCGATAATTTTGGCACAGTTTATATTCCTAGTTGTTTTTTGATTAGTTCTTGTACTTTTGCAGGGTTAGCACGTCCTTTGCTAGACTTCATTACTTGTCCTACTAAAAAACCTATAGCTTTTAGCTCACCACCACGTACATCATCTGCTGCTTTTTGATTGCTGTCCAACACTTCTTCTATTATCATAATAAGATCAGACTCATCTGACACTTGCAGTAAATTTTTAGCTTTTGCTAGTTCTTCGGGGTCTTTATTCTTCTTTACAAT
>CAZTUU010000017.1:13461-16780 GCA_964616505.1 uncultured Candidatus Saccharibacteria bacterium
AGAAGTAAATCTTTAGCTGCGCTGCTGCTTAATTTATCACTATCTACCATTGCAGCTAAAGTTACTAAATTATCTAAGCCCCTACTTACTTCGCTCCAACTTATCTCTTTTTCTAATGCTAGCCTTTGTAATTCACCTAAGCACCAATTCGCAATTGTTTGGGCAGTTTTTTGATCATGCGCTTCTGCACTATATCGAATTATATCGGCCATTTCTGGCTCATCCAAAATTGTAGCAATCTTTTGATTATCTAGCCCTAATTCTCCAAAGATTTCGCGTAGCATACTAGGCAAAAGTGGCATTACCTCTGCCGTTGCTGCAATAACCTCTTTAGTAACCAAGACAGGCGGAATATCAGGATCAGGGAAGTAACGATAATCATGGGCATCTTCTTTACTACGTTGGCTAATAGTTTTTTGCTTAGAATCGTCCCAGCCACGAGTTTCTTGGACTATTTCACTACCTCGGTCTAATAAATCGGCTTGCCGTTTTATTTCATACTCTACAGCCTTTTCGACAGCCTTAAAACTATTAATATTCTTTATCTCGGCTCTTGTACCTAGCTTTTTTAAATCTTTACTAAGGCTAATGTTTACATCGAACCGCATATTTCCATGATACAAATCAGCCTCAGAGACACCAGAATATTTCATCAACAAATAAAGTTCATGTGCATAAGCTTTTGCCTCCGCAGCACTATGGATATCTGGTTCTGACACAATCTCGAGTAGTGGTGTACCGGCACGATTTAAATCTACTAAGCTATAATCTGCTCCCGCGGGGTGGGTACTCTTTCCTGCATCTTCTTCTAAGTGCGCACGAGTAATTTTTACTTCTAAGTCAGATCCATCATCCATTATTGTCTCCACTACTCCACCTTCAATAATGGGGTAATGTAGCTGGGTAATCTGGTATCCTTTTGGCAAGTCTGGGTAAAAATAGTGTTTTCTATCGAAATGACTGATTGATGCGACATCAGCCCTTAGCGCAAGCCCCGCAACAATTGCTAGGCTGACCGCTTCTTGGTTTAGTACAGGCAGTGTTCCAGGCAATCCAACACAAATTGGACTAATTAAAGTATTTGGATCAGCATCCCGAGCATCATTTAATACTCCGCTAAAAAGCTTAGTTTTAGTTTTTAGTTGAACATGACATTCAATACCTATTGTAGGGTAATATCCCTTAGACAAATATTTTTCCATTACAAAACCCCCAAATCCTTAAAAGTTTGGTGATAGGCTTGCAAGGCTGCTTTTACAGTTTTCTCATTAGGGTCATATCTAGTTTCGTGCACAATTTTGTTACGTAATTTATGTGCATTCCAAATAGCATCCCGATGCTTAAGGGAATTTTTAGCACCAATTAATCTTTGGCCCATTGTCTCTCCACCAAAGCCCATACATTTTAATGCCTCATCTAACAATTTATCAGCATTAATAACACTCATATTTCGACTTTTTGGATCTTTAAATTCAGCAATAATATCATTCCACTCGTTAATAAAATGAGTTTTATCTATACCCTTTACGTTAGTTTTATTAACCAAATTAAGAACTACCAAAACCACAACAGCAACTACTATTATAAAAATTAAAACTGAGGTGTTCATTTAGTTAGCTCCTCGTATGCTTTTGCCAAGCCTAGTAATTGTCTATCGTGCTTTTGTGGTGCCATTAATTGCAGCCCTGTTGGCAAATTATCAATTTTACCCAGCGGAACGCTAATAGCAGGTATGCCCACTAAATTGGCTGCAACAGTCATAATATCTGCCAGATACATTTGCAAATGATCTTCTGCATGCTGGCCTAACTTAAATGCAACATCTGGGGCAGTTGGACCAAGTAAAAAATCTACTTTCCTAAAGACTTCGTTAAACTCGTTTATTAATTTTGTACGGACTGTTTGAGCTTTTTTATAATATGCATCGTAATAGCCACTGCTAAGAACATGCGTACCAATCATTATGCGCCGTTTATTCTCGGCTTCAAAACCACGTTCCCTAGCCAACTCATAACTCTCATCTATACTCTTAGCATCAGGCGCACTTAGACCATATCTTTGGCCATCATAGCGACTCAAATTACTACTTACCTCTGCTGGGACTATAATGTAATAGCATGCCAAAGCCAATTTTAATGACGGTAAGCTAACCTCCATTATCTCAGCACCAGCATTTTTAAACTGATAAATTGCATGATCAACTTGTTTTTTTATTTCCGGATTTAAACCGTTGCCCAAGTATTCTTTAATAACACCTATTTTTTTGCCTTTTAGGTTAAAATCTAGTTCTTGATATCTGGCTTTATCGCGTTCTATAGAAGTGCCATCATATTGGTCACGGCCACTCATAACGTCAAGAACAATTGCTGCGTCTTCTATATTAGAAGTTAGTGGACCGATAACATCACTACTACTACCCATAGCTACAACTCCATAGCGCGATACTAAACCATAGGTAGGTTTGTAGCCAATTACTCCACAAAAACTAGCTGGTAACCTTATAGACCCCCCAGTATCGGTACCCAAAGCAAAAGGTGCCAGTTGCAGTGCTACGGCTGCGCCAGATCCTCCAGAAGAACCCCCAGGCACCCGACTTTTGTCATTAGGATTGAGTGTTGGGCCAAAGGCACTGTTTTCTGTAGATGATCCATGGGCAAAAGCATCAAGATTAGCCTTAGCAACTAATATTGCACCCTCGGCTTCTAGTTTATTTATAGCTGTTGCCTGGTAAGGCGCATTAAAAGACTCTAAAATTTTGCTAGCTGCTGTTGTTGTAGTACCAAAAGTAAGAAAGTTATCTTTTGCAATAAATGGTACACCAGCTAAGCGCCCAACCTTTTTTCCATTTTTTACTTGCTCATCAATTTCGGCCGCACGATGCAGTGCCCTATCGGCATTTACTGATAAAATTGCGTGATATTCTTTATTATTTGCAATTGATTTTAAAGATTTCTCTACCAAAGAAGTGGCAGAACTTTTACCAGTTTGTACATCTTGCGCTATTTTGGATATCCGTTCCCAGCTCATCCAATCATCCTCTTTACTTTAAACATATGATCTTGAATTTCAGGGGCATTTGCCATTAAATCTTCAGAAGAAACTCCATAATTAATTGGCTCATCATCACGTACCACATTTACTAGTCCAGTTACCTGGCTAGTTGGTTTTATTCCTTTAATATCAACATTCTGCAATATCTCTACATAATCTAAAATAGCACTTAGCTCTTGCTTGTACTGTGTAATTTCTGCATCTGTTAATCGCAACCGACTCAACATCGCAAGTTTGCGAATATCATCATCCGTAAATTTACTCATTA
>CAZTUU010000018.1:0-1332 GCA_964616505.1 uncultured Candidatus Saccharibacteria bacterium
CTATGGAACGGGATGGTGAAAGACGATATTTCCATCATTATAATGCTCCAGGATATACAGTTGGTGAAGTTAAGCGACTAGGTAGCCCTGGTCGACGTGAGATTGGTCACGGTTACCTAGCAGAGCGAGCACTAAGCGCAGTGCTACCTAGTGAAGTTGACTTTCCGTACACTATGCGTAGCGTAACAGAAATAATGAGCCAAAATGGTAGTACGTCTATGGCAGCTACTTGTGCTAGCAGTTTGGCTTTAATGGATGCCGGCGTTCCACTTAGTGGTCCAGTTAGCGGTATTGCCATGGGCTTAATCATGGATGGCGATAGACCGATTGTTTTGAGTGATATTGCAGATGCGGAAGATTTTGCAGGTGATATGGACTTTAAGGTTGCAGGGTCTGCTAAAGGTATTACTGCCCTACAGATGGATATGAAAGTTCATGGTCTGCCAGTAGATGTTCTTAAAAAGGTCTTAATGCAAGCAAAAGATGGCCGAGCATTTATTTTAGATAGTATGATTTCCACATTGGCTACTCCTAAAAAAGAACTCAGCCCATATGCACCACGCGTAGAAACTATGCAGATTAAGCCAGAGCAAATTCGTGATGTTATTGGTAAGGGCGGTGAGATGATTAATCAGATTATTGCCGAAACCGGTGCCGAAATTGATATTAAAGATGATGGCACAATCTTTATGGCCTCACCAGACAAAAAGAGTATCGATGCCACCCGCCAGTGGATAGAACAAATTACTGCTGAACCAGAAGTTGGTAAAGTTTACGAGGACTGTAAGGTTGTGAAGCTTATGGATTTTGGTGCTTTTGTAGAGATAATGCCTGGCCATGAAGGCCTAGTCCATGTAAGTGAAATGGCAGAAGGTAGAGTAGAGCGACCAAGCGACGTAGTGTCAGAAGGTGATAGAATTAAGGTAAAATTAGTTGCTATTGATGACAAAGGCAGACTAAATCTTAGTATGAAAAAAGCCTAATTAAAAACCTATAATAATGAAAGAATATTTACCAGGCAAAACAGAAGTTTCGATGTTGATATTTGGTATTGGCCTGGGTATTGTTTTGGTAGTTTCGACAGGTAGAGCCTGGACATTAGCGATGTTATTTGTCTGGCCAATATTTTTTATTGCTATGCCCCTGGTTTATATAATTGGTAAACGAAAAGACAATCTTGATAAAAAAATGCTAAAGTCTAAACTCTCATTAAATATACCAATACCAAATAAAAAGGTAAGAGCTAAGTAGCAAATTTACATAATGAAAGCTAAGCAATTACTTTTAGATAATATTAAAGAGGATATTATAAAAAATAATGTATGCCCCGAC
>CAZTUU010000018.1:1346-14326 GCA_964616505.1 uncultured Candidatus Saccharibacteria bacterium
TAGTATTCGGTGATGGAAACCCCGAAGCTGATATTGTGTTTATTGGTGAAGCACCAGGTAAGCAAGAGGATTTACAGGGGAAGCCTTTTGTGGGCGCCTCTGGTAAATTTTTGAATGAAATGCTACAATCTATACACCTAAGCAGAGATAAAATCTACATAACTAACATCGTAAAGTATCGTCCACTTGATAATCGAGATCCTTTACCTCAGGAGAAAGAAGAATTTTTACCTTATTTAGAACGCCAACTAGATATCATTAATCCTAAAGTGATAGTGACATTAGGTAGGCATTCTACTAACGTATTTTTGCCAAATTTACAGATAAGCCAAATACACGGGCAGCCTAAGCGAATAGTTTTTGGTGATAAAAAAGTTGTGATATTACCACTTTATCATCCGGCGGCTGCACTTTATAACGGCGGTATGCGTCAAGTGCTAACAGAAGATTTTAGCTGCATACCTACAATAATTAACTCAATAAATGAAAATAACAAAGGAATAATTAATGAACCAACAACCTAATCAAGAAAAGCCAAACAGGCGACCAAATGGTGGGGGTAACCAGAAAAATAGCCCCAGAAAGACAAATAACGATCAGTCTAGCCCTCAAAGAGTAGTATCCAGGGGTGCAGCTATTCGTGCTCAAAAACGCAACTCCGAGATGGCCAACAAGTTAGCTAACGAATATCTAGATGCATCTAATATGAAGCTAGATCGCCAAGCAAATTTAATAGATGACACACCACGACTCAAAATTATTGGTTTAGGCGGTATGGATGGTGGCGGATCTAAAAATATGATTTTGCTCGAATACATAAATGATGCAATAGTGATTGACGCCGGTAATGACCTTGGCGTTGATTTACCCGGAATTAATTACGGAATTGCAGATACAACATATCTGGAGAGTATTAAGCACAAGTTACGTGGTTATGTTATTACTCATGGTCACTTAGACCATATAGGTGGATTACCACATATTGTGCCAAAAATACCGGCACCTATTTATGGCAGTAAATTTACAATTGGTCGCGTAGAAGAAATTTTTAATAATTTTGGCTTACCGATGCCAGAGGGCTTTGAGCTTAAAACAGTGATGATGAATGAGGATACTCATGAAAAATTAAAAGTTGGAGCTTTTTTTGTAGAGCTAGTTAGGGTAACTCATTCTATACCAGGGTCTACATGTGTGATAATTGATACTCCAGTTGGTAGGGTGGTCAATACTGGTGATTTTAGATTTGACCCTGATCCTCTAGATCACGAAAGAACTGACATGGATCGCTTAAAAGAGATCGGAAAAGAGGGTGTATTAGTACTTCTGTCTGAGAGTACAACTACCGAGCGCCCAGGTCGTACTCCAAGCGAAAGTACCATAGCACCTAGCTATGTAAAAATTTTAGAGCAAGCACCAGGCAGGGTGTTCGTAGCTATATTTTCTACTAATATTAACCGCATTCAGATGATTATCGATGCCGCTGTGCATCATGGACGTAAAATAGCTCTAGATGGCCGAAGTATGATGAGCACTCTAGAGATGGCCGTTAGGCATGGTTTTGTTAAAGTTCCAAAAGGTACTTTTGTACCTATCAATAGTGCTAATTCGTTACCTGATGATAAAGTTGTGGTTATTTGTACCGGTGGTCAGGGTGAGCCATCATCCGCATTAATGCGGATGAGTACTGGTGATCATCGAAACATAAAGATGAAGCCACAAGATACTGTAGTATTAAGTTCTACTCCAATTCCCGAAACTGGCAACGACGCTCTTATCGGTAGCATGGTAGATGATCTACTTCGTAAAAATGTTCATGTTTTTCAGCACACTACCAGAGAGCTGGATGGTTGTGGCCCATTGCACGTTTCTGGTCATGCTAGCCGCGAAGAATTTAGAGAGATGATTGATATGATGCGACCTAAATTTTTTGTTCCTATTTATGGGGCATTTCGCTCTAAGCAACGCCATATTGATATCGCCATAGAAGAAGGAATTCCTCGTAAAAATACCTATAATGCCGAAAACGGAGACGTGCTTGCTTTTACAAAAGATAAAATGGAACATTTAGGCCAAGTGCCACATGGTACGGTGCTAGTAGACCAAACAGGCGCAATTGTTAGCAATGTAGTTATTAAAGATCGTTTAATGATGAGTCAGGACGGAATAGTAGCCGTTGTGTTAACAGTAGATCGTAAAACTGGCTCACTATTAACAAGCCCAGACATTATTAGCCGTGGTTTTATTTATATGCGAGATAACGAAGAACTTATGAATAATCTACGAAACGAACTCAAGAGAGCCTCTCAGCAACGCTTTAAAAGGGTGGAGTTAGACAGATTTAAGCAAGAAATTAAAGAGCATGTTACGCACTTTTTGTATGAAAATACTCAAAGATCACCAATTGTTATTCCAGTGATTAACGTTGTTGGTAGAGGTGTTAATAATAATGCAAAACCTCAAGATCCAAAAGCTGCCGAACAGGCTGCTAAAGATGAAGCAGCTTTACAGTCGCGTCGATTTGCGCAACTTCGCCAGCAATTGCTAGGTCAAGATCCGCGTACCGACTAGTAAAGGTTTTCAAACTGTGTTATAATATACAACGTTATTAAGATTATGATATATAGGCTCTACACCTAATATCAGGTAAAATAAACAGATATGGCAAAAAAGAAAAAACAAGCAAAACGTGGCCGCAAGTCTACTAAGCAAGAAGAACCAAAAGAACCCAATTATTTTTGGCGTCAGTTCTTTGCTTTTATATTAATAGTTATTGCACTGTTTTTACTAATAGGAGGATTTGGTTGGGGCGGGTCTTTACCTGTTAATCTGTTTAATGCCACGGCCTGGTGCTTTGGAAAAGCAGCATATTTGGTACCAGTTATTTTGGTGTTTTTTGCTATTCATAAATTTAAGCACGAAGAACACGTTGTTCCGTTTATAAAATTACTTAGCGGAGTACTATTTTTAGTATGTATAGCCGGAATATTGCACGTATTTACAGATAGAAACCAAGCAAGTGAGCTTGCATCTAAAGGTTTGTATGGTGGGCAAGTTGGTAATGCTGCCAGTAATGGTTTGTTAGTATTCTTAAATTCTATTACAGCATTTATAGTATTTTTGATTTTTGCATTAATATTTTTGATGTTAATGCTAGATATTTCGCCAAAATCTCTGTTTAGTAATATTGCCAAAATGTTTAGACGGTCTGATAGCAAAAAAGATACTGATCTTTCGGATCTAAATAGTAAGGCCGATGATCATGAATTTAAAATGCACGAAGGTGTACCTGTAGTACATCATAATGCTGCAGACAAAGCTCAGCCTAGCCCCAAATTAAGTACATTAAAAAATACTGCTGCAAAATTAGCTCCAGTAGAAGACCATGCAGCACTTACAGCTGCCAATGACCCTGACTGGAAGTTTCCAGGCATTAATTTATTAGATCAAAAACAAGATAAAGCAGACGCAGGTGATGTTAGTGGAAATGCAGAAAATATTAAAGAAACTTTGTTTAACTTTAATATTCCGGTAGAAATGGAAGGTGCTAATATTGGGCCAAGGGTTACGCAGTTTACACTTAAACCCCCAAATGGGGTGAGGTTGGCCAAAATTACTGCGCTAGAGAGTAATATTGCACTTGATCTAGCAGCGACAAGTATTAGGATAGAAGCGCCAATACCAGGAAAGCGTGCTGTAGGTATAGAAGTACCAAATCTGAAATACGCAACCGTAAGATTGGCAAGTATATTAAATACCAAAGAATGGACATCGACCAATACTCAATTAAGGTTTGCGTTAGGTAAAGATATTGCAGGTAATCCAGTCGTAGAATCCTTAGATAAAATGCCACACCTCTTGGTAGCCGGACAAACTGGATCAGGTAAATCAGTTATGATTAATACATTGCTAACAAGTTTGCTATATAGTAATAGCCCTTCGCAGCTAAAGTTAATATTAGTAGATCCAAAACAGGTTGAACTTACGCCATATAATGATGTGCCTCATCTTCTAACTCCCGTTATTACTGAGCCAGAAAAATGTATCAGCGCCTTAAAATGGGCAGTTGCCGAGATGGAACGACGGCTTAGAACAATGGCAGAAGTAGGAAAGCGTAATATAAATGAATACAATAAATTAAAGCAAGAAGAGGGAATGCCTTATATTGTAATTGTTATTGATGAGCTTGCTGATCTTATGATGATGGCGGCGCGTGATGTAGAATCTTTAATAGTACGTATCGCTCAAAAAGCTCGTGCTGCTGGTATTCATTTAGTTCTGGCCACACAGCGTCCCAGCGTTAATGTTATTACAGGACTCATTAAAGCTAATGTGCCCGGTAGAATTGCATTTACCACTCAAAGTCAGATAGACTCGCGTACAATTATTGATCAGGCTGGTGCTGAAAAATTATTAGGGCTTGGCGATATGTTATTCACCTCAGCAACACTACCTAAGCCAAAACGCATACAAGCTGCGCTAATTACTGATGATGAGACTGTAAAGGTGAATGACTTTTTACGTGAGCAGCGTCCTCCTCAGTATGATGATGAGGTCGTTAGTATGCCGGTTCAGTTAAACGGCAAGGGCGGTATTGTGCCCGACAATGTACCTAGTGGCGGAGATGGCGACGATGATATGTGGCGTGATGCCGTACGTGTAGTAGTAGAAAGTGGAAAAGCTAGCACAAGTTTGTTGCAACGGCGCTTACGAATAGGCTATGGACGTGCAAGTCGCATAATTGACGAGATGGAAGAGCGAGGAGTTGTTGGCCCTGCTGATGGGGCGCGTCCAAGAGAAGTATTAATACGCAGCTTAGACGAGGCGTTTGGTAACGATGAGGATGACGAAGTTACTCACATAGAGGTAAGCGATGATCCTCGGGATGAATATTTAACTAAATAATATATATTTAACCAGAGTTTATACAGCTTACTATGCTTGTGGTTTTTTGCCGTAGAGGCTACAATTGATTTAGAGACAATAAATAAAAAGAGGGCCAAATATGCAAAAAAGCCTAGATCCACCAATGCACAAAGTAGAGCTTTGCTTAACATCAGACTTGCCCCAAAAACACTCGCCTAACAAAAGCGAGTGTTTTTTGATATCGGAGTTTAGCGGCAGATTAATTACTCCTACTGATGAGCTAACGGGATTACCATATTGCTTTGCCCCAAATAGTAATCTACCCCCTGTGCCACCTGCTGGATACGCTAATATCGATCGTCCGGCAGATTGGAATCATATGATGCCAAAGCATGAAGTTCGCACTATGTCAGACCCTAGGCTGGGCGATTTGGGCAAGCGTGCATTAGAAGGTGCCCGGGTACAATGGGTAGATTTTGATGATCATCACTATAAATATAACTTTTGGTTTGATGGTCCTAATCAGCCAACTACAAAAGAACAATTATTTAAATATTTAGTAATGGCTGAGGCTGGCTATATACCAGAAGGTTCTGTAGATATGAGTGGCGAAAGCCCAATGATTAAGTACTTGTCTACTCAAGAAAGAAAAGATATATGGCTAAGTGGCCAAGTTAGGGTATATGATTCAAGTGTAGTACGTAGTTATTTATACGATTATGTATTAGATCATGGAATAAACACATTTGGTAAACGTGATTTTGATAAGCTACATAAATTACTTAATACTTTTGATTATGATACGCGACTATTTTTAGGTTATAGCTTGGCGGCTCGCATGATAGAGGAGGCAATTGAGCCGATATGTAACACGTATTCTGAAGCCAGAAAAGAACAAGCTCTACCCGAATACCTACCAAATAATCCAAGGGATTTTATAAAAAATAAACTTGTTAGTCAGCGAAAAATTGGCAAATTTATATGTGAACTTAGCCGTATAGGAGGATTATATAACAGGGGAGAATTATGCATTGCTTGACGTTTATAATTTTTAGGTGTAGTTTACTTGGTATGAGCCAGCAGATGATTATTAACAGCATTATTATCCCGAACAAACGGGCGCTGATTTAATTGTCTTAAAAAATAAGTAAATTAACCGCTCGTTAACAAAAACGAGCGGTTTTTAAATTATTAAAAGAGGATAAAATGTCACTAACATTAGAGCTAACACCAGAAAAATATAATAATCTATCTCCCAAAGATATAGTAAGAAGATTTGTACCAGAAATTACTACATTCAGAGAGCAAAAACGTGATTCAAAAGGCAACTATTTTTACTTAAAAGATGAGACAGACAACCCTACTGGTGCTTATAAGTGGCGTGGGTCAGCAGTAAAGCTAAGTAGATTGTTTTCTGATGGTGTTGGTAAAGTAGTAACGGCAAGTGCTGGTAATCATGGTCAAGGTGTTGCGTGGGTATCTGGGCAAATGGGTGGATGTGCCGAAGTTTTTGTACCTGTAGGCACGCCAGCCAGCAAGCTCGAAGGACTTAATAGATTAGGTGCCACTGTGTATCAGGTTGGTAGTAATTTTGATGAGTCAACGAGTTTGGCGATAGATTATGCTAAGAGCCAGGGCAACCATTTTGTGCATCCATACGACGACATTGATGTTATGGATGGTCAGGGTACTATAGCCGATGAGTTATATTTGCAAATGAAAAGCAACGGCATATATGCTCAAGATTCGGTAGTATTTGTTCCGGTTGGAGGAGGTGGATTAATTGGTGGAGAAGCAAAGCGGCTAAAACAACTAACAAATAACGAGGTTAAAGTTGTCGGAGTACAGGTGGAAGGATCTGATAGTGCTGCTCTTAGTTTTTATGACTCCTTAGATTGTGCAGATCAGAAGATAGATGGAGCTTACCGTATATTGCTAGAAAATAGAAGCACAAAATCAACTTCGTACGTACGCACTAAAGCAACTTCTCCAAATAATAACGTAGATGGTACACGAGTAAATATTGTTGGCAAGAACTGTATGGATAGTATTATCAAAAATGTAGATGAATTCTTGGTTATTAGTTCAGAATCACTAGGTTCTTTTTATAAACAAAATCCATCTACCAGGCTAGAACCTGCAGGTGCTTTAGCTCAGGTGGGGGCAGATTTGTATTCTTGTCTTCCGGGTACTCAGCTGCAATATCTTATTTCTTTGCAAACAGGACGCAACCAAGACAAAAATCGTATACAAAATTTAATTGACTTATAATGTCTTGACTAACAGGGGTAGCTATGGTAATATTTATTAGTTATTAACTTCGGGTTATCGCCAATTAGGGCAGATAGCCTTTAACCAAGAGGAGGACTCTTATATATGAACAGCTACGAAATTGCTGTACTTTATCATCCTGATCTAGAAATAGATTTGGATAAGCCGGCAGAAAAGGTCGTTAAAATATTTACCGATAATGGCGGTAAAGTTACCAGTGAAGACAATTGGGGCAAGCGAAAGCTAGCTTATAAAATTAAAAATCATGATCATGCTGTGTATGTTTTTTATGCAGTAGATTTGCCGGGCGAATCAGTTAAAAAGGTAGAAGGTACACTTAATATCACTGACGAAGTAATTCGTTTTTTGATTGTTAAACCAGATACAAAAGCTATTGCCAAGGCTGAAAGCTTTAAAGCCGCACGCTTAAAGAAGACAGCCGGTAGAGAATCACGTAGTGATGATTCCGAAGTAGAAAAAACAGAATCTAACGACTAATTACGATATATTTTAAGTAGGAGGGTATAAAAATGGCAAGAAGTTTTAATCAGGTAACTCTTATGGGAAACCTTACACGAGATCCAGAACTTAGAACAACTCCAAATGGTCAGAGCGTTTGTAGCTTTAGCTTAGCTCTTAACCGTAGCTATAAAGCAGCAGATGGTAACTGGCAAGAAGCGACAGATTACGTAGATGTAGTTGCATGGGCTGCGCTTGGTGAGCGAGTTGCTCAGTATGTAACAAAAGGACGTCCAGTATTAATAAGTGGACGATTGCAAAGTAGTAGTTGGGAAAAGGATGGTCAAAAACGTACTAAGGTAGAGGTTGTTGCAAATGACGTTACCTTTTTGGGTGGTAGAGGCGAAGGCGGTGCTGCAGAATCTACAGGTACACCAGTATCTAAGCAAACAAAAGATGTAGTAATAGAAGACATTGGTGATCAACCGATAGATTTATCAGAAATACCTTTTTAAAGGAATAATTTAAGGAGAATAATTAATGGCAAAGAATAAGCACAAACAAGTAACTGGAGCAGTCTATTTTGATTATAAAGACGTAAAGACTTTACAAAGATTTACTAATCAATTTGGGCAAATTGAGGTTCGTAAAAGAACTGGTTTAACAGAGATGCAGCAGCGTCGCTTAGCAAAAGCTATCAAGAGAGCACGACATATCGCATTATTACCATTCGTAGCATCTAATTAGTAGATAAATAACTTATAACTCAAATGGAGCAATTTTATGGCTTTTGGTATAACAGATCTAAAAAAAGGCACAGTATTTCAATTAGATGGCGCACCATATAAGGTAGTCGAATATAGTCAAAAAGTGATGGGCAGAGGTGGGTCTATAGTTAATGTACGGATTAAAAGTTTAATAGACGGCAGTGTTTTGTCTAAAACTTTTAAAGGTAATGAAGCTATAGAACCAGCTGATGTTACGTATCAAAATCTACAGTATTTGTATAATGATGGGCTGACATATTACTTTATGGATAATGACTCATATTTAAAAGAAAGTGATAATGTTAAAGCTCAGCTTTTTGATGGCAAAATAATTAATATTGAGTTGCCAAAAAATGTATTTCTAGAGGTTACATATACAGAAGATGCAGTTAAGGGTGATACTTCTAGTAGCATACAAAAAGACGCGACTCTAGAAACAGGTATAGTTGTAAAAGTACCGGCTTTTATAAAGCAGGGTGATGTAATATCTGTAGACACAGAGTCCGGAGCATATCGTGAGCGAAAAAAATAAATTTTTGTACAGCGGCTATAATATTGGTAGTAGGCTAAATAAATACGAGGATTAATAATTGTCTGTAAAAAATCGCCTAGATATAGAGTTAGTAAAGCGTGGGATAGTTAGTACTCGTAGCCAGGCAGAAAGCTACATAAAACTAGGTAAGGTCTTGGTAAATAAAAAGCCAATTTTAAAACCTGGTTTTTTTGTAGACAGTAGTGCTACATTAATTTTAACCCAAGACGAGCAATACGTTAGCAGAGCTGGGCTAAAGTTGGCTAGCGTTGCTAAAATTTTTAATTTAGATTTTAATGATAAGGTAGTTTTAGACGTAGGAAGTAGCACTGGGGGTTTTACTGATTTTGCGTTAAAAAATAATGCTAAAAAAGTGATTGCGGTAGATGTTGGTACCAACCAATTGCATCCATCTTTACGAAATAATCCACAGATAGAGCTTTACGAACAAACCGATATCAGAGACTTTGCAAATAGACCACCTGTTTCAGGGGCTATCCTTGCAATTGATATTGTGGTGGCTGATGTATCTTTTATATCTTTGAGGGATATTTTGCCTAGCATATCTCAACTATGTTCAAAAAGTACTCAAATTGTTGTGATGGTAAAACCTCAATTTGAGTCTGGTGATGATTTTCGACATAAGGGTGTAATAAAAAATGATTCAATAAGACGTGATATCTTAAAAAATTTTGAAATTTGGATAAAAAAACAGTTTGTCGTAATAGCAAAAGCAGACTCTGCCATAGCGGGATCCAAGGGTAATCGCGAGCGGTTTTATTTATTAAAAATGCTAAATAATAAGTAGATCAATATGCAAAGTAAAGATCCTGAAAATTATAACTATAACTCTAAAAAATCAGACTATGAAATTAATAAAGCAATTATCCAAAATGGGCTAGATGCTATATATAACTTCATTATGGGCGCTTATGATACCGACCAACTTAATGAGCTTATTGGCCTTGGTAATCATAGCCATAGTATTTTATCTTACGATAGTCGTAGTGGCGATTACTGGGATATTAGCTTAACGCACAATAAACTAAGTGAATACGATAATGATATTTCTTGCAGGGTTGATAGGCTTCTGGTAAACGACAAAAAAGGCTATACACTGTGTTCAAGAAGTCTTTGTTTTAATAATCAATTTCCTGTAATTACAGAAAAATGTATAAATAAAAAAGGTGATTATCCTATAAAAGAAACGTATATGTTAGATAGTCCAAAAGAGATTAATAGTGTTTTTAATAATATTTTAGGACCCAAAGTTAATCCTAGTGGGTATCGTGGCATAGATAGTGCTATTAAAATAGTTCCATTTGATGATGCGGAGGTTATTAGGGCTAGAAACTGTAAATTCGTTATGCGTGAGTACAATGCATCATGTAATTGCCCAAAGAACCACAATAAAAGTCAGCTACAAAAGCTTACAGATTTTATTTTTAGACATTAAATTTAAACTCTACTACATCATTAGGCTGCATAATATATGCTTTACCCTCTGTGCGAAGCTTGCCGGTATTGCGAGCATTAGACCAAGATTTAGTAGCAAGAAGATCATCGTAATCAACAATATCGGCAGCAATAAAACCACGCTCAAAATCGCCATGTATAACACCAGCAGCTTGTGGTGCGGTAGCTCCTTGTTTTATTGTCCATGCTCTGACTTCTTGTGGGCCAGCGGTTAGATAGCTTTGTAATCCAAGCGTATCGTATGCGGCATGGATTAGTTTTATTAAACCGGATTCATCAACGCCATATTCTTTTAACATCTCTAGTCGTTCTGTTTCGTCTAGGCTGCGTAGCTCATCCTCTAATTTAGCATTTACAAATAATGCAGAATTTGGGTTTACTAATTTTGCAAGTTCTTGCTGCTTGGCTTTATTTATCAATGTTTCTTCGTCAACATTGAACAAATAAATAATAGGTTTGGAGGTCAGTAGTTGTAATTGCTTATGCTCGGCAACCTCTTGTCGCAAGCCAGCGTCAGAATAAATAGGGTCACCTTTATCTAGTTTAGATTGTACTTTTTCAAGCAACTCTACGAGTGGTTTTTGCTTTGGATTCGCTCTTGCTTCTTTTTGTAGTTTTGGTAGCATTTTTGCAACAGTTTGCATATCAGCTAAAACAAGCTCTGTATTAATTATGGCAATGTCATTTTGTGGATGCAAATCATTATCTACATGAACAACATTTTTATCATTAAAATCTCTTACTACTTGTACGATGGCATCGCATTCACGAATGTGGCTCAAAAATTGATTACCTAATCCTTCACCCTTACTTGCACCAGCTACTAAGCCAGCAATATCCACAAAATCAATCGTAGCAGGCAAAAGCTTTTTGCTGCCATAAATATCAGCTAGCTTTTGCAAACGGTTGTCTGGTATTGGCACTACTCCAGTGTTGGGCTCGATGGTAGCAAAGGGATAATTTGCCGCTAAAATATTATTATTTGTTAAGGCATTAAATAATGTTGATTTACCAACATTAGGTAAGCCTACAATCCCGATAGATAAACTCATGCTATGATCATATCATAACAGGGGTAACTTTTGTTAAAAATAATAAGTTTAGCCTAAATGATTTTGTGTAAAAAATAAACTAGCTAATAATTCTTATTCTATTTGGTATAGAATATCTTTATGGAAAAAAATGGACAACCCAACAAGCAACAAAATAATTCAGATGCCAAGCTCTCGTTATGGGGGATGCCAACATCTAAAGAACAACTTAGCGCGCTTTGTGTAGCAGCAACTTATGCAGAAGATAAAGAAGAGCTGTATTTGTACGCCGATGCGCTGGGGTTGTCTGGCACTTTAGCAGAAAGAGAAAAGGCCATAAGCCAAGAAAATTTATAATACTAGCAAGACAATCAGGTTGCCTGCTTATTATCCTTATGCTTTAATTAAGTGTAGTAAAACATTAGTAAGAGGCTTAAATTGTCTGATCAAAAAAAACAAACTAAATCTACGGATAGCAAAGTTATTATTGGTGATGTCAAAAAATCTTTAAAATCCCATCAAAAAAGCGAAAATTTACAGAGACTAAGCACAACTACATTAAATAATGGCATAACCACATCTGAAGTTAAAAAAACAGATAAATATCATTTTTGGGATAAATGGAGTACTAAAAAGAGGCTTTTAACTATAATAATTTGTGGGGGGGCTGCGATATTATTTATATTTTTGGCAGCATACGTTGCAATAACTTTTTTTTCAAATAAAAAATCTAACTTTCCTTTAATAAATGACTTAAGCCCTGCGCAAGTAGTTAGTATGTCAGATGAACAAGCTACTGAAATATCCAAACTGGACATTAATCCTCGCAAAGATCCAAAAGCTGCATATATACAGGCGATGGCATTTTCTCAGATTGGAAATAATGATAAGGCATATAAAATAATGGGTAATTTGGCATCGTTAGGCTACGGTGATTATAATTTTTACCTTAATTATGCGTTAATAGCTTCTAGGGTGGGTAATAATAGCATTGCAATAAAAGAAACGAAGCATGCAATATCTATGGTGAATTCAGATAATAAAATCGATAAATTTACCAAAGATGATATTTTGAACAAGCTTAATAGCAAACTCAGCGGTTTTGAGGATACGGATCAATGATGAAGGTAATCTCTAAAATGCATAGTAGACAATTTTTATCTTTTTTGTTGGCGGTTACTATCTTTAGTATTACTGTAGGTAATACATATGCGTTAAGCAACACACTACCTGATAATAGCGACCAGTCTAGCGGTGCGGCAGTCATGCTTGTTAGCGCAAATAGTAGCTTTGTTAAAAGCTACACTAATTCTTTAAAAATTTGGTTTCCGACCAATAGCGGGTCAGTAACTATATATAACGGTAATTTTTGTAATTCTAACGCCTTTGATTATATACAGAATGGAGATAATAGTTGGAGTGGGATCGGCAATGGTACGCGTGTTACCCATTTTGTGGCACAAGGCCAGGAGCAATACGGTTTTAAGTATGCTTCGGGATCGGCCAATTGTGCAGGAGCTAAGACTTTTAATTTTAGTAATTTACCACAACAACCCGGGCTTAGTTCTTTTTATGCAGATT
>CAZTUU010000019.1:0-235 GCA_964616505.1 uncultured Candidatus Saccharibacteria bacterium
TAAGTTTTCAACAATCGTATTTTCATTAAGCCAGTTAACAGAAAGCGTTTTATGTATATACGGCAAAAGCTTAGGGTTTGCTTCAAACATAACTACTTTTGATTTCTTTTTATCAAGTTTTTGTGCCGCTAGCATACCAAAGTAACCAAAGTTAGCACCAATATCAAACACAACAATATCGCGTTTTTGTATAGCATGTAACCACGCGTCCGTAATCTGTCTTTCCCAAATTCCC
>CAZTUU010000019.1:245-2600 GCA_964616505.1 uncultured Candidatus Saccharibacteria bacterium
CTTCACGTAATCGTTGTTCAATAATTTATTCCCTTATAAGTCGATTATTTTCATCCTGAGATGTTTTAAGCTCAATAGCTAGTGTATTCAGTTTTTTTTCAAATTCTGATACATTACTCTCTTTAACCTTGGCGAGAACTTTATTTTTTAATTTGTGAATCATCTTTTTTCTTCGTTGCTCCCTTATTATTTACTATTTCTGCGCTTACTTCTATAGGGGGTATAATTGGAGTTGTTGAGCGCTCGAGTCTTTTAACATTAAATGATGCTGCCTCATTATTCCAGTCAAAAACTGTACCAATACTGTCAACAAGCGTAAGGCTTACAAGATATTTACCATCGTTAAATATATTTAAAACTTCCCAAGTAAAATTCACTTCATCACCTTCTTTAAGGTTTTCTATGTCTGGGGCAAAAATCATACGATTATTAGTTGCTGTTAATTCTGAACCATTTGTAGAGAAAATATGCACTCCATAGAGCATTTCTTTAATTGATTTATTAGCTTTGATTTTTGCAGATATCACAATCTTGTCTTTTATTTGTTTCGCAGTAACTTTAGAGAATTTTGCATCACCATTGCCCCAATTCTTATTTGCCTTGTCATTACTTGATTGGTCAGTTGCTTCTGATGTTTCATCAAAAAATAATCGCGAATATTCTTGTGCAACTCTTTCTGATTTTCCAATATAACGCTTTCTGCTGTCATCTATTAACATTGCTCGATCACAATATTCTCTGACAGAATTCATATCATGAGTCACAAAAATAACTGTCTTTCTTTCCTTTTTTAATCGACGAAAATACTCAAAGCATTTACGTTGAAAATCAGCATCACCCACAGCTAACACTTCATCGACAAGTAATATGTCAGCCTTTGCTAAAGTTGCACATGCAAATGCAAGACGTACCTGCATACCACTACTATAGTTTTTAAGCTTTTGGTCCATAAATTCTTTTAGCTCAGAGAATTCAACAATTTTATGATAATTTTTTTGTACTTGTTTTCGAGTAAAACCTAGAATTGAGCCATTAAGATATACATTCTCTCGGCCAGTTAACTCAGGGTTAAAACCAACACCAAGTTCAATAAATGGTACTAACTTACCGTTAACTGATATCTTTCCTTTTGTAGGTTGATATATGCCAGCAATTATTTTAAGCAATGTACTCTTGCCACTACCATTGCGGCCTACGATACCAAAAAATTCACCTTTTTTAATTTCAAAGCTAATGTCTTCTAATGCTTGTTGCTTGGTGTATGTTGTTTTTCCATTAAAAAAACTAGTAAAAATACTTTTAAGTGAAGTCTTTTTTTCATGAGGTAGTAAAAATCGTTTACTAACATTCTCTACTTTTATCGCAATATCATCTTGCATCTAAACGTCCTCTGCAAAGCTTTTAGAATTTTTCCTAAAATATAATGCACCAATAACAAATGCAATGAATACTAATAAAATTGGTATCCGCCTGAAGAACATATTTGAGAAAGTATTTGCGCCAGTAAGCGTTTGAGGAGTTACGAGAACAAATCTTGCATCTTGTATTATTTGAGCCATAGGATTAAGCATTGAGAACTTTTGAGCTGCAACGGGAATTAATGCTAATGGATACAGTATAGGAGTAGCATAAAATGCGGCCTGTATTAAAACTTCCCAAATATAGCTAACATCTCTGTATTTCACAAAAGCAGTAGATAGGAAAAAGGCGAAGGCTAGTCCAAGAAAATATAACTCTATTATCAGTAGCGGCACCACAATTAATGCACTCCAGGATGGACTTGCGCCAAAAATTATCATAAAAGCGGCTATGACTATAAAATTAAGAAATAAGTTAATCAGTGCCGAAAATGAGGTTGCTAGTATAATTACATATTTTGGAAAATTTATTTTTCTTATTAGATCACCCTTGCCAACTATAGCGCCAACACTGCCCAAAGTAATTTCTACAAAGAAATTCCATAATACGATACCTAATAGTAAATAAATGGCAAAGTGCGGAACACCCTCGCCAACCCTTAAGAACACCACAAAAACAAAATATAAAACTGCAAAAATAGCTAAGGGCCTTAGAAGTGACCATAGATAACCAAGCGCACTACCTTGATATCGTAATTTGAAATCAGTAATGACTAATTCTCGCAATAAAATGAGCGAATAATTATATCGCAGCTTTAAATTTTTTACTTTCTCCATGTCTGGTATATTATACTTGAAGAAGGGATGATCGCAAATATATGAACATATTAGTTACAGGAGCAGGTGGTTTTGTCGGCGGCCATTTAGTCAAAGAGTTAAGTGACAACGGTCATGAGGTTACGGCTGTAGTTAATAATCAAGAGCCTCAATTAAAGGG
>CAZTUU010000019.1:2610-4034 GCA_964616505.1 uncultured Candidatus Saccharibacteria bacterium
CTATCAGTTGTTGCTGATTTATCAATTCCAAGTGAGGTAGAAAACAATGTAAACTTCAAAAAAATTGATGCCGTAATCCATTTAGCTGGCTTAGCAGCTGTAGGCCCTTCTTTTGATGATCCCCTTAAATACATTGATGTAAATTCAGGAATAGAAATTAATCTATACGAAACATGCATAAAACAAGGTGTTAATCCAAAATTCTTAATAGTTAGTTCTGGTAGCTTATATGACCCAACAGCTCCTATGCCCTTATCTGAGGAATCAGCTGTTATACCTAGTTCACCCTATGCGGTTAGTAAAATTACTCAGGAATCACTTGCTGATTACTATGGAAATCGTGGATTCGACTATACTATAGCTCGTCCTTTTAATCATATCGGCCCTGGTCAGAACTTAGGGTTTATAGTACCAGATCTAACCAAGCAAATTGTAGATGGTGAAGAAGGAAAAACAACGAAGATATCTGTTGGAAATCTCGATGCCAAACGTGATTATACAGATGTACGAGACATTGTACGTGCTTATAGATTACTCATAGAACATGATGCTAAAGGCCAAATATACAATATCTGCTCTGGTAATTCTGTAAGTGGTAATGAAATACTTAAAATGCTCCTCGCTAAATCAGCAGTAGAACTTACGGTAAAACTTGATCAGGCTCGTATGCGACCTTCTGATATACCGGAAATAGTAGGTGATCATTCAAAACTCACAAAAGATACTGGCTGGAAACCGGAATATAATATCAATCAAACTATAGAAGATGCTCTAGCTGATTGGCGCTCACGGTAGAATACTCATAAATTTAAAGTACCAAGTGATGTCTATACCACTTGGTTCTTTTATTTGACTAAATCGTTAGTTATCTTTTGATTCTAGCTCAATATCATTTTGTACCATCAGTTTTACCAGTCCAGGAAAATCTACTTTTCTCTTCCAGCCTAGTACCTTTTCGGCTTTTTCTGGATTACCAAGCAATATATCAACTTCTGCGGGACGCATAAAGTCTGGGTTTTGTTTTACATAAGGCTTCCAGTCATCAATTCCGACTTCCTTAAATGCAAGATCCAAAAACTCACCAATAGAGTGTGTCTCACCTGTTGCAAGTACATAATCATCTGGTTTATCTTGTTGAAGCATTAACCACATACCTTCTACGTAATCACCAGCATAGCCCCAATCTCGCTTTGGATCTAGGTTACCAAGTTCTATATATTCTTGTTTTCCAAGATGAATCCTTGCAACAGAATTACTAATTTTTCGCGTAACGAATTCTAAACCTCTTCGCTCACCTTCATGATTAAACAATATGCCACAGCTAGCGTGCATGCCATAACTTTCACGGTAGTTTTTAGTTATCCAGTGACCGTATAGTTTTGCTACACCATAAGGGCTTCTAGGGTGGAACAAAGCTTCTTCAT
>CAZTUU010000019.1:4044-13670 GCA_964616505.1 uncultured Candidatus Saccharibacteria bacterium
ACCAAACATCTCAGAAGTTGAAGCTTGATAGAATCGTACAGTGTCAATGCCACCACTTAAACGTATAGCTTCAAGCATATGAAGAACGCCCTTACCAGTAATATCCGCCGTAAGATCAGGAACCTTAAATGAATAGCCAACGTGACTAATAGCAGCTAGGTTATAAACCTCATCTGGCTGAATTTTATTTAAAGCATGAACCAATGAAGATTGATCAAGCAAGTCTGCTTCGACTAATTTTACAAATGGCTGTTTCTCTTCAACAGCTCGCTTACGAGGGTTTTGCTGACCACGGATAATTCCATAAATTTCATATCCCTTTTCGTGTAACAAATCAGCAAGATGCGATCCATCTTGTCCAGTAATACCAGTAATTAATGCTTTTTTTGCCATTATTCTCCCTTTTTCATAACATTAAAGTGCTATTATTTTATCATGCATATTTTAATAAAGCCTGATTTTGTAATTATTATATGAAAAAACTACGTATTTTATTTGATGCAAGACCAATTATTGACAGTCGAAAATCTGGCATAGGTTATTACGTAGCACATCTTTTAGAAAATCTATCTCAAGAATATTCTGAGCAGTTAGAGCTACAAGGATTTTATTTTAACTTCTTGGGAAGAAATAAAAATTCAAAATTTACAAAAAATGATCCTACCATAAGTTTCAAAGCTTCAAAGATAATACCCGGAAAACTTATACCGCTCCTTAGAAAAGTAAAGCTAAATCCTTATTTAGAATATTTTGCTTCTAGTAAGGCTGATGTCCTACTATTCACTAACTATGTATCTTTACCAAGCGTACGTAAAACACCAAACGCAATCATCGTTTACGATATGGGGTATTTGGATTGTCCGGATTATGTACAAGATAAAAATTTAAAATACTTAGTGGAGTCGATGCCTGCTTCAATTAACAATGCTGAGTTAATTATTACTATTTCAGAATTTACCAAAAAAAGAATCCTACACTACTTCCCTCAACTTAATCCCGACAATATTATCGTGACTCACATTCCACCAGTTGATCAGAAAATAGAACATCTTCCACTAAATGATCGTCTTCTGAATTTAGGAGTTACTTTAAAAAAATACATACTATACCTAGGAACCATTGAGCCACGCAAAAACATATCAAATCTCCTTGATGCTTATGCTCAATTATCCCCTAATATGCGAGCTGAATATTCATTAGTCCTTGCTGGTGGTTCTGGCTGGAAGGATGAAGCTATTATACAAAAAATTAAGGATTATACGTCCGGTGGGCTCAATATAATATTGACTGGCTATGTATCTGATAAAGAAAAATCTACGCTCTATTCAAATGCCTTGCTATTTATTTTTCCTTCTCACTATGAGGGTTTTGGAATGCCAATTCTTGAAGCGATGCAATACGATGTTCCAGTAGCTGCAAGCAATATAGAGATATTCCACGAAGTAGCCGGAGGTGCAATAGAATATTTTGACAAAGATGACTATATTGATATGGCAAATTCAATATCGAAAATTATCGAAAACCCAACCCTCCGTTCCAAAATGGTAGCAAATGGTAGTGAGCTGCTCAAAAAATACAGCTGGAAAGATATAAGCCAGATAGTCTATAAGGGGCTCCAAAAAATTAAAAGACAATAAAAAAATAGCTCCCTGTTTTGGGAGCTATTTATAACTTTACAAACTGATAAGCTCTTAGTCACCTTTGTTCGAGCGGCCTTTGCTAATTGCTAGGGCTGCTGCGGCTACTACTGCTACGGCTGCTGCCGTACCAACAGCAACTATTTGAGTCTTCTGTTTTTTACTAAGCTTATTATATTGTTGCTTTACTTGATCTACTTTACTAACACTATCGTTACATATACAGTTATCGTCTTTACATTTATTTTTTAGTTCTTCTTTTTTTGCTTGCATTTTGTTTACCGCCTGACTACTTAAAAATTTTGTTATATCTATAGCGAGTGGAATCGCTAATTCTTTGAGCTTATCTGCCCGCGTTTTTAGCTCTTTTTTTTGGTCTTCGTTGCTTGTATGTGTGTGTGCCATTTTTTTGTTTTTTCACTTTCGTTATTTTTATTGTTTTACTATATTTTTGTTTTCCTTTCGTATTTACGATACTAGCTATACTATCACGCTTTTGCTTATTTGTCAATAATACAGTTATTAAGATATTTGCTGTACCTATATATAAAGTTATACTTATAAGTGATATGGCAAAGATAGCAATTGATGCAAGAGAGATTGGCACAAGTACAGGGCGATATGTAGAACGCCTTATACATTATTTGCAAAAAATAGATAAAATTAATGATTATTTGATATTACTAAAGCCAGATGACTACAAAACCTGGAAGCCAGAATCTAAAAATTTTACAAAAATACTTTGTACCGCTAAAGAATTTAGCTTAGACGAGCAGACAAAGTTAAATAAGCAGCTTAAAGAACTAAAACCTGATTTAGTGCATTTTGCTATGGTACAACAGCCTGTAATGTACAAAGGTCGTACCATTACCACAATGCACGACCTAACAACTACTAGATTTGTTAACCCCGCTAAAAATCGACTTATTTTTAAGTTTAAGCAGCAAATTTATAAAAAGGTTAATTGGTTTGTACCCAAAAAAAGTAAATATATAATTACTCCATCAGAATTTGTAAAAGAAGATATTATTAATTTTGCAAACGTTAAGCCAAACAAAATTATAGTTACATACGAGGCTGCAGACGAAATTATTACCCCAGCAGAACCTATAAACGAATTAAGAGGAAAACCATTTATATTTTATGTCGGTAGACCGCAACCACACAAAAATTTAAAAAGATTGATAGAGGCTTTTGCTTTACTTAATAAAAATAACCCAGATTTATTGTTAGTTTTGGGTGGACGTAAAGATTCGGTTTACGAGAGTTACCTAAATGTAGCAAAAGAGTGTGGAGTAGAAAAATCAGTAATATTTACTGGCTATGTTAGCGAAGGACAATTAAAGTGGCTATACCGCACTTGCAAAGCATACGTCTTTCCAAGCCTTAGCGAGGGTTTTGGGCTGCCGGGTCTAGAAGCTATGCTAAACCGTGCCCCAGTGGTTAGCAGCAATGCTACATGCTTGCCAGAGATATATGGTAGTGCTGCTTGGTACTGCGATCCATACATAGTAGAAGATATAGCAAACTCTATAGAAGAAGTGCTTACAAATTCTGTTCTTAGGAATAGACTAATCAGGTCTGGGCGTGAACAGGCAAAAAAATACTCGTGGCAAAAAATGACAGAACAAACCCTAGAAGTCTACAAAAAAGCATTAAGAAAATAAGAAAATATTCTCCTTATATATATTATATACAAGGGAGACAAAATTATAGTATTTTAATCTGTTAATTTACTTCAAAAATGAGTTAATCGATTAACTCATTTTACAGCATATAAAATTACAATTAGTCTTCTTGTGTAGTAACGGGTTTTAGGATTACATGGCGATCACGAAACTCACCTACTGATTCTGTTTCTATATCGTACTCACTAGCTACTTTATGTATTATTCGCCTATCGGCGGCATTCATAGGGTGTAGTTCCATAGGCTTACCAGATTTTTTAACTTCTTCTAGCCACTGCTTTGCTTGCTCTGCGAGGCGATCTTGCCTAGCCTTTTTGTAATCAGCCACATCTACATTAACCCTAGAATATTCGTAATCATTATTTTTAAGTGCTGTGCCTACCATGTACTGCAATGCTCGCATGGTATCACCCCTTTGTCCTATCAAAAAACCATTCATATGTGTACTAGGAACAGAAAGTTCTATAACATCCTCTTCACTAGAGGCATTCACGTCTGTATTTAACCCAAAAAATGACAGAAGATCCTCAAGATACTTCTTGGCAAATTGTATTGATTCTTCCACTTAGCTACCTCCTTTTTTTAGTCTTTTTACTTTTCTTAGAGTTAGCTTTTGGTTTTTTATAATCTTTTTTAGAGGATTCTATAATTTCGGCTTCTACTGGCAACTTATCTACTGTTGCCTCCATTTCTATCACATCTTTTTTAAGAATGCGAGACTGTTGTATAAAGGCGATAAGTGCACCTGTAAACCAATAAAGAGATAGTGCGGATGGTAACCCTATAGAAACCATAAATAAAATTATTGGAATAAAAAACAGTGTAAATTTACTTGTGGCAGCCTGAACCTCAGACTGATCTACTTGCTTACCCTTTGAGCTATCTTTTAAAATCTGCTTTAAGCCGCGAGCATTTTTGTCTGTCATCATAAGTTGCTTGCTCTGGATGTACTGCATAACAACACTCAAGATAACTACTATTAAAGCAGGCCAATACACTACACCATGATCAATTGCTGGCTTAGTTAAATTAATAAGCCCCGCTAGAGATTCATCGAAATTATTTATGTTTGCAGCAACATCTTTTAAGAAAGGCAAATTATGTAGCCAGGAATACGAGAAGCTAACTAAAGTGGTAGGGTCTTTTACTACCTTTGTGATACCTAGATATAAAGCTATAAGTATCGGGACTTGCGCTAAAATAATGCCAATTGACCCAAACGGATTGATCTCTTTTTCTTTATAAAGAGCCATCATCATTTGTGACTCTAGTTGCTTGTTACCGGCAGCCTCTTTTTTGATTCGTTTCATGTCTGGCTGCAGCTTCTTCATTGCCATAGCGTGATGTAGTTGTTTTTTAAGTAGCGGATACATTGCTATACGTACCAATACGGTAAATAGTATTATTGCTACACCAAAATTGTGGCCTGGTAAGAATGCAATAATTAAAATTAGTAAATTAAAAATTGGCTGAGCAATAACTACGGTAAAAACTTGGCTTATAAAATGAAACATAAATTAGAGCTATTATACCCGATTCGAACGCTAATCCCAACCTTAATAACACTTTACAAAGCTTAAGTATTGTTATTTCTGTATTGGATTTCTATGTCTTCTCAGCAATTTCTTTTAATTGTCGTCTTATACTTTCTTTTTACTCTGCATGGTCTAAGCTAAAAAATCTCTCATCAAATACAGAAACAACAATATCTTGATTAGTTATCATATCAGGGGCCAATATTCTAATAACTTCGTAAACTCGCCGTCTTATGCGATTACGGTGCGGTGCAGACTTTGCAACTTTTTTACTAACAACAACTGCAATTCTAAAATTGTCTTTTTTACCTTTTACGGCCTTCATTGCACAATATGGGCTACGAACCGTAATACCCCTGTTATATACATAGTTTAAGCTATTGTGGCCATGAAACCGATTTATTTTTGATAACACTAAAACACCTCTCTATCGTGTATTAGTATATAAGATTTTTAATCTTAAAATAAAAATAAATTATTTAGAAAGGCTAACTCGGCCTTTATTGCGACGTCTTTTAATGACAAGCTTTCCGGCTCGTGATGACATGCGCTTCATAAATCCGTGTACACGGGCTGCATGTCGTTTTTTGGGTTGGAATGTTCTTTTAGGCATAACTTCAACTGTATACGTTAACATAAGACTACGGTTTATACAAATTTAATTGTGTATGAGATTATAGGTAAAATGTAAAATATACATATCTTTTGCCATATTTTTGACAGGTTTGTCCACATTATTGAACTACTTTTCCACTTTTCTACAGATAAGTACGCGTCTTGTGTATAACTACACCTCAGTTAGATATATTTCAGTATATTACTAGTACAATATCAATTTTGCTGTGGAAAACTAATAGGTATTTGTGTATAGTTTTAGTAACTAGATTCATCTACAAGCAAATCGGGAGGAGTGATTTAAGCTATGCGAGACGATGTGCTATGGCAAACAGTACTTGGGGAAATTGAACTAACGGTTTCACGCGGTATTTTTGTTACATGGTTTAAGCATACCCGTGTACTTAGGCGAAATGAGCAACAAATAGTTATTGGTGTTACAAATATTTTTGCAAAACAACAGTTTGAATCTAAATATAAACCTCTTATCGTATCTTTATTAGAAAAAAATGGTGTGACAAGCATCGCTGTAGAATTTAAAATTCACTCTGGTGAAATATCAAGCAAAAATCGTAAAGATGATTCTGAGGTTGTATTTTTATCACAGCCAATTAATCAAAGTGTAACTAACCGCCCCCAGCAGTCTCCAGCAGGCGCTCCATCTGTTACTCACTCTTATAGACAAGGTTTAAACGAACGATATACATTTGACACTTTTGTGGTAGGTTCTGGTAACGAGCTTGGGTATGCAGCCTGTCAGGCTATCGCTCAAAATCCAGGAACTAAATACAATCCTCTGTTTATGTATGGTGGTGTTGGGCTTGGTAAAACCCATCTTATTCAGGCAGTTGGTAATGCAATTTCTGCAAATAACCCTGATGCAAGAGTAGTTTATATATCTAGCGAACAATTTGTACAAGAATTTTTAGATGCAATTAGATACAAAAAAATAACTGACTTTACGGGTTATTACAGAAACGCAGACGTATTGATAGTTGATGATATGCAGTTTATTGCCGGAAAAGAAAAAACCCAAGAAGAGTTTTTTCACACTTTTAACGTACTACATCAATCTAATAAACAAATAATAATATCTAGCGATAAACCACCAAAATCCATCCCTACCCTAGAAGAGCGGCTACGCAGTAGGTTTGAATGGGGTATGACAGTTGATATTGGTGCGCCAGATTTTGAAACAAGATGTGCAATTATACAAAACAAGGCTGTTCAGCAAGACATTGAGCTCGATAAAGACATTGTAGAGTTTTTAGCAAACCAAGTACAAACCAACATTCGTGAGTTAGAAGGCGCCCTTAATCAACTATTGGCTTTTTGTGAAATGCGTGCTTTAGCTCCTGATATAAATGTTGCCAAAAGTATGTTTGGTAACCATAGGTCTCGCCCAAAACATATGTCATCTAAACAAATTATAGAAAAAACAGCTAAACACTATCAAATAAGCGTAGAAGATATACTTAGCCCAAAAAGAGATAAAGACATTGTAGTGCCTCGCCAAGTTGCGATGTACTTACTACGTAGCGAACTACATCTTAGTTTTCCAAAAATAGCCAACGAGTTGGGTCGTAAAGATCATACTACGGCTATGCATTCTATAGACAAAATACAGAAAGAAATGCCTATTAATCCAAATTTAAAAGATAATATTACAGAAATTAAGGACAAATTATATGCTTAATAGCTGTGTAAAAGCTGTCTGTAAGTTGTCCTTAACTATGTGCATGTATCACCAAGTTTATGCACAATACCCACATTTACGTACACAAAAATATTCTATATGTAACTTATACTCTTTTTGTACACAAAATATGTTCATAGCTTTACACAAGTTTTTTATCAGTTTTTTATCTGTTATTTTAGAGTTTTACCCAAAATCCACAAACTCTACTAAAACTATTATATTATTAAGTAAATAGGAGTAGTACTAATGAAATTGCAAGTAACCCAAGAAAATCTAGCCAAAGCATTAAACAATGTGGCACGTATTGCTATGGCAAATAAAAATTCATTACCAATATTAAATAATGTATTACTTAAAACTACTAATAATAGACTTAGCCTCTCTGCTACTAACCTAGAAGTAGCAATTACAGAAAACATAGGTTCTAAAATACAAACAGAAGGATCAATAACCATCCCAGCACGACTAACTCAAGAATACGTATCTAGTTTACCTAGTGGTGTATTAACCCTAGAGTTGAATGAACATAAACTTAGTATTAGTGCAGATCAATACAACTGTACTATTAATGGTGTTATATCAGATGAGTTTCCGGAGGTTCCACAAATAACAGATGGTATAGAGTTGAGTATGCCACTTTTGTCTTGTAAAAAAGGTCTACAGCAGGTTGTTTTTGCAGCATCTAATGACGAAACACGTCCGGTACTAACTGGTATTTATTTACATACATCTGGTGATTATTTGTATGCAGCTGCAACAGATAGTTATCGATTAGCAGAAAAAAAGTTGCTCAAAACTTCGCAAGATATATCTTTACTTATTCCCGCATCCGCATTACAAGAATTACTACGTATATTGCCAGAAACCGTAGATAATATTGATGTTTTTGCCGATAATCAACAAGTTATGTTTAGGGCTGGTGATATAGAGTTAGTTACCCGTTTGATAGATGCAAAATACCCAGATTATCGAAAATTAATACCAGAAACTTTTAGCACCAGTGCATCTGTTAGTCGTGATGAGTTTATTACTATTACTAAGGTGTCTAGTTTATTTGCACGCGAGAGTGCTGGTAGTATTACAATTAAAGTAGATGAAGAAACTAAAAAAATAAGTATTACATCTATAGCATCACAACTTGGAGAAAATACATCTAGTGCAGATGCTAATATTGTAGGTAGTGGTGAGGTTACATTAAATTCTAGATATTTGCTTGATGCACTAAACTCACTATCTGCTAAGGATGTAACTTTTAGTTTTAATGGCAAATTAGACCCTTGTGTAATTACTAGCGATGAAGCTCCAGATCAAAAATATCTTGTTATGCCACTTAAGAGCTAATTTGGTATTACAATATAGGTAAATATGAACGATGATATAGTATTTACCTCACTTAGATTGAGACAGTTTAGATCTTATGAAGATTTTGTAGTAGAACTAGACCCTAGTGTAAATATTGTGGTTGGCCCAAACGCTAGTGGCAAGACAAATTTACTAGAGTCTATACTGATACTGTGTGGAAATAACTCTTACAGGGCAAATTATGGTGATTTAATAGCCAATGGACAGACTTGGGCAAGAATAGATGCAAACTTAGGTGATAGTGAGAGAGTTGTAAAGATCAAAAAAAACGAAACAATCGAAAAAACATACGAGATAGATGGTAAATCGAAAAAACGGCTAAATTTTAATGATATTTTTCCTATTGTTTTATTTGAGCCAGAGCATATGAGATTAATTACCGGATCACCAAATTTAAGACGGGATTTTTTTGATTCTTACTTATCACAAACTGATCCAGAGTTTAATAAACTAAAATCAGATTATACGCGTGTTTTGGCACAGCGTAATAAGCTATTAAAATTAAGCAAAAGTGTAATTGAATCTCAAATATTTGCCTGGAATATAAGGTTAAGCGAACTTGGTGGAAACATATTTCAGTTACGTATTAATTTAATTAACAAGCTTAATGCAATGCTGTCAGAAGTATATAGCCAGATTGCTATGCATAAAACAGATGTACAACTAAATTATCTAACAAATCTACAAATTAATAATTATGAGTCATCTTTACTTAGTGCGCTAGAGAACAATATAGATAAAGATATATTAAGAGGTTTTACGTCCTACGGGCCGCACAGAGAGGATATTGAAGTAAAAATACATAACTCCCCCGCGCAGCTGGTTGCATCGCGTGGAGAGACTCGTACGCTTGTCTTAGGTCTAAAATTATTAGAGGGTACTTTGTTGCAAGAATCTCGCAATACAAAACCTATAATATTACTCGACGACGTATTTAGTGAATTAGACGGATTAAGGCGCACCGCCCTTACTCAATATCTAAAAGACTACCAAACAATAATAACCACCACAGATGCAGATGTAGTTGCCAAAAACTTCGCCCAAAAAACTAACTTAATTAGCTTAATTTAATTTTGTTCATAAAAGGTGG
>CAZTUU010000020.1:0-2711 GCA_964616505.1 uncultured Candidatus Saccharibacteria bacterium
GCAACAACATAACCCGCACCACTTCCCGTTCCACCACCAGCACCTATAGTAACAAATACCATATCAGCACCATGTAATGCCTTTTTAATATCTTCTAGGGATGTTTTGGCTGCCGCTTCACCTACCTCCGGATCAGCACCAGCACCCAAACCTCTTGTTGAATCACCACCTATGTGTAATTTTGTCTGAGCCTTGGAGTGGTGCAAAGCCTGGGCGTCAGTATTAACGGCTATAAACTCTACTCCTTGGACACCAGCATCAACCATTCTATTGATTGCAGCCCCCCCGGCACCACCCACTCCAACAACTTTTATTTTGGCAAATGTTTCTACTGATGGCTTTACTTGTGGCATATTAACTTTCCGTACCTTCCTTATAATGACTATCTACTATACATATTCTATAGTAAGACGATATCATAAAAAAGTACTCAATGCCAAATAGTCAGCTTATTAAACACCCTAAATATCTATTCAGTTTTATTCAAGACCCAAAAAGATGTTTCATTTTTGTGAACAGTCCGTTTGCTACCCCAGATGAGCTACCCAAGGTACCCCCAATCTGCTGGCCGCCGAGCAACATATCTAGCATCATAAGACCAACGACGGTTGAAAAATCTGGACCATTAATTGTATCTACTAGCCCACCCACATTGCGTATTTTACCAATCTTTGCAGGTAATTGTAGTTGTTCTTTGGCGTAATCGGCTATACCTGGCAAGTTAGCAGTACCACCGGTTAAAACTATGCCTCCGGGTAATTTACGAGATTTGCCTACATGCTTAAATTCACGGTCAATATGTTCAAATAATTCTGCAACTCTTGCCTCTACAACCAACCTAATAGTTTTTTCTGGAAACTTATAGCGTTTAGAATCTACCTCAACACTCACCCACTCAGCGACTGTTTTTTTAAAATTTAGAGTTGCATGTGCTTTTTTAACTGCCTCTGCTACGTCTAGGTCAGTTTTTAAGCCAATTGCTAAATCGTTAGTAATATGTTGACCACCTACTGGAATAACTCCTACAAATTCTACTTCTCCCTCATCTAATATGACAACGTTTGTAGTGCCAGAGCCAATATCTATTACTGCAGTACCAGACTCTTTTTGCCGTCTATCAAGCACTGCTTCGGCAGCAGCTAAACTAGCAACCGTATGGTGATGCACGTTTATTTGCGCACGTTCCAGAGCCGCATCTAAAGTTCTAAGTAATGGAATACCTGCAGTTACAACCAAAGTATCCACCTCCAATCGCACACCTTGCATACCGATAGGATCTTTTATATTATCTTGACCATCTATTCGATAGTTTTTAGCAAAAACTTGAATAATTTCTCTGTTAGCCGGCAAGTTAAATGTCGTTGCCGCCTCTTCTACGCGAATTCTATCATCATCGCTAATCTGTCTAGATGGGCTACTTATTGCCACAACTCCATGCGAATTTTGACTACTAATATGCGCACCATTGACACTTATCGTAGCTCCGCTTATCCTAACGCCAGCCATTCTCTCAGCATCAGATACAGCCTCGCTAATTGCCTGAGCAACGTCTTCTGTATGAACCACCGCACCTTTGCGCATACCGTGGTTATGACTTGTGCCGACCCCAATAACTGACAAAGCATTTTCGGACTCTCGTTCTTCTAGCATACCAACAACACACCGCACATTTGCGGTTCCAATATCAAGCCCGACATAGTAAGGAGCTTTTTGCATACTCCCTAGTATACTGCTTGTGTTCAATTTAGAGCAAGTACAAGTTAGATATTAGATATTTTATTATGGAATCTAGATTTTAGAATGTATTCTTACAATCTGATCTTAGGCATTGGGCATGCAGTTTGATGATAAAAGCAAAAAGAAAATAAAATGATATTTTAAGGCTTTCTTGAGTAGACTGCTAAATACGAGTAAGAATTTCGTAACCGCTATCTGTAATTAGGATAGTATCCTCAAAATGGGCAGCCAAACTACCATCTCTAGTGAGTACCGTCCATCCATCTGCCGCTGTATATACTCTATGTGATCCCATGGTTGCCATTGGCTCTATGGCAACTGTCATACCACTTTGTAATATTTGTCCACTACCAGCCCTACCATAGTTTGGGATATTTGGATCTTCGTGCAAATTGTGCCCAACTCCATGCCCAACCAAATCCCTAACAATACCCAGCCCAGAAGCATCTAAAACTCCTTGGATTGCTGAGCTAATATCTCCAACCCGCACTCCTCCATGTAATTGATCTATTCCTGCGTCTAGTGATGCTTTGGTGTTACTTAATAATGCTAGCTTAGCTTTACTGGCGGTACCCACAACAACACTACGTGCAGCATCAGTAATCATACCCTTGTAAGTTACTCCAAAATCTATGCTAACTATGTCTCCGTCTTTAATAACATAGTCGCTTGGGATCCCGTGCACTACTTCATCGTTTACGGATATACACATAACGTCAGGGAACCCGTAGTAGCCCAAAAATGCCGGCTCGCCTCCTAAACTCTTTAGTTCTTTTGCAGCAATATCCGCTAATGATTTAGTAGTAATACCCGGCTTAGCTTCTAGGCACACAATATCCAAAACTGTTGACAGCATTTGCCCACTACTGCGTATTGCCGTTATTTCTTCTATTCTTTTAACCTTAGTTTGCACGATTATTTAACCCTTAAATTTCCTGGCCAATTGCTAGCAATTTTTTCACAATCTCATCATG
>CAZTUU010000020.1:2721-8553 GCA_964616505.1 uncultured Candidatus Saccharibacteria bacterium
GGAATTCCGTCCTCTTTTAGAGTCTTAAGAATTGGCTTAATTGTTAATTCATATTCTTTGAACCTTTCGCTAATAGCTGGCTCATGATCGTCCATTCTACCTCTGTCGACTAAACGATGCTTTGCACTTTTTATATCTAAATTAAGATGCACAACGGCAGTTACATTTAGTTTTCCAGATTCTACTCTGTCTATAAGCCATTCCGCTTGGCCAACACTTCGAGGAAAGCCATCTAAAATCAATTCTGGGTCATCCCCCCGATCATTTAGTTCTTTCTCAAGATACCCAATTACTTCTTTATCTGCCAACACTTTACCTGCTAGCATATCCTGCTTATGGTCATCAGAAAGATTATTACGCAAAAGCTCTCCAACAGATAGTTTTTGAAAATGACTAGACCCGCAAAGAAGATTGCTTTGAGTACTCTTTCCCGAGCCCGCAACCCCAACTAATATAATCATGGCTTTTATTTTTCCTTACTAATAAATAATTTCACACACTCTGAGACGTCTTTTCCATTCGCCTTACCACCACATGCTTTCATAACATTTGGCATCAATTTAGCAAAAGTTATTTCTCCATCTATAGTGGTAGCCTGTTGGTTAACTATCTTATCAATTTCATCTTTAGAAAGTTCCTTCGGTACATATTTTGCATATACTTCTCTCTCGAACTCTTCTTTGCTGGCCTGAGAATGCCGATCATTAGCCTTAAACATATCACGTGCCTCTATACGAGATTTCATTTCTTTACGAATAACCTTTACTGCTTCTTCGTCCGTAAGTTCATGCCCCAAAGCAATACGCGCATTTAATAGAGAGCTTTTTAGTAATCGAAGAGCATTAACAACATCTTTATCTCCACTTTTTAAAGCATTATTTGTATCTTGGTTGATCTGTTCCTGCATTAGCGCTGGCCAAGTTTTGCACGTTTAGTTTTTTCGGCTTTTCGCTCATTACGAATAATCGCCTTTAATCGACGATCTCGTTTGCTAATAGGCTTTTCAAAATGCTGAACCTGCTTAACCTCTGCCAAAACACCAGACTGTTGAACTTTTCTGCCAAATCTGCGAATCAAACTCTCGGTGGATTCTTTGGTGTCTTTACGTGTTACTTGAATCATACTTGCGCAATTGTAAGATAAAATTGTCTTTTTTTCAAGTGTTTTATTAGACTTACATGATAATTATACTATTTGCGTAGTCCACTTGGTCGTTGGTTTGGCCTCTGGTTCTTTAAAAATTGGAAAGCTTTTGTTAGTGGAATATATCTTGGTATTTCCTTGTTTTTCGCTATTTAAAAAACCAACTTTTTCTAGACGTTTTAGCTCTCTTTGGATGTTACCGGCATCCTCTTTTATAAGTTTGGCTAATCCACGAACGTGGGTCTTAAAATCAGGAAACTTAGCATAAACTACAATAATTTTACGCCTAACCCGAGAAGTAATAAAAAAATCTAACATATATATCCCTTACACCTGCTGTTATTCAGACAACATTTATTATAGCGACAGTAATTATATATGTAAACCATTTTTGTTAGTTTGTTAAACTAACATAGAAATGACTTACATAGAGGTTGCAGTAGCCAAACATCACACCGGAAGAAAATTCTTTACCTATAAAGCTGACATTAGCGTGGATGTCGGTGCGATAGTAAAGTTAGAGTATGGTAAAAAAATAACTTATGGAGTTGTGGTTGGTGTTGTTAGGCAACCAACTTTTACCACAAAACACATCCTACAAGTCATAAACTACAGCATACCTAAAATTTATCTAGATTTAATGACTTGGATGTTCGACTTTTATCCGGATGACTGGGGGTCGATAACCCAATTGTTTATACCGGCCAAATTTTTAATTAATGGGGTCGCCCAAAAACCCGCTATTATTGATGGTAAATCCAACCCCCTCCACATTGCTAACGCAGAGCAAAAAAATGCCCTATTAAAAATAAAAAAAACAACTAATAAACGTGTTTTGCTACATGGCGATACAGGAACCGGTAAAACCAGAGTTTTTACTGAACTATCACAACAAACTATAGCAAATGGTAAATCTGTATTAATACTTACCCCAGAGATAGGCCTAACACCACAGTTGCTCAACGATATATCGCAGTATGTTAATGCCCCTATATTACTAACTCATTCTGCAAAAAGTGAGTCCGAAAGACGAAAGGTTTGGGAATATGCGAACCAAAACAAAAAACCAGCTGTGTATATAGGCCCTAGATCAGCGATATTTTTGCCAATTAAATCCCTGGGACTAATAGTAATGGATGAAGCTCATGATGACTCTTACAAGCAAAGTCAGCCACCTAAGTACCAAACCATGCACGTAGCAAGTAAACTCGCCGAACTCAGTAAATCAATGTTAATTCTAAGTACGGCAATACCAAATATTCAAGATTACTACATAGCAAAAAATCGAGATTACACAATTGTACGAATGCAGACCAAGGCTGCCGGCACTCATAAGCATAATATCGAGCTGGTCGATATAACAAATCGTGATAATTTTACAAAAAGCCCATATTTATCTAATCAATTATTGCAAGCCATCCAGATCAGCCTAGATAATAACGAGCAGATAATGCTTTTTTTGAATCGACGCGGTAGTGCTAGGTTGGTACAGTGTGAAGATTGTGGCTGGCAAGCATTATGCCCAAACTGCGCAGTACCACTTACTTATCACCATGACAGCTTTATTATGCTTTGCCATTTATGCGGGCACCAACAATTGACAATTACAAACTGCCCAGAGTGTCAATCTGCTAATATACATTTCAAAAGTATAGGTACGAAGTCTTTAGTAGAGCACGTCCAAAAGCTATTTACAAATGCCAAAATTATGCGTTTTGATGCAGACTCTAGTAAATCAGAGCAGTTGCACAATAATATAGAAGAACTTAAGAAAAATAATATAGATATACTTATTGGTACTCAACTTATTAGCAAAGGAATAGACTTACCAAGCTTGGGATTAGTTGGAGTAATTAATGCCGATAATGGTCTAAATTTACCAGATTATCGTGCAGAAGAAATTACTTTTCAGCAACTGTATCAAGTAACTGGCCGAGCAGCTCGAGGACATAGATTGAATAAATCTTTTATTCAATCTAGAGTACCCTCTCACCCTGTTATGCAGGCAGTATTAGAACAAAATTGGAGTAATTTTTATAGTTATGAGTTAGCTAAAAGGCGGCAGTTTAATTACCCACCTTTTAGCTATATTGCTGAATTTAAAATAACTAAAAATAAGCTAGAAGCAGCCGAAAAAGAATGTCAAAAAATATACGACTATTTAATCGAAAAATACAAAAATAACTTGCAATTATTAGGTCCTTCACCAAGCTTTTATGAACAACGAGGAGGACAATATAGTTGGCAAATTATTGCCAAGAGTAGCAAGAGGTCACTACTCGTCAATATAGCCCGAGATTTACCACAAACTTGGACTTACAACATAGACCCAACAAGTCTTTTGTAGCCATAGTAATGACTACTCTGTTATAATGGTCTTACATTTATGTCATTTGAACCACGTGATTCTCTTATCACTTTACCAAATCCCAATCTACGTACCAGATCAAAAAAAGTTGGTTTTATTGATGATAAAATTAAGCAATTAATAGAAGACATGAGAAACGCTACGCTAGACTGGGAGGATAGTCGTGAAAACGAAGTAGGGGTTGCACTGGCAGCTATCCAAATAGATCAACCATATAGAGTAGTTATAATACGAGATAACTTTGAAGACAAAAATAATCGTAATTTTACGGTTTTTATAAACCCAGTTATTACAAAATACGAAGGTGATATTGTTAAAGACTACGAGGGCTGCTTAAGTGTCAAAGATATTTATGGACATGTCCCTCGCTACCAAAAAGTTCGTGTAAAAGCTCAGAACGAAGATGGTAAAGAGTTTAGAGTTACAGCAACTGATTTTTTAGCAAGGGTTTTTCAGCATGAGGTGGATCATACTAATGGAATTGTTTTTGTAGACCACATAAAAAATAGCCCCCAGGATTTTTATATACTTGGAAGCGATGGCCAACTGAACGAACTAGACAAATCTACTACCAATGAATTATCAAAAAAATTGTTCCAATAATGAGTTACTATGCGGCATAATGTAGTGTTTTTTGGCAGTGGCCCTGTGGCAGCAATGAGTCTTGAAAATCTGAATAAAAATTACAATGTAGAGCTAGTTATAACTAAAAAACGTGCCCCACACCACAAAGATCCAGCTCCAGTAGAAGTATTGGCCGAAAACAATAACCTATCAATAAAATTTGCCGATACAAAATCCGAACTAGAAGATATTATCTTAACAAGCCAGTTAGATAATGCATGTGGAATAGTTATTGACTACGGAGTTATAATTAGTAAAAAAGTTATTGATTACTTTAATAAAGGAATTGTTAATAGCCACTTTAGCTTACTGCCACAGTGGCGTGGAGCTGATCCGATTAGTTTTTCACTACTATCTGGGCAAAATACAACTGGCGTATGCCTTATGACAATAAATGAGGGTATGGATACTGGTGATATCATTGCTTCTGAGTCTATAGACATAAGCCCCAATGATACAGGTCCAAGTATGACATACAGACTGATTAACTTAAGTAATCAGCTGATAAATACAAAACTAGCTGATTACATAGAGGAAACTCTAGAGCCACATCCACAGCAAAATAACATAGTTACTTATTCTACTAAGCTACAGAAAAAAGATGGTGTCCTAGACTGGCGTAAACCATCAACAGTATTAGAGAGAGAAATAAGGGCATACAAGGATTGGCCAAAATCTCGTACTAAGTTTGGCGACATAGACTTAACGATAATAAATGCATCCAGTAATAATGATGCACGTTTAGCTACTGGTAAAATATTAATAACAGCTGATAAAAAAATGTTTGTAGGTTGCCGAGTTGGATCTTTAGAGATATTAGAAATTAAGCCAGCCGGTAAAAATAATATGAACATAGCCGCCTTTTTAAACGGCTATGCCAATCGCATGACAAATTAAAGTACCTAGAGTATTCTAGTTTACTAGATTATTACCCGTACTACGTTCACTACTATAATTAGATGTAATTATTACTACAATTATATAATTTAATCTGAGGGTGTATTTAATTACTGTGTTATAAATCCTAGTAACTTTTAGATATTCAGTTTATTTTTACAACATTATGCAATTTAAGTTAAGAAATACACTCGAATAATAATATTAATTCTCTGCAGATGCAGCTAATATTTGAGAAGAATTATCACTAATCTCTTTTTTTAATGAACTAAGTTCAGCCGACACAACATCTTTATAGTTAGGTATGTTAGTTTCTAGCCATTTTAATGCACCGGCTTCATCATTAGCACTCATCAAAGATTCAAATTCTTGCAGCTGAGCGTCGCTCATTTTATTTGCTAATTTTGTACCAACCCTCATCTCTAAAGTCTCGTACACATGAGCAAGCATTTTCTTTTTTTCGTCAGGTGGCAAATCACCTAGTCCTATCTCTTTTAAGAAGTTATCATCTAGCTTAAGCACGTATTTGCTCCTATTTATTTACAATACCAGTTATTGTATCAGTTTTTACAGTCAATTTACACACAGCCCATGAGCTTTAATAAATTTATATTAGAGACTGCGCTGCCTAATTTCTCTGGTGTATCCTTCTATGCGATCACCTTCTTGCAAATCTACCTTGGCTGTTGTTGCTAGGCTCATACCACACATCTCACCTTCTAAAACTTCTTTGGTATCTGTTGGTCCATGCTTTAGGTTAGTTATCTGTGCTTCTTTAGCCAATATTTCATCATCTCTAT
>CAZTUU010000020.1:8563-12957 GCA_964616505.1 uncultured Candidatus Saccharibacteria bacterium
CGTTACTAACGATGGGTAAACTAATCTACCTTTGGTAACTTCACCACCACATATAATGGAAGTTTTTGTTGTGTTAAACACACCACGCACAATCAAGCGTCCCGTCTCTGTTATTACTTCTTCTGGTGACAATAAATCACTAAGTTCTTGTTTTGCATCATCTAATAGTTCATAGATGATTTTATATAGCCTTACAGGAACCTTATCCCTGTTGGCAAGCTGTTTGATGCTGGGGGCCATATTTACATGAAATCCGTATATAAGTGCCTTGGTAGTAGCAGCCATTCTTATATCGTTTTCGCTAACTGGCCCTACTCCAGAACCAACAACTCTTATAGCAACTTCTTCTGTGTCTAATGTTTTAAGACTATCAATAACAGAAGTTAGAGAGCCTTGTACATCGGCCTTAACAATAACATTCAGCTCATCCGTAGAAGCCTTTTTGTTCATTATTCTTATAAGTTCGCTACTAGTCATATCTAGTCTATTGCTAGAATCAGTATTATCTTGTTCGTTATTTGCCACTAAATTACGGGCTAACTTTTCGTTTTTTACCACTTTAAAAGTATTACCAAATTCTGGTAGTGCCTTAAAACCACTAATTATGACTGGTGTTGACGGGCCAGCTTTATCTATCGTTTTACCCAGGCTATCCTCTAATACCCTAACTTTAGCATATGTATTACCAGCCACTACAAAATCACCCTTCTTAAGGGTACCTTGCTGTACTAAGGCAACCGCAATAGACCCCCGCCCTTGTTCCATGTGAGATTCTATAACCAGCCCCTCACCAGGCTCATCAATATCAGCTTTTAGCTCTTCTACGTCAGCTACTAGAAGTACCATATCCAAAAGTTTGTCTACCCCCTCTTTGGTTTTAGAAGAAACAGGTACAATAACAGTATCGCCTCCCCAATCTTCTGCCTGAAGCTGTTGCTCGGCAAGTTGTTGCTTAATTCGCTCTATATTAGCACCCTCTTTATCTATCTTTGTTATTGCGACTATCATTTGTGATGCCGCTTTACGAGCAAAACGTATAGCCTCTATTGTCTGTGGCTTGATTCCATCATCTGCTGCTACCACAATAATTACCACATCCGTTAAATGAGCACCATGTTCGCGTAAAGCTGCAAATGCCTCATGGCCAGGGGTATCTAAAAATGTAATCTGTCGTCCAGAATGGTTAATCTGGTACGCAGATATATGCTGAGTAATACCACCAGCCTCTTTATCAACAACGTTTTCACTTCTTATAACATCCAGAAGTGAGGTTTTACCATGATCCACATGGCCCATTACCGCCACAACGGGTGGACGGACTACTGCACAACTCTTTTAACTTTATGCGGAATACCAACATCTGAAGCTGCCATTTTTTCAGAAACTAGCTCTACGTCATCAATACCCAACTCTCCAAGAAGTATTTGAGCAGTATCAAGATCTATCTTCTCATTGATGGTAGCCATGACCCCATTTTTAAACAACTCGGCAATTAATTTAGTAGCCGGAAGAGACAATTTTTCGGCTAACGCGCCTACAGTAATCAGGTCGCCTATCTCAATTATTCGTGCCATGACTACTTGTCTCCTTATTTGATTAAATTTTGGTCATTTTAGATTAGTTTAAATTAGTCTTTTAGACTTAGAGCAATTTTACGTGCTTCTTTATTGACCTCTAAAATTTTAAACTCTTTAGTTTCGTTAAGTTTAAATACCTTTTCTGGATCAACGGTGTCATCACTACCTTCTGCCATTTCAGATACATGAACCAATGCTTCTACTGCTGGAGTTAATTGGACAAAAGCACCAAACGGAGTGATTCTAGTAATAGTTCCTTCTACGGTTTGACCTTTTTTGTATTTTTCTACATCTTCTAGCCACGGATCACCTGACATCTGCTTTAGGCTTAGACTTAGGCGATCTTTATCTATGGCAATTATCTTTGCTTCAATCTCATCACCTTGTTTTACATATTTACGCGGATCTTCTACACGCTCCCAAGAAATCTCAGAAATATGGACTAAGCCTTCTATGCCATCTACGTTAACAAAAGCGCCGTAATCTATAACGCCAGTAATTGTGCCTTTTACAACACCACCAACCTCAAGCTCAGAAAACTTAGCTTGCATATCATCTTTTATGGCCTCTTTTTCACTAAAGATCAATTTGTTATCTTTACGGCTGACATCTAGCAAACGAACTCTTATTGGTTTACCAAGCAAAGAGTTGAGTTTTTGCAAAATCTCGTCTTTATCGGCACCAGATACTCTTGGGTAATGGTCGGCGCTTAGTTGACTAACTGGCAAGAAGCCTCTTATTCCTTCTAGTTCGATCAATAAACCACCTCTGTTAGCGTCATAAGCAGTTACCTCAATAACTTCTTGATCTTCTAATACTCGGTTTAGTTCGTCCCAGCCACGATCTTTAGCGGCTTTTCTAAGGCTCATAAGTGCATAGCCGTCTTCTATCTCTGGGTCAACCACGCTAGCACTAACTGATTGCCCAACCTCTATTGGCTGACCATGGCCAATCTCTCGACGCATTACTACGCCTATACCGTATGGCCCTAAATCTAGCCATATTTCGTGTTTTTTTATAGAGGTAACTACCCCTTCTACTACATCGGCCTGCTTTAGTGTCTTAAGATCACTCTCAGCAAGCAATTCGTCCATTGTTAACTTTGTCATGTGATTAAATCACTCCTTTAAAATGTATTTTCTGTGTATATCAGCCCGTTTTAGAACATCCTGGACAAGAATGTATTTAAATGTCAGACCATACAATCAGATTAGTTATATTTAACACCAAATTTACTCTGTTGTAAAGAGTTAAATAGAGTTATGTCTGTGATAAAATAAAATGAATGATTATTGCAATTGACATTGGGGGTACAAAAACTTTAGTTGCTATCTGTTCTATGGATAATAAAATTATTGCTCAGCAACGCTTTGACACCCCTAATGATTACTATGAATTTTTGCAGACAATTGATAAAAATCTTAAATTATTGAAGACAAAAGACGCGGCTATAACAGTTGTGGCGGTACCCGGTAAATTAGATAGAAAAAACGGAATAGGCTTAGCGATGGGTAATTTACTATGGCAGAACGTGCCTATTGCTCAAGATATAGCCAAGCTCACCAATACGGCAGTAATTATAGAAAACGATGCTAATTTAGCTGGTTTGTCAGAAACGCATTTACTGCATCCTATACCAAAAAAATCCCTCTATATTACGGTTAGCACTGGTATAGGTACCGGTATTATTACCAATGGGTACATCAATTCTACACTTGCCGACTCCGAGGGTGGGTCTTTATTAATGCTACACAATGGGCATTTAGCGAAATGGGAGTCTTTTGCATCTGGTCACGCAATAATTGCTACCTACGGCCAACGTGCATCTGAGCTAAATGACAAAAATGCCTGGAAGGTAATATCTAAAGATTTAGCGCTAGGTATAGTTAATTTATGCGCTATTATTCAGCCAGATGTCATAATTATAGGTGGTGGAGTTGGTACACATTTTGATAAATACAGAGACTACTTGCAAGCAGATATAGCCATCATTAAACCCCCTTTAGTTTATGTACCACAGCTAGTTAAAGCACAGGCTCCAGAAGAAGCAGTAATTTATGGCTGTATCCAGCTAGCTAAACAACATGACCAGCATCGCTAATATATTACCAATAATCCAATCAGACTTTCCTTACATTAATTTTACGGCTGGAGAAAATTTTTTTTGGTCTCCTAAGGATAATAAAATCACCTACACATCCCACCAGATGGATGCCACTCACGGGGTTTGGGCATTATTGCACGAGGTGGCCCATGCCGACCTAAACCACCAACATTATTTAAGTGATTTTGAACTTTTACAACTAGAGATAAAAGCGTGGCAACATGCTAAAACTATAGGTAAAAAATATCATATAGAAATAGAACATAACCATATACAAGATTGCTTAGATACCTACAGAGATTGGCTACATCTCCGCGCTAAATGCCCTAAATGTACCGTTATATCGCTGCAAAGGCCGGATAGCATCTACCAATGCTTTAACTGCAAAACTACCTGGCAGGTACCAAAATCGCCCCTTTGCAGAGTAACCCGCCAAATAATATCTTAGTAAGATACACTCCTGCATTATTGTGCTTATATTATTTATTATATAAAAACTATTGGACTACAAAGTAGTTTAATTTATATGTTTTGCCAGGTTGTAAACTATTTATAATACCGAGTTTAAAGTTATCCTTAGCTGTTTCTACGTAAGTTACTAGTGTTGCACTATCTGAGCCTTCTGCAGACGTTATGACCTTAGGCTTAGAACCAAATTCTTTATTAAAGACAATATCTAGTAGTTTGGTATTTACTACTTGAGTAGCTAAATT
>CAZTUU010000021.1:0-1862 GCA_964616505.1 uncultured Candidatus Saccharibacteria bacterium
ACAGGCTCTACGCTAGTAGCCAGTGGCGTACCACTTATACAAATGCTAGAGATCACAGGGGCATCTATTAATAATGTGTATATAGAAGAATCCGTACACAGAGCAATAACTAAAGTAAAAGCAGGCAAAAGTTTGGCAGATGCACTGGATGGAGATCCTAACTTTTTAGATCTTGTGCCAAATATGATACGTATTGGCGAGCAATCTGGCTCGTTAGAAGACATGCTTAGTAAAACGGCAGACTATTACGAAAAAGAGGTAGATAATCAGGTAAAGACGATATCCACTATCATTGAGCCAGTGTTGATGGTTATGTTGGGAGTAATTGCTTTAATTATTGTTGCAGCAGTATTATTACCAATTTATGGACTTGCTGGCCAAGATATTAAATAAAAATACTTGATTTTGAGTACATATTGAGTATGATAAGATCATAGTAAAGAATAAGCATTATAGAAAGGGCACCATATAAATGCGAAAATTAGATATAAAAAATAGTAAAGGTTTTACAATCATCGAAGTTTTGATTGTGCTTGCAATTGCAGGTTTAATATTAATAGTAGTATTACTAGCCGTACCTGCATAGCAGAGAAATAGTAGAAATACAACAATTAAGAATGATGCATCAGCAATAGCAGGTGGTATTAACGAGTATTCCTCAAACAATAATGGTAGCTTACCAAATACCGTATCTGGAACTGGTACAATCACTATTGATGGTAGTGGTACAGACACTAGTGCAACTGTTCAAGGTACAACTCAAGTTAGCACTGCCCCTGCTAATACTAATCCATCAACTGCAGGAGCACCGCCAGCTGGTACTATTGTTGTTTACAAAGGGTTTACTTGTACAGGTGGTCCTAGTACTCGAGCGGTAGCTGTTGTTTATTCAACCGAAAACTCATCGAATAACCCGCAAAAACAATGTCTTGATACTTAAATAGTATCATATAGCTAAAACATCTATAAAAAATGGGGATAACAGTTAGGCTGATCCCCGTTTTTTTGTTTTGGTAAATTTATTTTTATGGTAGCATAAGCAGTAATGATTTACGTTATTCTGGGGTTTTTAGGTTTAGCTTTTGGTAGTTTTATTAATGCATTTGTATATAGATTGCATGAAAAGCTAGATGACGATGGTAATACCAAAAAAATATCTGCAAAGCAAAAAAAAGACCTATCAATAATAAAAGGTCGCAGTATATGCCCAAGCTGCAAGCATATTCTTGGTGCATCTGACCTAGTGCCAGTATTTAGCTGGTTATTTTTACGAGGTAAGTGTAGGTACTGCAAAAAGCCTATTAGTTGGCAATACCCGGCAGTAGAGCTAATAACTGCATTGTTGTTTGTTGTATCTTTTGTTGTTTGGCCAGGAGGTTTAGATAATAACTGGCAAATTATGAGTTTTATAACTTGGTTAGTAGCATTAATAGGCCTAATAGCACTGGCTGTTTATGACATTAAATGGATGTTATTGCCTAATAAGATAATTTATCCGTTTGCAGCGTTTGTACTGGTATCTTTAGTAGTTCAGATGTTTTTAGGAAGGTCAATTAAAGATTTAATTGGTATTGGGTTAGCTTTATTGGTAACGGCGGGGGTGTTTTGGGTGCTATATGTGGTGTCTAAAGGCAAATGGATAGGTGGAGGTGATGTAAAGTTAGGTTTACTAACCGGTTTATTACTTGCAAGTTTGCCATTAGCATTTTTGTATATATTTTTGGCATCTATATTTGGCATGATATACACCTTGCCTTTGCTTGCAACTAATAGAATATCCCCAAAAAGCAAAATACCATTTGGCCCTTTTTTAATCGCTGGCTGTATAGCTGCTGTATTATGGGGCCAAGCCATCATAAATT
>CAZTUU010000021.1:1872-7548 GCA_964616505.1 uncultured Candidatus Saccharibacteria bacterium
GGTTACATAAGGCTATATTGACTTAAGCGCTTATGCTATACTTTTAATAAGATGAAAAGGCAAAGAGCCGGATTTACTATTGTAGAAACTTTGATTGTTTTGGCGGTTTCTGGTGTGCTATTTATTAGCGTAGCAGCGTTAATAAGTGGGCAGATAAATCGATATCGTACACGTGATGCGGTATTTAATTTAGAATCAAGCGTACGAGATGTTTTAAATGATGTATCCACTGGATATTACCCAGAAGTGGGAACTAACTATAATTGTGATGGTACGGCTGGTACTACTGATAGGGGTAAAAATACTAGCTGTTTGATTGCGGGTAAAAAAATAGAGTTTAAGCCTAATGGTATAGTAGTAACGCCTGTCGTTGCACCTAGCTCATTAACTACTATACCCACAATAAGTCAACTGACTCCAATAAATAATCTTTCAGAAACAAAGAATTATGAATGGGGAATATATCCAAAAGGCGTTACTGCATCTGGGCCATTCCCTACTTTTTACGTACTAAGCAAAACTTACGGCACTGCATATGCCTCGGGTGTAAGTGGGGGTCAATCGGTGGGAATTTATAATTCTAGCTTATCTGCACTATCTGGTACAGGATCTAAGATATGTTTCGTCAATGGTGATGGAGATAGTAGTATTACACTTGGTAAAGACGGTGGTCTTACTGTTAATGCACTTACTAAGGATTCATCATGTTGATGTATAACTTTCGGATATCAAACAAAAAGCAGGCAGGAGAGACCATAGTAGAGGTATTAATATCTATATTAGTTATATCAGTAGCACTTGCAGGTGCTTTTGCTATATCTAATAGATCACAAAAAACAGTACAAGCCAACCAAGAGCGATATCAAGCCCAAATTCTAGCTAATTCTCAAGCAGATATACTAAAGCAATACATAACAAGTAATCCTCCTAATAGGGGGGTTGTTAATGCCGGTAACTATTTAAATTATGGATTTTGTATGGTAAATTCATCTTCTGTTACACCGTATGCTAATTCTATAAATCCACCAGTTCCTACTACTGCAAATACTCCAAACAACTGCCAAAAACTTGCTGTTCCGTATTTTGTTAATATTAAGTGTACTTCTGGTTGCAGCTCGACAGATTCTTATAGTGTTTATAATATTAAAGTCTATTGGGATAGCTTGGTGAGTAATAGTGGCCAAGATAATGTGGAGCTTTGGTATGGCGTATAGACTTAATAAATCTGGCTTTACCATAGTAGAGCTTATGATATCGATATCTGTTTTTTCTGTAGTAATAATACTAGCATCGGCAGCTATTATTACAGTGGGTAGGCAATATCAGTTTGGCGTTAGTAAAACAAGGTTATTGGATGCATCTCGCGAGCTAAACCAAAAGATTTCTCAAGACATTGCGTATAGTGGGGGAGATAAGAGGGATGTGACATTCTCTAGCATACCAGGATATAGTGGTTTTTGTATTGGTAATAACAGATATACCTGGAAAACGTATCCAGCTACCATACCAACCCCAGAACAGTATACTGCACTTAAAAATACTTTTAGAGTTACACCACTTTCTTCTATTGGTAATAGTTGTAGTGCTGACGCTGGTAATATAAATTCTGGAGAAAATCCTTTTCCAAATAATGTAACTGTGACTCAATTTGATATTGGTTCTACTAATCCATATAGTTACAATTCTAGGTTTGTGCTTGCAGATGGAACAGATCTATTTGTAGGTAAAAACCCTAGTAACTCTTGCATTACTCAACAAGCTGGTGGGTCCTATTGCGCAGTTGTAGATATGAATAGTACAATAACCAGGAAGGTTCAATAATAAATATGAAAAATACCATAAAAAATAATCAGCAGGGTATGGCGTCAATAATGTTTGCCATGTTTTTGGTACTTGGTATATCACTACTTGCTATTGGCTTTGCAACACTAGTGCGTAACGATCAGCGACAGGCACTAGATAAAACCCTATCTAACCAAGCCCAATACGCAGCAGAAAGCGCAATTAACAAAATTCAAAATGATATAAAAAATAAAAGTATAACTGAATCTTATGTAAACGGATGTAATAAAAACGACAACACCAATCCAACATTTAATAGCTCTGGTATATCTGTAACTTGCTTAAATTGGGATATGGAGCTAGATTCTATACTGCATAATTCATTAGGTACAGTGCCTTGGTCGACTAACTTTAATACCACTAGCCCAATTAATAGTATAAAAATTTCATGGCAACCAGGTGAGGGTAATAACAGTTCTAATTTTATGAGCGGCCCTCAAACATCTTTAAAATTGAACAATAACGATATGCCTACTATTAGGGTTGTTCTTGCCAAAGCAACAGATGTTTCAAATGCTAAAGTGGCTTATTTGAGTCCAACAAATCAAAATAGTAATGTAGCGATACAAGCATTGACCGTAAGTGGTGTTATAGGCAATGCTTCATGTGATTCTGCTACAAAGTCGTGCAGTATAGTTATTGATACCACTAGTCTACTTGACACAAATAATTTGTTGGCTATATCCTCTCTTAATGGTTTGTCTAACGTACAGGTTCAAGCATTTAATGGTGCAAATGGAAATAACCAACAAAAAATAACTGGTGCGCAAGCTAAAATTACTGCAAATGCTAAATCTCAGGATGTATCTAAGCGATTGGTTGCTTACGTATCTTTGCCAACTAGCACTTGGCAGCCTGGGTTTGTAGCTAGTGCAGATGCATTATGCAAGAACTATAAACTCGGCTTAGGTGTCAATGATCAAGCTGGGCCTGTTACCGATACTCTTTGCCCTACTAATTAAGTAATATTTTTTCTATGGAACTTCTCGTGCACATCTTTTAGGTGTGTGCCGGTAACGTAGCTATAAACCTGTTTTTATGTATGTCGATATGTCTTAAGCTATATTATATTTTGACTGAGCCAATTACTTATTGCTTTTACGTCTAATTTATCAACTGCAATCTTAACAGCAAAATCTTCTAGGCTACCTTTAGGTGCATGAAAGCCTACGTCATTTATATTTAGAAATGTTATTCCAGTAAGCATAGCCGTTCTTTTATTACCATCAACAAAAGGGTGATCTGCAATAATACTACGTACTAGAGCAGCTGCTTTTTCGATTTTACCATTATAAAGTTCTTCACCAAAAACATTTTGAGTTTGTGTAGCTAAGGCAGATTCTAATCTACCTAGGTCTCGTAAGCCTAAAGAGCCTCCAGTCTTTTCAATTACTAAAGCATGTATTTGTAGTAATTGTTCTAGTGTAACTAACTTCATCTTTTGGCAAGATTTACAAAGTCTTGTTTATATTCATCTAAAATAGATTTTGCAGCATCTAATACTTTTGCATCTTTAGCGTTAACTGCTTTGATAGGTCTTACTATTACCTCAACATCATCCCCAAAATGGATATTTTGGCGCTTTAATTCTTTGGCGGGGATAGTAACGCCTCCACTGGAACCTATTTTAATGACTTTTTGTATACTTTGTATCATAATAGTATTATAACAAAATTATAATACTAATTACAACTCAATGGCGATAGTCTAATTAGAGTTTTTTCCATGAAACTTTTCGTGTACATCTTTTAGGTGTGGATCTGTAATATGAGTATAAATTTGGGTTGTAGCAATATTACTATGCCCAAGCATTGTCTGGACACTTCTGATATCTGCACCATTCATTAATAAATCTGTCGCAAAGCTGTGGCGTAAGCTATGTGGGCTAACTTGCTTGGTAATGCCGGCCAGCAGTGCATAACGGGCAACTAATCTTTGTACGCTACGTGGAGTTAAGCGCCTGTAGTTACCAGATATGGTAGCCTGATTTTTGCCGCTATAACTAATAAACAGTGCAGGCAAGTTGTCTGTGCGTTTATCTAGATATAGTTTGAGCCACTGGGCTGCATCTTGGCTAACAAAAATAGGGCGGTCTTTTTGGCCTTTTCCACGCACCATAAACTCTCGTCGTTCTAAATTAACATGGGTTATATCTAGGCCAACAAGTTCGGATACACGTAGCCCGCTACTAAATAAAAGCTCTAATATGGCTTTATCTCGTAAGTCTTGTTCTTTTTCTGTACCTGGCTGTTTTAATAATCTCTGCAACTCATCATTATCTAAAAAGCTAATTTTAGATCTTTTAACGGTAGCAAGTTCTATTTGGTCTGTTGCCAGTGCAGGTATATCTCGTTTATGGCAAAATTTTAAAAAATTGCGCAGGGCAATTAAATGATAATTTTGCGTTGCCTTGCTAAGTTCTGCGGCTCTATCCGACCCAAGTTCGTGTAGCCAAACCCTCCATTTACGTACTAGTTCTGGTGTAATGTCGCTAACATCAATATCTCCTGCATAATCAAGCAAACGGGTCAAATAGTGTCGGTAGTTTTCTATTGTACGCTTAGATCGGTTGCGCTCTATGGCTAGATATTCTAGATATTCTTCTATTGCATAAGCAGCTTTCATATCAATAGTGTACAGTATCACCTCTGTATAACCAATGTAATGTTAGAACAAAAAATGTATACAGTTTGTCAGCTTTAGTCTAGATGATAGTATTAGTTTTGTGAGTTATTTAGATGCAATAATCCTTGGGCTAACTCAGGGCATAACAGAATTTATACCAGTCTCTAGTTCTGGGCATCTAGTAATCATGAGCCATCTACTAGGTCTTGATAGTGCTTTTACTTTTGATGTCTTATTAAATATTGGTACTCTGACGGCTTTAATAATTTACTATCGCGTACGCATCTGGTCATTAATCGTTAGGGTTTTTAAAGGTAAAGACACAAAACTTTTTTTGCAATTAATCGTAGCTACGATACCTGCTGTAATATTTGGGTATACATTAAATAGCCAAATAGAGAAACTAAACGAAATGATTTGGGTTGTAATTGTCATGCTGGTAGTTGTGGGTGTGCTTATGATATTCATGGGTAATGCAAAGCCTGGTGCAGATGATGAAGAGATAGAGAAATCGGTTAGTTGGCCGACCTCTATAAAAATTGGTCTGGCGCAGGCAATAGCTTTAATACCCGGCACGTCTAGATCGGGCATAACAATTTTAGTTGGTTTGCGTAGTGGATTGAGCGCCAAGCGGGCGGCCGAATTTAGCTTTTTGCTGGCTATACCAGTAATGATTGGTGGAATTGCTAACACCATTATAGGAGATGGTGGTATAAGTTTTATTACAGATAATATGGGTGTGATTATTGTTGGCAATATTGTTTCTTTTGTTAGTGGAATTATTGCCATAGGTTTTTTGCTTAAACTACTCTCTAATAGTGGGTTAAGAGATTTTGGATATTATAGGATAGGACTGGCGGCTGTGTTAATAGTGTTACTAGCTTTGGGCAAAATCTAACAGGTATGCTACTCTGTTATATATAATTAAAATAAGAAGGAAACATAAGCTAGCATGGAACAAACATTAGTAATTTTAAAACCCGATGCGTTGCAAAGGGGAATAGCCGGAGAAATTATTACTAGGTTCGAGAGAATCGGTTTAAAGATCGTTGCAGCTAAAATGGTTATAGCAACTGAAGAGTTAGCTAATAAGCATTACCCAACATCACGAACAGAATTCATAGAGGGGATGGGTAATAAAACTTTAGAAAATTACGAAGAACAAGGGCTAGATCCTGTCAAAGAGCTTGGCACAGATGATGCTCATAA
>CAZTUU010000021.1:7664-9676 GCA_964616505.1 uncultured Candidatus Saccharibacteria bacterium
GTACGATAAGGGGTGACTATTCTTTTGATTCATCTGCTCTTGCAAATAAAAGCAAAAGACCTATACGTAATTTAGTACATGCATCTGGTAGCATAGAAGAGGCCGAGTTTGAGGTTGGTTTATGGTTCTCGGAGAGTGAAATTCATTCCTATGTATCCGTTCATCAACAACACATGATAAAGTAATAGGTATTCAATCTTATCCAGAACTTAGCACCATATTGTACAATATGGTTGTGGTCCGGTAGTTCAATGGATAGAACACCACCGTCCTAAGGTGGGTGTTGGGGGTTCGATTCCCTCCCGGATCACCAATAAGTTTTAAGATATGGCGCATAAATATTTTTCTGACCAGTTTGATGACGAAGAAATGCTTTTATTATTTAGAAAGCACCCTGTTGTAATGCGTAAAGCGCTAGTTTTTGGATCCTTACTGCTCCTCATAGGAGTATTGCCGGCGTTAGCTTATCCAACTATGTTGGTATTTTTTGGTGGTCTTGCGATAGGGCTAATTCTGTTTTTGATGGTCTTTTTTTATTCTTGGATGGGTTGGTATTTTAGTGTATATATTGTTACTAATCAAAGGTTTATACAAAGTACCCAAAAGGGTTTGTGGAAACACAGTGTGGTTGACATTGGGTTAGATAAAATTCAGACAATCTCTTACGAAATAAATGGTTTACAAGAAACTATGCTAGGATTTGGTACAATAGTAGTACAGACATACGTAGGTGACCTGGTTATACATGATGTTCATAAACCTAAGGTAATCCAAAAACGTATGTCTCATATTTTGCGAGAGCTTGGATTTAATGCCAATAGCCCTACGATTACATAGATTATATGGATAAGAAGAAACGAACAGTACCAGGTAGTTACCATGTTAAGAAGCTTTTAAGGGTTGGTAAAAAACAGCCCAAGCAGCTTAGTGACAATAACTTACCAAAAATCACTAACGAAACCGTTGATGAGCACAGAAAAGCAGTAATTAAGGGTGCGCAAAAGTTTGTTTACCCACTTAAGCATTCTAAACATAAAATTGTTTCAGTTACGGTAATAATTATTGTTGCAGCAATAATCAGTTTTATGACTTTTACTTTGTTAAGTTTATATAAATTTCAGTCAACATCGGCTTTTATGTATCAGGTAACAAAAATATTACCATTTCCTGTTGCTAGAATCGGTAGTACATTTGTATCTTACGAGGACTATCTGTTTGAGTTAAGACATTACATTCATTATTTTCAGACTCAACAAGGTGTAGACTTTAGCTCTGAGCAAGGTAAACGACAACTCGAAGATCAACGTACTAAATCTCTGAATAATGTAATAGATTATGCATATATAAAGAGAATTGCTAAAGAGAAAAATATTAACGTAACAAATAAAGAAGTGGATGACCAGATAAAGCAGTTGCGTGTACAAAATCGATTAGGGAGCAATAACAAAGTTTTTAAAGATGTTTTAAAGAGTTATTGGGGTTGGTCTGAGGCAGACTTTTGGCGGAGCGTTAAGCAGCAGCTATTAACTCAGAAAGTACTACAAGCCTTAGACACAGATGCCGATAAGCGTGCTAATGCCGCCTTAGCGGCTGTAAAGAGTGGGCAGGACTTCGGAGTAGTTGCTAAGCAATACTCTGATGATACAGCTACTAAAGATAACGGAGGACAATTAGGTTTTTTGGTTAGTAAAAATGATAATAATATTCCACCACAGACTATAGAGGCACTATACAAGCTTAAGCCAGGGGAAACATCGGGTATTATTAATCTGGGATATGGCCTAGAAATTGTTAAAAATATAGGTAATGATGGTGATAAAATTAAAGCAGCTCGCATTTTTATAAGTTACCAAGATATAAATAAATATTTAAATGAATATAAGGATAAAGATAAAGCCCAGGTTTTTATAAAAGCCTAAGTTATAGTTGCGTTGCATAAAAGTACTATTTTTGATAAGATAACGCGTGCAACTTGCTATATAATTTAGATTATATTTAAGGGCTCGTGGTGT
>CAZTUU010000021.1:9822-11753 GCA_964616505.1 uncultured Candidatus Saccharibacteria bacterium
AAATACCAGTTCGAACCTACATATATCATTAATTGTCTTTTTTCCTCATCATTTGCAATCTCAAAAACATCACCAATGTTAGTAGCAGTAGAAAATACCTCATTAGATAGTTCTAACCATCTTGTGGCATCTTGATCTGTGCTATTAAGGAGTTCAGTAGTTCTAGCTATAGTTGCTTTATGTTTGTTACTACGTTTAATATACCTATCGTCAGTCATAACACCATTTTCAAGCTTATCGTCTAGAGTATCTAATGCCTTTTGTGCATCAGCTCTGTCTTTTAACCATACTGGTCTATATTGATTCTTTGTAGCTAAGTGATCTTTATGTAATTTACTTACAAAGTTTTTACAAACTTTCGCATCATCTTCACTTATCTCAAATTCCGACATTTTTAACTTAACTTCTTTTTTAAGAAGAGAAGCATTGATCTGTGATTCCTTGCATATTATTTTTCTATTTTTTCTGGTACATGTGTAATATTCATATTCTTTAGTTTGCCCAGTGGCCAATTTTTTAGGCTTTGTGTAAGCAGTCACATTGAAACTACATGTTTTACATAGCAGCAGGCCTTTGTAAAGGTAAGATCGTCCAGATGTACTTAACGGCCTAAGCTCGGAAGTTCCCTTAACCCACCCCATCCTAAGCTGCACTAGATTAAATAAATCTAAACTTACTAGAGGTTCATATGTACCTTGATGCCAAACATCTCCACCATATTTAAAAACTCCTGCATATGTTTTACGTTTTAATATTTCAGCCATAGTTTGTTTTGATAGAGGCTGACCTCTACGAGATAAAAGGCGTATATCTCGTGCTTCTTTCCATAAATGATCCAATGTATACCTTCCTGACGCTGCTAGTTCAAATAATCTAATAACTTTTGACGAAGTAGAAGGATCGGGCTGTATATTTCTTTCTCCAGCTCTAATTATGCTATTGATATAGCCAAGTGGTGCTGGCCCAGGATATTGACCATGCTTACGTTTTTGTTCAAAGCCTTCTTTAACCTGAACGCTCAAATCATCATTATTTTTCTTCGCAAAAGCTAGCTCTATACTTAGTATCATTTTATCATCAGGTGTATTTCTATATGTTTTGTTAGGTGTATGTATGGCTAACAGCTTACCTCTATCAAGTGCATAAATAATTCTTCCTGCATCTACACTATTCCTGCTAAGACGAGATAATGCCCATGTGGTGATGTACCTAGCTTCTCCAGTCTCTATACGATCCATCATATTGTTGAATATGGGCCTTCCTGTTGTTTTAGCTGATCTTTCTTCTGGGGGTAAGTGTATGGGAATTAGATCGTGATCCCTTACTATCTTCTTGACCTGAGTATCCTGTTTTCCTATTGAAAGTAGCTGCCGATCTTCGCGATCTTGGGAGCGTCTAAGATAAACAAAGCATCTAGATTTAGTTTTATATGAAGATTTGCGATTGGTCATAAAATACGTTTCCTGTTAATTAATATCCTAGCAGATTGTTACTACAGCAACACATCTTTACTAATAGTGCATATTAAATTGATACTATTTTCGATATCCTTTACCTATTTGATGGTTAACTACTTCTCCATACTTAACTCTATAATTTATATCTACAATAAGTGTTAAAAGTCCAAATACAACTTGCGAATCTGTAGATAGCTCATTAATATTTTCTTTCTTTTGGTCTACAGTAAGAATATCAGCGAAATCTTTATACTTTCCAGCCATACGAGCCTTTCCCAAATAAAAAAGCACCGAGAATAAACTTTAAATATTAATTTAAAGTTCTATTCACGGGGCTCTATACGTGTAACTGACTAAGTTACTATTTAAGGCTCTCTATGGAATATCTATTGGATACGCACAATCCAATCCAATTTACTTGATTGTTAATTTACTACCTTAATATAGCATATTAAATATTAACGAAGGGTACTT
>CAZTUU010000021.1:11763-12332 GCA_964616505.1 uncultured Candidatus Saccharibacteria bacterium
GTGCTTATGCACTAAGTGGCAGTTCTTCTCATCTTTATAATTCAATAGATTAATTGTTTATTCTAAATCTTGGTTTTGTTTTGTATGAGTCTTCTATTACAACGGTTATTCTCGCACTGCTATCCTTACTACTATCTGTTGTTTGTATAGGTTTTCCATCAAATCTATCCATGATTGCTATATATGCTCTTGTATCACCGTTAAGAGCTTTCTTTATCTGTACTAAGTCTAATTGTTCGGCTAGCGTTAGATCATTAATCATATTAGTTATTGGGTTAAGTTCAGAACTAGTCATTTCTAGTAATCTTCTAATGCGAGTTTTGTTATTTGGAACTCCCTTAGTTCTACCGTTTGGGTTTCTAACTTCTCCTCTTTTTGCTGGTATTAAATTATTGTTAATTCCTGCCATTATTCTAATCACTTTCTAATCATTTTTATTGTTAAAACTATATTTTACGCAACCCATTCTTATATTATAAATGAACAGCTATCATTTAATTTATTTTAGTCCATGTACCGCACCTTGCAGATTTGAACGCAACATCTGTGGGTGCAATGGTAACAATTGC
>CAZTUU010000022.1:0-8709 GCA_964616505.1 uncultured Candidatus Saccharibacteria bacterium
TACCTTTTGTAACAACCCAAATGGGTAAGGGGGTAGAGGACGAGAGCTCAAATTTATACATTGGCACCACTGCTTTAAGTGACCACGATTACGTACATCGAGCTCTTCAGACAGCAGATCTTATACTAATGATTGGCCATGATGTAACCGAAAAGCCCCCCGTTATTACCAGAGAAGATCAAACTTTAATACATATTAAGTTTTACCAAGCAGACATCGATGCGGTATATATTCCTGATATTGAATTAGTGGGCGATATCTCCCATTCACTTTGGCTAATGAGCGAAAAGATAAACAAACAGTCATCTTGGGATTATTCAGCATTCTTTAAATATAAAAAACGCCTAGATGCAGAAATAGCAAATGCGAGTAAGGATGATAGATTTCCTATTAAACCCCAAAGATTAGCTACTAAATTGCGCCAAATAATGCCAAACGATGCGATTTTGTCATTAGACAATGGTATGTACAAAATATGGATTGCCCGCAACTACCCAGCACACGAACAAAATACCGTACTTTTAGATAATGCTTTGGCAACTATGGGGGCTGGATTGCCAGTAGGTATGGCAGCGAAACTGCTAAATCCAACTAAAAAAGTTGTCGTAATTGCGGGAGATGGGGGCTTTATGATGAATCTTGCAGATCTTGAGACAGCAAAGCGACTAAACTTAGATTTGACCATTATCATACTAAATGACAGTGGTTACGGTATGATCAAATGGAAACAAGCTAGTATGGGTCTTGAGGATTTTGGCCTATCATTTAATAATCCAGATTTTGTTAAACTTGCCGAAAGTTTTGGCGCTCATGGATATAAAATAAATAGTACAGAAGACTTTACCACAACATTGACAAAATGCATTAACAGCAAGGGAATCCATATAATAGACACCCCGATTGACTACACTGAGAACATACATCTATCCGCTAAAGAACTAATGAAGAAAACAACATAGCATAACTAAGGAGGCATATGTCACTAAAATCAATTAACCCAGCAACCCTAGAAGTTATAGCCGAATTTAAAGAATTTGATGACAAATTAATAAAACAAAAAATAGATAAAGCACAAAACTGTTATGAATTATGGAAAAATACTACTTTTTCTGATCGCTCAGAACTCATGCATAAAGCGGCTAATTATCTAAGAGATAATTCTGCTAAGTTTGCTCTTACCATAAGCCAAGAGGTTGGCAAAACTCTGGCAGCAGCCGAAGCAGAAGTTATTAAGTCTGCTTTGGTATGCGACTATTATGCTGACAATTCAGAAACAATTCTTAAGGCAGAGGTTGTTAAATCTGATGCTAGTGAAAGCTATGTAGAATTTGATCCCATAGGAATAGTACTCGCCGTTATGCCTTGGAATTTTCCATTTTGGCAGGTTTTTAGATTTGCCGCACCCGCACTTATGGCGGGAAATGTTGGCATGCTAAAACATGCTTCAAATGTTCAAAAATCTGCTGTTGCAATAGAGTCTGTTTTTAGTACCGCCGGTTTTCCGGTTGGAGCATTTACTAATCTTGTAATTGGGTCCTCTAAAGTAGAGGAAGTTATAAATGACGATCGTATAAAAGCAGTTACTCTAACTGGCAGCGAAAAAGCCGGCAGTATTGTTGCATCCCAAGCTGGTCGTGAAATTAAAAAAACAGTCTTAGAACTCGGAGGTAGCGACCCATTTATCGTACTTGAAGATGCAGATATTAACGCTGCATGTAAAAGCGCTGTTTCTGCACGTATGCAAAATAATGCTGGGCAAAGTTGCATAGCTGCCAAACGTTTTATAGTTCACAAAAGTATCGCTGATAAATTTACACAAGGTATAACAATAGAACTCAGTAAACTTACAATTGGCAACCCACTCGATTCATCAACGAACGTTGGGCCGCTCGCAACCGAGCAAATGCTTATTGATATTGACAGCCAAGTTATAGAATCTGTTAATATGGGTGCAACAGTGCTCAGTGGTGGCAAAAAACCAAACCTAGCGGGCTATTACTATGAGCCTACAATACTTAGCAATGTCACCAAGGGGATGCCCGCCTATGATCAAGAATTATTTGGCCCAGTTATGCCAATTATAATTGTCGATAACGAAAATGATGCTGTATCAGTAGCAAACGATAGCATCTATGGTTTAGGGGCAACCATATTTAGTAAAGATATTACCAGGGCAAAACAAATTGCAACCAAAATTGAATCGGGCTGCGTCTTTATTAACAATCAAGTAACATCAGATCCTAGATTACCTTTTGGTGGAATCAAAAAATCTGGTTATGGTCGCGAACTATCATCGTATGGAATTAAAGAATTTGTAAATATTAAAACAGTATGGATAAAATAATTTTTGCAAGTAGATACGCCTATAATCTAACCGCAAACTAATATGTAATATGATGAACACGCTAATATTACCTCATAATAATATATACACCTGCCGTACATCTTGACTATTTACTAATTCTCTGTTATTATATTATATTCTTGCAAATTGCAAGTGCACATTATGGAGGTCATATGACTCAAGGTACCGTAGACGTAGACGCATTAGTAATGATGGCTGAGGGCGAAGATCTAGATGTTACATTATCGTCAAGATCAAGCCGCATAAATAGGACTCAAGACCTTTGCGTTCATGATGGTATAGAGGAGGATGATGAAAATTATCCTCCAAATATCAAAAAATCGGGAGTCTTTCACAAGACTCTTAAAAATGCATCTTACGCCGTGCTTTATCGAGAAATATCACGTACGGATTTTTTTATCAGCGCTAGCAGAAATGATCGCAAATATATACTGGCGATCTATATTTGGCCTGGCGTAGAATTAAATGATGTCCGTGACGTCATTGACAACCTTGGGTTAGAAATGTGAACCCAAAAATACCGCTAAGCGGCGGGCTTGATATTCAAGCCCGCCCTGGCGGATTTTTTATAACGATCTCTTAAAAACTGATTTACTTCTTCTACGAGCAACACATCATTATAAATAGGCATGATTATTATAGCTCTTTATAATTAAACCTTTTAAGTTCAGGTTCTATATCCTGGTATGTTTTTCCGGCCAAAAGACCACCCGCAATAAAATTTTCTTGGGTAACATCACTAAGGCAGATTGAAGGTTGTTTAAAAGCTTTTTTTTCTTCGCTAGTGAATTCAAAATCAATGAGAACAAGTCCTTTTAGTTCTTCGCAAAATACGTCAACTTCAGCTGGGTAACCGTCAATATCTACATTATATCTGTCTTTAACTACTCGCTTATCACTAACTGATGCGAGAGCATTAAATTCTGCCTCATCAAGAGGGATAGTCATTTCTGTGTGAGCGGATGCATCATGCTCATTAATAGGTATTTTTTTAGTAATTTCGAATGAGTCACCTTTTTGGCGTAAACGTAATCTTGCATGTTTAACCCCTGATTCTGGCACATATACATCAACAAGTCTTTTGGGCTTGGATTTCTTAATTTCTTCCGGTAATTCTACGGCTAAATATGTAAGTTCAAGCTCTATTTCTGAGGGCTGGTTTACTATTGACATAATTCTGGTGTCCTTCTTTCTTTAAATTGTTGTCTTTGTATTATAGATTGGCATTGTAATATACATATACCTATAAAGTACAGAAATAATAGTCGTCATTATTTCAAAGATAATAGTCGACTGTACTAAAAAATTGTTTAAGTAATTTTACAGTTTCATTATTATCTACAGCAATAAGTTTTTTATTATTTGGTTGCGATTTAATATTTGGCTATATGATTATAAATACTGATTTTTTGTTCATAAGTTTCTTGACGTTGGATACAACCACTAGAAAAAATGATCATCTATTATCTAATGGTGGACGAATAACTTAAATCTATTTTTGCCAATACAGCTCGATGATCCGAGACATAAGAATTGGAACAAAATATCTTTTTTATCATGTATGCATTAGGGGAAATAATATAGTCAAGTGTACCATTGTCTTTAGGATATGACATATATTTCTCGATATCAGTACTTACTGTGTAGCCCATTAAATAATTATTCTTGTATTGATCTAGACTGAAGAGATTAAAATCTCCTAAAATTACAGGTTTTAAATCTTTTTCCTTACATAAATCTATTAATTCTTTTAGTTGAAAGTCTGCAAATTTGTCATTATTACTAAAATGCACATTACATACATCCACTACACCTTGGTTGGTCTCTATTTTGCAAAATAAAACACTTCTTGTTTCTTTATCAGTTGATTGCCTTTTCAAGAAGTAGCTTTCAGAAGATATAATAGGATATGTAGAGATTATAGCTAAGCCATGAGAAGCCCTCGATTCCATATTTCCAACTTTATTAATTTGATTAACTTTTTCAGATGTCGGAGAGAATACTCGATATTTATAATTTATCTCATCAGCTAAATAGTCTGACTGGGGCATGCTTGAAAATGACAGATTAGTTTGTACTTCCTGTAAGGCAATAATGTCTGGTTTCTCGTTTTCTATAAGTGAGGTTATATTATTCTTTCTTTCCCCCCATTCATAATATCTCCATAAGTTGAGAGTCATAATTTTAAGCATACTATTTCATCCTTTCTTTTTGTTTATAGTATCCATAAGCAATCTCTTTAGTACCAAGACTAGCTGCCGGACTTCTGGATATTAGCTTTAATAAATACGCACCTTTTTCATTAGTATAAAGCCATTCTGCTAGAAGGCATAGTGTAAGGTCATTGATATTAGGTGAACAAATTACAGCCATTATGCCTCCCCATATTCTATCCAAATTATTATTCATAAAATTTTTGGCAATTATATCAATTTCTTCTGAAGAAGGATCTTCTTGTACTAACATCCAGGAGGCTAAAGCAGTGGCTGAATGTGATTGATTTGTTGCACTAATTAAATAGTCCATATACTCCTTTTTGGCCAAGCTTCTTCCCGAGATAGTTAGTATAGCTCGTAAATCATCTGGTATGCTATCTTTAGACAGGAACCTATTTATATACTCCTTGACACTATGTTCAATCTCTAAACGAGATTCACCGTAAACCTTGCAGAATTGTTGAGTATCAAGTAAACCCAGCGACCGAAACTTATCAGAACAGAGATTATAAATTGTTTCTAGATTGGGATACGAATGGTACTTGCTGCGTATATCTCCATTTGAATTATATATAGAGATGGCAGCATTTTTGACTGTTAAAATTAAGTCTATAGCAGCAAAAGGTGGTCTTAAGTTATAGCTGTCACTCATAAAATGCAAAGCACTCTCTAGCTCAGAACCATTGAGGCTATTGCCACAAGAGGGAAGAACACCACTTTCTGCTCTATAAATCCAATTAAAAAATATTGTATCCCGACTCGATCCGCTGCTATATTTTAAATTAGGGCCTAGAGAAATACTGTTTTTCTGCGGGTAATCAAAATTCCTAAAATAGCAAAACTCACTTATGATATTGGCTAGTTGCCGATCAAATGTATTTTCTAATAAAATAATATTCTGTATGTCTAGGTCTTCATCATGACTAATAAGCCTGCTATCAACCAGTCTATTGCCGTCAACTAATGAGCATCTAACAAGATCTTTCAAATTTTCTTTATTTATGTAGCCGATTTCAAATTTGTCTACTCCAGCATAAACCAAATTTTTATCATGCATATCGTTTACTATAAATAGATCAATGTCAGAATTAGGCAACATCTCTCTTCTGCCCAGTGAGCCTCCGGCTAAAAATACATGATTATTAGATCTATCGGAGTTATTAATATATTCTTCCGTTAGCAAAGACATCTCGTTCATAGCATCAAAACATCTGTATGAAGGATTGTGAAATAGCTGTTCGGCTATTCTATTGCGATTACTGAGAAAAGCCCTTTCATAAGATGAATTAATACTAGAATCGGTTTCGCGACCAAACCTTTCATTCATATATACTACTATGTACTATGCTTTCATAATTAGACAAAAGAGTGGCCATATCCTCTTTGGTAAAGTTACTACTAAAATCAGTAATCTTTGAAAAAATTAAATTTGTCTTAGAATCGAAATTAAAAGAATTTTTAGTTTTTTTGTAGGTATCTTCGTAAGTTACTTGCGAAATTTCGTCTAAGGATATAACCCCTTTATATATCAAGATATCTTTAAGTAACTTTAGGCTATACTTTTTAAATCTTAATGTATCGTTTGGATTGTGCGTTGCCATTATCCTGAGCCTAGAAAGATATTCCCGAATTGTAAAGACCAGTGATGGCTTAATCTCCGAAAGACCCAGTCTATCTGCAATATTTTTATAGATATTCTTACCATAGAGAACTTTACCCTGTGCTAGGACATGAATAAAAAAGAGGCCCTTAGTTCCATTCTGGAATACCACTTGGCCGTTCTTATCATATATATCCTTTAGGTACACAATACTCAAATCAACATAAGGATAATCTTCAAGTATTACATTTAGCTCAATTGTTGCATCATAGCTTGGCTCGTTCAGTATGATCTGCATATCACAATCAGATCTAGGGTGAATATCCTGCCCTTTACTAGCGGAGCCATACCATATAACAGACTCCAGATGCTTCTTTATTATATGAACTCCCAGCAGGCGGTAGCAAAGCTCAATATGAACTATGTCATTTTTCATTAAAATTATTATACCATTTTTAGTTAATTATTACAATTACCAGCTGCTTTTCAGTCACTTGATCACTTATGCTAAAATTATCCTGTGCAAAAGCTATCCCAAAAATACACTATTATACAGCTCCTCGAAGATAGGAAAGAGGGTAGTGAATTCTCTTCGGATCAGTGGCCTTTACATGTAACAATTGCTGACGTATTTGCTGTTAATTGGAATAATAATTTATTAGAGAATTTATCGGAACTGCTAGCTAAGCTAAAACCAATTATGGTAACAGCAGGCCATGATGAATATTTTGGTCCAGAGCAACAGGTTCAAGTTACTATATTAAATATGGGCAAAAATCTACCAGCGCTTCACTGTAGTGTTATTAAGTTACTAAAAAATGCTGGAGCAGAATTCAATGAACCTCAATATATTGAGAAGGGTTTCAGGGCTCATGCTACAGTACAATTACATAGTCGGCTACTTGAAGGAGATCTGGTTAATTTCAATTCTTTGTCGATAGTTGACATGTTTCCCGATAATGATCCTTACAGGCGAAGAATAATCAAAACAATTAATCTACAGGGTCAGTAGTAATGGATATTTTAGTATTCTCATATAGGGGGATTCGAAATAATGCCGCAAATTTAAAATTAATTTTCTAAGAGCGTCCTTCGGATGAGAAGTGTCATAATTGGCTTTCACATTCAAATCCTAGTCAGCTTAAATCATGAAAATAGTCGGACAAATGTCCGACTATTTTCTTGGCTAGACTTATGGTTCGTTAACCAAACTTTTGATAGGGAAGTAGAATGCGATATTCTGGAGATACGGCTCCTTATAGATGATACCTTATCCCAAAATTCAAGGGAAAGTATGCAACATTGATAGTTATGACTCTCTTAGAATGGGCAAAACCATGCACGCTAGCCCTCCACCCATCTTATGAATTTCGTCTATATCAACTTCGTGACATTTAATTCTATAATCTTCTAATATTTTTTTAGTTTTTGGCCTATTTGATGGCATTAATATTTCATTTGGAGATATAGTAAGAAAATTTAAAGCAAATCCACTTGCAGTCTCAATATCTTCAACAAAATCAACAGATTTATAATCCTGAATCATATCTTTGCAATATTGTGTTCTACGAATAATTAAATCTTTATTCACAATATGAACTCCACCTAGAATATGCTGAGGTATATTATTGATCTTTGCTTTAATTAATTTCACTTCAAGTTCTGGGTAAAGTGTAGCTATTTCTTGGACAGCATCGCAGTTTGTACGATTACCAATATATACGTATATTAAGTTACTATTTATTACAAAGATATCTGCACCCTCTATCGTACCATTACTTAAGCAAATAAATGTTTCTTCAAACTTACTATTATTATTAATTAATAAATTCATGAGTTTTTCTGGTTCATTTTGACGTATTTCATGCTTCATTCTAGAGATAATCACTTTATCCCTAAATACAGTAGCAACATCTCTAAGATAGATCATATTTGAAGTAAGTACACTATTTTTATTACCTTCTAGAACAATTACTTCTATATCTAAGCTCTCAAGTTTTCGAACTATACTATCAAATTCATTTAATACTTTTTGTGCGTCTGGTAGGCTGATATACATAGCTTTTTGAGGATTATGATTTTCAATTTCAGCTATACGTGGTCTGTATAATATTACTTTTTTTAAACGCGAATATTCATTGCTATAATTAACTAACGCCATTCCAAAATATCCTGTGAATATCCTAATTTATTATTTACATCAAGTACTTTATTATAATTTTCCGAAGAAATATAGTTTGAAAGGTTTAATAAAATATCCTTTCTTTTATGCCATCTATATTGACGAGGTGAGTCAGTGCTCATAATACTTTCATTCCAATTATAACCTTTTACTGAAATTCCAGTTATATCCTCAAGTTTTTTTATAAAGACTTCTTTATTTAAATAGATATCCTCGAATTTTAATCGACTAACCACATTAAAATTATCCAGAATATAATTATGTGCCGTAAGCCATTGCATAGCGCATATGGATATAATATTTCTATCAGTAAATTTACGCCATTCAGGAAAAAGGTCAAAACACC
>CAZTUU010000022.1:8719-10228 GCA_964616505.1 uncultured Candidatus Saccharibacteria bacterium
TTGAAGACTTGGAGTATCCTTTAATATTAAGAATTTTATCAAATAGACCAGTTGGGTTAGATATATAGTCAAAGTCATTTAAAGTCCATCCATCAATCAAACCATTAATAGTTTGCGGATACCCTCGTGTTAAATGAATAAACTTAATAGATGCGTTTGGAAACAAGTTCTCATATAAACCACTTCTATATGCATCAGATGGTGCTTTAAATAGTAGCGTTTTAGCTGATAGCTCCTCATCAGTTGCACGACGCGCTAGAGGCTGGTCTATGAAAGGTGGGTTTTCAATTGGTAGTAATACATTTTTTGTAAACTCATTATTAGTAATAGCTAGTCTGCTTTTTATCCGCTCATATGACAATATATTCGCTAAGTTTATCCTAATTTTTTCTAACACCTCAAAATCCACGCGATAATATTGTTTCTGCCACTGCGCATACCAACTGTTTGGAAGATATATTTGACGTAATGCAAGACGATTTCTTAGTAATGACAAATATTCTTCGGAAAGAATATTATTTTCTCTAATTAGAAGATCATTGCGTAGCAGATTCAGTAATAATTCAATATTATCAATGCCCTTAAGCTCATCAGAATATTGATATGGAAACTTGTTTTTAGTTAAGAATAGCCATGGCTCATGTTCTCCTGCGGGTGCAATTATGTTTGCTGATTTAGATAATGCATCAAAGACTAAACTTGATCCTGAGCGAGATGCACTAAGTATGACCAATACTTTATTGATTTTTTTATTCCATCCAAAATCTTCTTTTAAATCCAAGGAAGAGATTATTTTATCAATGAGGCTATTGAGCTCGTTCAGGCTAACCATACAGTGTATCTAAAAAACATTTAATCATAGAATCATACCATATTTCTTATAAATATTATATAATCATACTAAGTAAAGACGAGAAAGAGTACGCTATGAATCAATGTCCATTTTGCTTACCAAACAATGTTATTAGAGGTGATATTTTGTATGAAGATAACCTTTGGTATTTCATAAAAGCAGATGACGGAGAACTGAGAAATGGGGCTATGATAATTACTAAACGTCATGTATTAACTCCTTTTGAAATTAATAAAATAGAATGGGGAGCACTGTATGAATTACTCCATAAATTCAAGAAATACATAGACGAACATAATCCAGATGGGTATAATCTTGGTTGGAATATTAATGAAGTGGCAGGACAAAATGTGGAACATGCACATCTTCATATTTTTCCAAGGTATAGCGACGAACCTTTGGCAGGCAAAGGAATACGTTTTGCTTTCAAACAAAAAAGTAATAAACGTACATCAGTAAATGTTATTTGATCTATCTAAAGTAGACAACTTATCTTCGAATATAATCGGTGGAAAAGCATATAATTTATTTAAATTAATGCAATTAGGTTTTTCTGTGCCTGATGCATTTGTAATAACGGTAGACACCGAAAATGTATTAGAGCTGAAAGAAAATATACTTAACCACTATATAGTTAAAAGTAGTGCCAATTTTGC
>CAZTUU010000023.1:0-492 GCA_964616505.1 uncultured Candidatus Saccharibacteria bacterium
AATAAGATTAGCTGTTATGGATAATTTAAGAGGAAACCTACAGTCTCTATTCCTATCAACAATAAATTCAACCAGAGAAGGTGATGTAATAAATGATCTTCAAGGTTTACTAGAAATATCTGATAAAGCTAAGTACTATTATGAAAAAAGTGTAGAACTTCAATATTCATTTATGCTTGGTATTGATACAGATGAACGTGAAATCATTAATGAACTAAGAAATATAGAATCTTTTTCCAAGGACTATGTAAAATATTCTGAAGATAACAATTATCCATTACGTCATAAAAACCCAGAAGTAGATAATCAATTGCTGATAGCTGTAAGAGCAAATGAAATTTGTAATCAATATCCAGATACGGAAGTTTTCTTGGGTCTTTCTAGCGGTGGTGTTGAGCTAGCAGCGGTATCAAATTTAATTTCAGAAAAAATTTATGGTAATAAAAAAACAGCCGCTTATTTACCCATAAGTACGCATCATGGATTATCTAT
>CAZTUU010000023.1:659-10008 GCA_964616505.1 uncultured Candidatus Saccharibacteria bacterium
TAATTCAAATAGTGGGCAAACTCTCCAGAGAGTGAGCAATCTGTTAGGCTCTTTAAATGCAAAAAATGTTAATTTTGCAGTGATTGAAATCGACCCCACAAGAATAATTTTACACTCTGTACAGCAAAAATCTGGGGCTAAACATAATATAGGAGAAACCGCAAAAAGAGTTAGACCAATAGCTAATTATTTTCACCCTGATTTCATAGGTGCGGTTGATGTTGTGAAAATTCTTCCAGGGGATAATGGGTTTGCTAAAATAATTGCAATGGACACAGCAAACAAATCTATTAAGTAGTAGAATATTATAATGCAATTAAACGCTTCGGTTACAGAATTTGAAAATCTGGTAAATGGTACAGATACTATATTAGAAAAATTAAATATATCTAAAAATATCATATCGAATTTCTGGCAGATGCTAGATAGAGCAAATAGAGTCTTTATTACGGGTACCGGAACTTCATATCCAAATGCTTTATTTTTGGAACATAAATTACAAGAAAGACTAAATAGGGTTGTTATTTTTTTGCCAACTGCAAAAATGATAAGAAAATCTCGGTCTCTTAACTCTAGAGATCTGGTTATTATTATTAGCCATGGGCTAAACAGAGCAGATTCATTAATTATATATAATACCTGTGTTGAAATTTGTGACGTAGTTGTAATAACAGGTAATGAAAAATTTGAAGAACAAAAATCTAATAGATTAAGTATAGTAATACCACCATATAAAGAAAAGATATTCTGCAGGCCAGTTAGCCCAATATCAACCTTATTGGCAATCAATGAATTATTCACAAATCCCATAAATCCTAATTCTATTGCTCGGTATGAAAAGCATAAGCAGTTGACTAGCTGGATGGATCCCTTTAAGCAATTGATAATCTTATATACTGCGGATATGTCATATTCTGCTGAGTTATGGGGAATAATATTAAGAGAAGGTGCGGGCATGAATGTTTCCATCAAAGATATTGAAAATTATTCGCATGGATATTACGGTGTTGATACGGCTAACCTAGCCAATAGGCAATTTTTAATTTTGACAAGTGATTCTTCTATGGATATAAAAGATCTTGACAGAGCAAATGGGCTTTATGGAATAGCAGGCTTTAACTCATATGTACTAGAGTCAAAAACTGGTGGAGATACATTTATGGCCAACTTAAGTCTATTTTATGAAGGACCAAAACTCGTGCTGGATATTATTAAAAAAACTAACTTTAATATGAATGAACCTAACGGTATGGAAGAAAACAGAAAATATCATGAATATGATCGTTACGAAAATTATATCTAAACTAAATACTTCGACTTCTGGAGTCATAACTGTTGGAATAGCTGGCGGTTCTGGTAGTGGTAAAAGTTTTACATCCAAAAAAATAGGTAATTTATTAAAAAAAAATAGGATAGATGTTGCAATAATTAATCAAGATGACTTTAGTATTGGTAAGAATTTCAAAGGAAAACATACATCAAAATATAAATGGGATGATCCTGATAACTATAGAATAGATGAGTGCGTAATAGCACTAAAGAAGCTTATTGATGGTGAATCTGTTGACATCTTGGCCTACACTTTAAAGGATCATATGCCGTCAGCACAAAAAACTGTTGAATTCAAAAATAATAATCTTCGTAGAGTGATTATTATTGAGGGAATATTTGCGTGGTATGGCAAGTTAGAGAGCTTAGTTGATTATAAAATTTTTCTAGATGTAGATTTTTTTAGAAGATTTATTTTAAGATTAAACAGAAATGTCAATGAAATTAAGAATACTGACTTTAATACTGTAGTTTCACAATATTTTGGAAGCGTAGCTCGTGCAGACATAGATATAATAAGTCCAATGAAACATAGTGCTGATAAGGTAATAAAGCGTAAAGTTGATTTCAATGACTTGGGAAAGTATTTGATAAAATCAAACAAAGTCAATAATGCATATAATAGTCTATTTCCCATATATAGAGATGTGGACTCGTCAATCATTGTATATACAGACTTGGGTAGTATGTATATGAGAGTAGATATTTATGGTGATACATTATTTGATGAAAAGTTGACTATAGATAATATTGAACTACTCAAAAATGAAAATATCATAAATTTCTCTGCAGTTTCTTGAAATAAGATACAACAATTAGATATATGAGTATCAGAGAAATGCTTTATGATATCAGATCCCCAACATTTTAAGTCGTTTACTTAATAGCTCCAAAATACTAAAGAATGTGTTCGATTTTTGTTGCATTAAGCTCACCATATTAAGTGCCTCAGCTTGCTGGGGCTTTTAATATGGTGCTTTCGTACAGCGAAAGTCGAACTTCAGTTCGAAGACAAGGTTTGCGCACAGGAGCTTGCTTCGTGCGCAAGCCGATGTCGCATTGAGCTTACTTAGATATTCTCCTTGGCGTCACTAAAATGGACTCATTTGCAATATATGAGTCTATTTTTATTTGTCTTTGGGTATAAAAAAAGAGGTGAGGGGCAAGAATGTTAATCTTGCCCTCTCAGCCTCGTTGAGTCCTATTGGGACTCGGTTTCTTTTGTTCTTAGTTCTTGTTGCTGTTGTAGGTGACTTTCGTCATGGGGTGACCACAGTGGCAGCTGTGCAATTTCTTGCATATCTTGCTCGGATAAAGCATCTATACTCTTATCATGCTGCGTGCACCATACCAGTACGACAGATGTCTTTTGTTCTTGTAAGGATTCTGCAAGCTTTGGGTATCTAGTCAGACTTTCCTTCTTGACCTTGATATCACCAATGCACACAACTTCTGTAGTACCTGTGGCAGTCATTACAATGCCTCTCAACTAGGGAACATAAACTTGTAAATAATAACATAAAATACTAATAATTACAACAATGGACAGAAATAATTTATCCACAAGCGTTTATATTTTTTACAACTTGATTGTAGTTGATTCAGTATTATTAGAAGAGTACAATGAAATAAAGTTGCAAAACAAAAAAGATGTTGCAAAACTTAGAAAAATTAATAGATCAAAGGAGATAAAAACTAATGAATCTAGAAATTCGACAAATAATACCAGATTCTGATCCTAAGGATTTTAGTAAGTCTGTTAGTTTAGTAGAGTCTAAGTTGGGTAAACCGATTGATTCTGAACAATATGCTAACGAACATACTAATAATGAAGTGATATTATGCGCAAAAGATGAGCAAGCAAGAGTGTTGGCAATGATTGCAATCGAATTTGCCCAACAGGATAGATCATTGCGGCTAACAGCTGGTGCTGTAAGTGTAGAAAATGGCGAAGAAGAGGCTAATAGTGCTATGGGTTCCTTATTCAGCAAAGCGAAAAGCATAGGTAAGCTGGTGGGCCGAGAATCTATAGTAGTTAATACATATGATGTTTCTAAAATTGAAGAATTTCTTGCAGATAATGGATTTGAACAAAGTAGTCCAAATGTGCTTGTTTCGTCCGTAGAATAATTTAATGTTTAAGGCAGGATATATCCTGTTATAATAAAGCTAATGTTTATAATGGGATATTTTGTATGGATTTAACAGATACGGCTCCTAAAGCCAAAGTAAGTGATTTTAAGCGTACTAAAATTGTAGCTACAATAGGGCCAACAACTAATAGTTACGAGTCAATCCTAGCACTTATAGAGGCTGGAGCGAATGGATTGAGACTTAATTTTAGCCATGGAACATACGAAGAGCGTGATGAGCAGATAGCCTGGATACGTAAAGCTAGTAAAAAATTGGCAAAACCAGTAGCTATTATTCAGGATATTCAAGGCCCAAAAATAAGATTAGGTGATTTTGACGGTGTAGTACCAGTGCAAAAAGGCCAAAACTTAAGATTTAGATTTGGTGCAGATTATGACCGAGAAGGTACATTGCCTGTGCAGTATGATATTAGTACAAAAGTAAAACGCGGAGAGAGACTTTACCTATTTGATGGAAAGGTTAAGACCGTTATAGCTAGTGTTAAAGATGGAGTTGTGCATGCCATCGCAGAGAACGACGGTATACTTATTGCCCGAAAAGGTATAAATTTACCAGACACCAACTTTGGCGGGGATATTATTACTACCAAAGATAAAAAAGATATAACATATGGCGCTAATAACGATATAGATTATGTGGCTTTGAGTTTTGTGCAAACGGCAGATGATATTCAAAAATTACGTAGATTGCTTAAAAATCTAGGTAGCGAATCAAAAATTATTGCCAAAATAGAGACAAAAGTAGCTGCCGAAAACCTAGAGGCAATTATAGATGCTGCAGATGCTGTAATGGTTGCTAGGGGTGATTTAGCTATAGAAACCGAGCCAGAACAAGTACCGATTTTACAGCGTAAGATAGTGGGTTTGGGATTAAAATACTCTAAACCAACAATAGTTGCTACTCAGATGTTGGCAAGTATGACAGAAAGCCCAGATCCGACCCGAGCGGAGGTTAGTGATGTAGCAACGGCTGTAATAATTGGTGCTGATGCAGTTATGCTGAGTGATGAAACAGCCAATGGTAAATACCCGATAGAATCGGTAAAAGTTATGAAACGGGTAATTTGTTACACCCAAGCAAATTCGCCACTAAAAGCAGTATATACAGACAAACCAACGGATGCTCATACCCCCCAGGGTGCTATATCTAAGGCAATTATAGATTTGTCAGACTCTATAGATGCTACAGCGATAGTTGCAGAAACAAAAAGCGGAGCTACAGCTATCAGGATTGCATCTAGAAGGCCAAATATTACTATTATTGCGGTTACCAGTAGCGTAAAGGTGGCGGATCAACTAGCTATACTTTATGGTACAAAATCTTTTGTTCGAAAAGATGATCACTATCAGGCCGCTCAACTAACAGATTGGCTTTGTAAATATAAAGTCTTAAAAAAGGGTGATATTGTAGTTACGGCTTCTGGCAAATATCCAGGAGTAGTAGGCACTACAGATACCATAAAAGTAAGAGTTTTAGAGTAGCAACATGTTTACCAAAAAAACAATTTATGACCTAGATTTAAAAGGAAAAACGGTACTTATAAGAGTTGATTTTAATGTTCCTATAAATGAGCACGGTGTAATTACTGATGATACTCGTATTATACAAGCACTACCTACTATTGAGCATGTTCATGGCATGGGCGCAAAAATTGTACTTTTATCTCATCTTGGTAGGCCTAGTAGTAGAGAAGACGTTAAATACAGTTTAAGTTCTGCAGCAGCGCGGCTTAGTGATCTATTACACTTACCCGTAGAGTTCATAAATGATTGTGTTGGGCAAGATGTAAAAGTTGCAGTAGATAATTTGTCTAGTGGTGGAATATTGCTTTTAGAGAACCTACGTTTCTACAAAGAAGAAGAGCAAAACGATAATCAATTCGCTAAGGAGCTAGCATCTTTGGGTGATGTTTTTGTACAAGATGGTTTTGGTGTAGTCCATCGAGCACATGCTAGCACGGATGCTATTACCAAATATTTACCAAGTGTCTCAGGATTATTACTCAAAAAAGAGGTAGATACTATAACTAATGCTATGGAAAATCCAGATAGGCCATTAGCAGTTATAATTGGTGGTGCAAAAATATCCGATAAAATTGATTTATTGGATAAATTTATAGAAAAAGCAGATTTTGTGGCAGTGGTGGGTGCAATGGCAAATACTTTTTTGCTGGCAGATGGTATACAGGTAGGTGGTAGTTTGGTAGAGCCAGAGTCAGTAGAGCTTGCATCACAAATTATTAAAAAGGCACATAAAAAAATGATCAAACAGCGGTTTACATTTTTGCTACCCAAGGATGTTATAGTGGCAAAAAGTATAGATAATAGTTCAGCTACTAGAGTAGTAGACATAAATTCACATACTTGGGCAGATATAAGTAATTATCCAAAAAGACCACCAAAATCAAGCTATACAGTTGCCGATAGTGAAAAAATATTAGACATTGGGCCTATTACTGCTGGAATAATAGCTGGGGCGATTAGTTTATCTGCTACAGCTATATGGAATGGTACGGCAGGCGTAACTGAGGTAAAAGGCCTTAGTGGTGCAGCCGATCCATTCTCTAGTGGTACTCTTACAATTGCCGCGGCACTTGCTGGTGAGCGACCAGGATATAAAAATAAACCCCTTACTGTAGTTGGGGGTGGTGATACGGTTGGATTTGTGGAGTCTGTTAGTGGCTTAAGCCAAAGGCTGGATCATGTTTCTACGGGTGGTGGTGCTAGTTTAGAGCTTATGACTGGCAAAAAACTGCCAGGTGTTGATGCACTTTTAGATAAATAGTATTGATACCAATGCTAAGCAATTTGGTAACAGTAATAATCGTTCTATAATTGTGTTTGGTAAGTCATCCATGATAATATTCAAGTAAGCATAATCGGTAAAAATTATTTATATAATATGAGTAAAACATTAATTGTTGGCAACTGGAAGATGAACTTAAATGTAGCGCAAGCCAGTTTATTGGTTAAGCGTTTGCACGAAAATGTTAATATCCATCGGGATATTGAAGTAGTCTTAGCACCTAATGCACTATCTTTGCAGCCCATCAGTCTAGAAATTGATCACAGAAAATTTTCTTTAGCTGCTCAAAATGCATACTACAAAGATGAAGGTGCATATACCGGAGAAATATCATTTACTATGTTAAGAGGAATCGTAAAGTATGTGATTATTGGGCATTCAGAGAGACGTCATGTATTTAATGAATCATATGATTCCGTATGTGCAAAAGTAAAAGCGGCGTTTAGGAACGGTATCATTCCAATACTATGTGTTGGAGAAACTAAAATGGAGCGCTTAGCGGGAGAGACCAACCAGGTTTTGCATGATCAAATTACCACAGCTTTAGCCGATATTACTGAATCAGAAGCTCAAAAACTAGTAGTAGCTTATGAACCAGTATGGGCAATCGGTACCGGAGAGGTTGCAAAACCCAATCAAGCCGTAAGTGCTGCCAAAGTTATTCGAGATAATATTGCGGGTATGTTTAGTACAAAAGTTGCTGAAGATGTAAGGTTATTATATGGAGGTAGTGTTAAGCCAGACGTAGCTAGTGGATTTTTAAAGGCAAGTGGCATCGATGGTCTATTAGTTGGTGGTGCTAGCCTAAATTATAGACAATTTAGCGGCATAATTGATACTGCATATAGAGTTAATCATGGTATAAAACAGACAGGAAACTATTAAAATGGATCCAGAAGAATTAAAAAAGAAAATGATAAATATTAAGCCTTCTATAAAAACTAACACTGAAGGTTCAATTTCTAGTGATGTGCCAGTAGACGCAAGTCAAGCCTCAACAACTAAATCTATCTCTATTAAAGAAAGAAGCATGATATCAAGTGATGAATCAAATTCTGATAATCCTGAAATAAATGATGATAATGATATAGAAGTTACGGTTGATAATGAGGGTACATTAACATCCTCTGCCAGTAAAGACGACACATCTAAGTTAAAAACTTCTAAAGAAAAAAAACAAACAATTGTTAGCGAAAAGCGGATTGAACCAGATATAAAATTTGATGAAGAACAAAAAAATGCCGAGAAGTCTGATGATCTAGATAAGGTAGAGTCAGTTGCTACGGTAGAGTACTCTGCAGATCCACTCCCCGATAATAGCCAAAAAAGTACTAATGATACAAAAGATACTATGCAGCAACCAGCTGTTTATGACACAAAAGAGTACTATTTGCCAATCAAGGAATCGCACCATGGACATGGCAGTAAAAAACAGGCTATTATATTTGGAATAATTTTTGCCGTACTGTTAGTAGTAATGATAGTATTTTATTTAGCAATTCAGTAAACCACAACGTTTTTACACATAATTTATTGGTACAATAACAGTTGTGCAAATAGATTTACTAGATGGGCTAAACCCAGAACAACAAAGAGCAGTATTAACAATAGACGGTCCACTTTTAATTATGGCTGGGGCAGGTAGCGGTAAGACTAAAACCCTAACTCATAGAGTAGCCTATATAATTTATCAAAAATTAGCTAAACCAGAGCAAATTTTATCTGTAACTTTTACGAATAAAGCTGCCAAAGAAATGCGTCAGCGTGTTTGGCAGCTAATGAATAACCAGAATGCTAGTAGTGATTCTGATCCATCGCGTTGGTTTATGCCATATATGGGTACTTTTCATAGTATTTGCGTTAGGCTACTTCGCCAAGATGGGGATTATATTGGCTTAGCTAATAATTTTGTAATTTTTGATGAGTCTGATCGACAAGCTTTAATAAAACAAATATCAAAACGTCTTTTAATAGATGAAAAACAATTTCCGCCCCGTGCAATAGCTTCAATTATCAGTAGTGCTAAAAATGAGCTTGTTAGCCCAGAAGAATTTAGTGGTCGTGCTCAAACACCTACCCAAAAAACTGCTGCCAAAGTTTTTCCACTGTATGAACAAGATCTAAAAAAAGCAGGAGCTGTAGATTTTGATGATTTAATAGGGCGTATGGTTAGCTTGCTAGAAAATAACCTCAAGATCAGACAAAAATGGCAAAACCAATTTAAATACATAATGATTGATGAGTATCAAGATACTAACGCCGCTCAATACAAACTCATAAAACTCTTAACTAACAATTTGCAAAACATTGCAGTAGTCGGTGACGATTGGCAAAGTATATATAGTTGGCGTGGAGCAGATTTTAGGAATATTCTAAATTTTGAACGAGACTACCCAAAATGTACGGTTATTAGATTAGAACAAAACTATCGTAGCACTAAGCATATACTAAATGCAGCACACGCTGTAATAAGTAAAAATAAGCAACGAAGTGATAAAAAATTATGGACCGCAGCCGATCATGGTGAGCCCTTGCAGGCCATAGCAGTATTAAACGAACGAGCCGAAGGTGATGCTATTATACGGCGTATAAAAACACTAGTGGATATGAACATACGGAACTATAGTGATTTTGCCATTTTATATCGCACTAACGCTCAAAGCCGAAGTATAGAAGAACAGTTCATACGCTCGGGAGTACCATATAAAATTATAGGTGGCGTAAGATTTTATGATCGCGCCGAAATAAAAGATATTTTGGCATATTTAAGATTGATTTATCAGCCAGAAGATATTATTAGTTTTCAGCGTATCGTGAACACACCTACAAGAGGTTTTGGTAAGACATCATTAGATAAATTTTTACAGTGGCGCCAAGTACAAGGGCTTACACTTACAGACGCTCTCGATAACGTAGATACGTCACCATTAACAGCTCGGGCTAAACAAGCATTATTTGCGCTACATGAACTGCTAAGTGTCTATCGGAAAGAAATGGATCACCTATCTGCAGCGAACCTTTTAGAAAGTGTCATTAAGCGTCTAGACTATTACAATTATTT
>CAZTUU010000024.1:0-9993 GCA_964616505.1 uncultured Candidatus Saccharibacteria bacterium
GTCAAACCGCGAGTGAATAGGCTCGAGCCATGAACTCTCGGTAGCAAACCAACCTCGCTAGACAAAGGCCTAATTTCGGTTAAATCACGGCCATCCGGACGTACACCCTCTTTAACAATTCCAAACCTTACATCTTTGTGGATTGCATTCAAAAATGCATCATCATAATCGCGTACAATTTCGGCAAAAGAATCCTCGCCAAACTCTTCGATAAAATGATCATGCATAGAATCACGAAGTTGCTTAACAAAATCATTTCTCTCTGGATACGGAGCACGTAAACCTTCACCCAATTTACCAGATAACCAAGTTTCGACACGCTGCTCTATGTCAGAGTCAGATGCTAATAGACTATATTCTTGTTTAGTTACACCAACCTTAGCCACAAGCTCTTCTTGTAACTTTATGGCTGGCTTAATAGCCTCTTGTGCAAACTCTAGTGCTTTTACTACCAATTCCTCGCTAACTTCATTAGCACCAGCCTCTACCATCATAATAGAATCTGCTTTACCAGCTACCACTAGATCTAAACTACTCTTTTCTAGTTGTTCTGGTGACAAAAATGCCTGAAGTTTATCATCAACCAACCCAATTCGTACACCAGCCACCGGTCCATCAAAAGGTGCCCCAGTTAACATAAATGCTGCACTCATAGCTATCATAGCTATCATGTCTGGCCTGAAACTAGGGTCCATACTTAAAACGGTAGTAACGCCCTGTACTTCATGTCTATAGCCTTTTGGCCATAAAGGTCGAATAGGTCGATCTATCAAGCGACCAATCAAAATAGCATCATCACTTGGACGACCTTCGCGCTTAATAAAACGGCTATTGCTAATCTTTCCTGCTGCATACATTTTTTCTTCGTAATCTATGCTAAGTGGAAAATAATCAAATCCTTTTAATGGATTAGCACCAACCATTGCAGATGCCAAAATGACCGTATCTCCATAAGTAGCAATTACAGATGAAGTTGTTCTAAAACCTACCCTATTAATTTCTAGGCTAAGTGGCTTACCACAAAACTCAGTCTCTACTTTAATAATTTTTTTACCATAAGGGTTAATGGTTTTTGTCATACTAGTTGATCCTTTCGGTTTATCAAGGTAACAGGGTTCAGATATACATTATTTAAGTATAGCTGTGCTCTACTACCTTGAATTTTTTATAAAAAATATAATTCTCTTACCGAGAACAACAAAATAATTATTAGCAGGAGTGATTAACGTCGAATACCAAGCTTTTTAATAAGCTCAAGATATTTATCGCTATCTTGCTCGGCCAAGTACTTTAATAATCTGCGGCGTTTGCCAACAAGCTGTAATAATCCTCGACGAGCCATAAAATCATGTTTATTGACCTTCAAGTGCTCAGTGATTTCATTAATCCTGGCAGTCATAATACTAATCTGTACCTCTGGAGAACCGGTATCGGTTTTAGAGATTTGATAAGTCTTAATAAGTTTTTGCTTCTTCTCGGTTGCAATCATACGTTGGCACATTGTAGCAGCTTTTTGTTCAGCTTTCAAGAGTAAAAAGTGATTTTTCTATTTTTGAATAATTTAAGTTATCTAAATTTATGGCTTTTATTAAATCAAAGCTTCCTATCTTTGTTCTTCTTAAATCAGACATATATGCCCCAATGCTCAAATCGTCACCGATATCCTCTACTAAAGATCTTATGTATGTACCACTTCCTACGTCTGCTACAAAATCTACACCTGGGTAATTGTAGCCTGTAAGTTTAATACTATTGACACGTGCTGGGCGAGGCTCAATTTTTACCTCCCTACCTTCTCTGGCAAGTTTATACGCCCTTTGACCATTGATCTTAATAGCAGAGTATTTAGGAGGAGTTTGCATAATATCACCCTCAAAACTCATTATTGTTTTTTTTAAATTATCTAAAGATGGTACTTTATCTGATATCTTAGTTATTTCACCTTCACTATCACCAGTGCTAGAAGCTTGGCCCAAAGTCATAGTTACCTCATAAGTTTTATCTTGCTTAATAAGCTCTGGAATCCTTTTTGTGTATTTGCCTATCGCAATAACAAGTAATCCTGTTGCTGCTGGGTCAAGCGTACCACTGTGACCAACCTTAAGTTTTTGGCCAGTATGAGCTTTAATAGTGCCACGAATTCTCGATACTACCCCAAAACTAGATATGCCTTTTGGTTTATCAACTAATAGTAAGCCGTTCATAGGGCTATATTGTACCTTATGTAAGATATTATTTACTTAAAAATAGGTGGAAACTGAGTATCTGCAGAATCTTGATCATTATTATGTTCAGATTTCTTATTAATGTCGTTATCCGAAAAAGACGGTACCAGTGGTGGCGGTACTGCCGGAGGTGCTAGATCATCAATACCAGCCATCGGTTGAGAATTTAAGGCATCAATTGGCTGAGGCTTTACAGGGTCATAATCTGGAGAATTTACAGCCTGATCTACAGCCCGGCGAGCAGCTTCTGCATCTAAGCCATTGCCAGTGGGGTGCTCAAAAGAGTTAACACTTCTTTCTATGGCCGCCAAACTTTCATTATTAACTACATTTGGCCCTAGCGGGCTAAGGGTGTCAACAGGTTCTCCTAGTGGTTTTTGGTACACACTTGGGTCGAATTTAGATGTCCGATTTAAACCAGCTGAGCCTTTGACTATTTTTGGCTCGTTACTATTTTGTGGTGGCTCATCTAACGACTTGTCACTTTCAGCTTCAGCATTTACCGAAGGAGTAGACGGCAAAACACTAAACGGATCAATCGCTGGATCCAATACTTCATCTTTGTCGCTTGCTGTAAATGTTCCGCCAGATACTGGTGGAGTCGTAATAAATTTACTATATTCGTCCACGACAGAATCATTGCCGTCTTGTATAACTTCTACTTTAGAATCAACAATATCACTTTCTTGGTCTTCATATACTTGATCATTATCTACTAATTGCTCACGCTCATTAGAGCTTGGCGTATCCTCTGACATAGCCCCCTGGTTTGCCTCAACACTACTTTGTTGAATATCTTCAACTGCTGATGCTAATTCCGTACTGTCTTTAAATGCACCTTGATCATCAATATGAATATCACTTTCTTGAATAGGATGATTTGGTTTATGCTCATGATAGACTGGCCCCGTATAACCCTCTTTGGGGTGCAGTGGAATCGTAGCCTCATCTGGTGACTGCTGTTTTACTAGTGGAACTTCTTCTGTGTGATTAGACTCGTACATATCAGTTCCTTGAGTTTCTCGCTGTTCCTCTATGTAAGCTGGTTTTAGCTCACTAGCAATTAATTGCTGATTCGCTCCGGCAGCCATTAGTTGCGCACTCATTGTCATAACCTTAGACGTAGTTTTTTCGTTACTGAATCTATCGGTTTCGGCCACTATTCCTGTCAAAAATGCCGTTGCCATCTGATTGTCCAGTAATCCACTTCCAAAAGCTTCACTAATGCTGACAAGCATTTCACATAAACTACTAGCACTTGGTTCTTGCCAATTTATACTGCCTAAATCCATAGGAATACTGCCGGCCATCACACCAATCACCGTAGCATCATGTAAAATTCTACCATGAGCCATAATTGCTTGATCTATATTATCTCGCTCTTCTACGCCAAGCGCCACTACAACATCAACATTAAAATCACCCTGACTAAAATTAAGGTCTGCATCACTTAAAGAGGTTTTGTAAGGAGTTATGAAAATCTTGACTACATTTTCTTCTACCTTATAACGTAATTTATCTGCCTTTGCTTTATCTAACGAAATAATAAAATCACGTAAACTGTCTGTATTAGATTCTAATGTATCCTCTGGTTTTAAAAATTCTAGAACCAACGGAATATCACCACTGAATACAGCTGTAGCATGCTTGCCAAGTTTATTTAGCATTAACGTAAACCCAATAGCCGCAGATAATTGATCCACGGAAGGATTATTAGAAACAGTAACTAAAACGTCTTGAGCGATCTTTAGTCTTTCTATAACCTGAGATTTTGAATTTTGATCCATTTTTTATTTTTATCCGCTTTATTAGCTAATATATATGCACATTACCATAAACATCATTATTCAGCAACAGTTATTTTTGCATAATCAATGACTTTAGGGTATACTCAACTTATTCAAAATATCAAAGCTATAAGGGAGAATGAATGCCAATAATAAAATCTGCAAAAAAACGCGTAAGAGTTAGTACTAAAGCTACTATCCGCAATGCTAAAACTAAGCGAACTTTACGCGAAAGTGTTAAAGCTTTTCATGCATCGCTCACAACTGGCAAAGCTGATAAAATAGCCGAAGCTCAAAGTAAAGCTGTTAGTGCAATAGATGTAGCTGCAAAAAAGAATGTTTTACACAAAAATAAAGCAGCTCGCAAAAAAAGCCAACTAGCTACTGCAGCAAAAACTAATATTGCAAAGCCTGCTACAGTTAAAAAAGTTACGAAAAAAGCTACTGCAAAAAAGCCAGTTGCCAAAAAAACTGCTAAATAATACTGCAGCTTTTAATTAGCAAATTCTTGATAGCCAAATCAGCATCCATGGTGCTGGTTTTTAATTGCTTATCTGTATTAATTGTCTGATTTATTAAATCTTGTAGTTTTGCGTGACCAACCCTTTTAGCGATAACCCGATTCTTACGCACAATATAAGGACTAAGTTTAGCGGCAGAGGCAATATCAGCATCAGTTTTATTGCCGGCTGATTTCACGATAGCAAGAATATGTAGTTGCCACCCGATCATCCCTAGTATATTAAATGGCTCAACCCCCTGAGCACGTTGCTCATCATAAAGCTCTAACACTTTATTAAGATCCCCATTAAAAACACTATCTATAAGATTAAAAATACTGCTAGTTGGCGAGATAGTAGTTAATAAATCTATATTTTGCTTATTTATTATTGGGTTATACAAAGCGAGTTTTTGTAATTCACTGGAAACCATTTGCTGATTTTGCCCTACCCTATCTATTAAATAAATTGCATCTATTCTGGATATCTTAGCTTCTAGTTTATTTGCTCGTTCTAAGGCAAATTCTACTAGTTTTTCTCCATCCAACGCAGCAAATTCTCTAACATCAGTCATTTTTTTTATGGTACTTAAATATTTGCTGCGCTTATCTATTTTAGATTCAATAATCACAAGGTCAGTTGTATCGGCAACATTGCCAATAATAGTTTCTATAGATTCCGCTAATAGCTTATTAGCACTTAAATCTCTAACGACAACTAATCGCCTTTCTGATAAAAAGGGCATTGTAGTTATAGCATTACTGAGCACAGATGTCTCCAATTCCTCACCACCGAACTTATCTACGGCCATACTGCCATGTGTTGCAACAAAATTATTCACAAATTCACTAGCCGCAGCCTCCTTTTCTAGGCTATTATCTCCAATAAATACTATAGTAGAGTTACTATTAATCATTTTTTGCTACCGTATATAATTTGACAGTTATCGCAAACATGAGTTCCGCGTCCTGCTACTTTAATTTTAGTAATTAATGTTCCACAAACTGGGCAAGGCTGGCCATTTTTTCTAAAAACTTTAGCGAAATCTATATAACTCCCTCTCTTACCTTCTGCATTAACATAGTTTCTGTCCGTAGAACCACCTTTTTTAATACTAAGTTCAAGCACGTATTTAATAGCTTCGTGTAATTTTTTTATAGACTTTTTAGGGATCGCCGAAACAATAGATGTAGGGTGAATCCCACTCAAAAATAATGACTCATCAGCATATATGTTCCCTATTCCAGCAAGCACTGTCTGATCTAGTAAAACGGCTTTTATATTACTGTTTTTGCGTCTTAATATACGCTTAGCAAAAACAGCTACCGTAAACTCATCAGTTAGTGGTTCTGGCCCCACCTTTTTCATGAAATCGATATTTGGAACTTCTGGTGTTGGTATCAATCTCATCCATCCAAATTTACGTTGATCATTAAAAAAAAGATTGCTATTATCTGTAAAAAATATATTTACCCTAGTTGATCTATCTGGTAATTTACCGATTAAACTATCGGTTGGGTGACCCGCGCCAAATGTTTGCTTGCCTCTAAAAACTAATTGTCCTGTCATTTTTAAGTGGACAACTAAGCTATAGCCCGTAGAAAGATCAATTATTAAAACCTTGGCTCTTCGTCTAACCATAACTATACTGGAGCCAATTAAAAAATTGATTACCTCCGTTTTATCATTAGGGAAAGATTTTGGATTATTAAAATCTACAGATTTTACTTGTTTATTCGGCAATAATTTTTGCAGACCCATTCTAACAGTTTCTACTTCTGGCAACTCTGGCATATCTAATAGTTTACAGCAGATAGTTAACAGATAACAGTATAGAACTAAGTGTTTACTGTTGGCTATCAACTGTTTACTATATAGACATGAATAGCCTAAAAGATTTATTAGCTTCAAAAAATTTAGATGAGCCCACCGAGATTTCGGCGCTTAGAGAATATTGCCAAAAACAATTTAATTTTACACCTAAAATTTCTGTAAAAAAAGATGCGCTTTGGCTGTTAGCGCCAAATGGTATATTAGCTACTGAGCTAAGAATGTGCTCACGCGACATAATTAAACGTTGCGGAATAACCACCAAACTTATTATAAGAATCGGCTAGCCGTTTCGTAAAAACAAACCGCTCTCTATATCTTCATTCGTTATAGCAAATGAGCTTGCTCTTTTATCCAAAATTTCCGGAACGATATCATTAGTGTCTCTAACAAATTGTGCAAGTTGAGGTGCATCGTGAAATGGAAAATTATGAGTTGCCTCTTTAAATATCTTAGTAACATCAATTTTTAAATCTTCTGTGTCCTTTAAAACTTGTTCATACGGAAAAATAATATCCTCATCTGCCATAACGTTACACAGAACAACGCCGCTATCAGCGATTTCGTTAATATGCCTACCAACATAATGTGTAGCAGCATACCAACCCTCGCTGGCAGTTAGGGCAGGATTCTTTAATACAGACGCTATACTTTCTCTAGCTAACTCGATTACACTTTTTGGACGCTTTAATAAATACTTTTCTTCTTGCAATAATGCCTTAAAAACCCTAGGTGCCACATGCTGAAAATTATCTGATTTAATCAGCCCAGCGCTGGCTAGTAAAAATAACAATTTTGGGCGTAAGTCACCTTCTACGATTGCCCTAGTAGAGTCAATACCACCTAAAGAATGTCCTGCTATACTATAAGACTCATACTCATTATCTAAGTAATTACAGACATTAATCGTTGACTCTGCACGTCTTTCCCCTGCTCTAAATAACCTGTCTGCCGCACCTTGGCCAATAGCATGTTTAATAACAAGAGCCGTCATTCCAGACCTTGCAAGTTCAATACAGGTAGGTTTCATTGATTCCGAAGTTTCTGTCCACCCAGGATTTAACACAAATACATCACCACTAATATCACCTGCAAAGGTCCTACGGTTTGGCCTCCATAGAGAGACATCTGATTTAGCACCTTTTTCTCCGATGCTAAAACACGTTTTTTCTAAGCCCGGACCACACGACTTAAATTCATTCATAAGGACTTTATTCCATATTTTATTATTATTGCAATAATACTCCTAAGTATAGATTTTTACCATACCAACGCTTAAATACTATTGCCATTGGCAAACTTATAAATACTTTTGTAGTAAATTCTGCAAATTAATAAAATTATCATACAATACATATTTCATACCTATAGATTCTGCACCCAAACAATTATCATATATATCATCAACCATTATTGCCTCACGAGGCTCCACGCCTAATTTTTGGCAAATGTACCTATATATCGCAGGATCTGGCTTTATCATACCAACTTCGCTAGATAGTACTACTTCATCAAATAGCTCTGCCTGCTGCTTCTGATTAAAGAATGCATCCATCGAATTGCGACTAATATTACTAAGTAAACCTACTTTATAATCTGGCCTAAGTACACTCTGTATGTATGTCATTAAGTTTTGATTCAAATTATAGTCGTTTTTTACGTGTGCATGGATTTGTTCTATAGGTAGCTTAGTAAGCTCCGCTGCCTTAAGTTCATACTCTGCTTGGCTTATACTGCCAATGTCGGCTTGATCACTTAAATAAGTTATCTCATTTTTAATGTCTGAATAATTTGGTACATTATCTTTAATATAGTCCGGACCATGATGCACATATAGCACCCCAAAACAATCAAAAATAATTGCCTTAGTCATTTTTTTTATCTACCCGTATGGCCAAAGCCACCAGAGCCACGATCTGTGTTATCTAGATCCTCAACAACTTGCCAATTTGCTCTCTCATATTTTGAAACCACCATTTGAGCGATTCTATCACCCGGGTTAATTACAAAATTATCAGATCCTAAATTAATTAAGATAACTCCAATCTCACCTCTATAGTCTGCGTCAATAGTACCTACGCCATTTGCCATTGTTATGCCATTTTTAAGTGCTAAGCCGCTGCGAGCCCTAACTTGAATTTCATAGCCCTCTGGAATTGCTATACAAAAACCACTTCCAATAAGCTTTCGCTCCATAGGTTTCAAAATAATTTGCTGGGTGATTGCTGCACGCAAATCCATGCCAGCACTATCCATAGTTTGGTAAACTGGTAATTCTAAATTATGAGTTAGCCATTTAATTTTTACGTTTATCACGTAATGTATTATATTACGTATTTAGCTAAACTGTCTTATTAATTTAACTACAAATTAACACTTGATGTAAGTTTTGAATAATCAGGAATCTGACGTGTAAATAGCGTCTGAGTTCTAGACAAGCTACCGCCAAAGGTAGATTTAACCTTAGAACAAGAAGTTGTCCATAGCGACTCTGGAATACCGGGCATATTAGTATTTTCTAACATATACCTATAACCAAGAGGACATTGACCGTCTGGTCCACTTGTACTAGTATTTTTACTTTGAGTTGTATAACCCACATTATTTAATGCAGATAAAAACTGTTTATAGCTGTCTTGATTATTTGCAAATGTGTAGCTATTTAGTACCTTACCATCATAACCTTCGTATATTGTTAGTACAGACCTATCGCTACTAACGGTTATATTTATAGACCTATGAGGTAGATTAGCATTTATTAAGCCATCTTGCGTAAAACTAACGCTTGTACCTGGTATAGCGTAATCTGTAAGTATTTTTGGAGATTGCTGAGTCTGTTTTTGATTATTGCTGGAAGATGAGGATTTGTTCGAATTTTGAGAATTAAAAATTAAGGATGCCACAATAATAACAATCATTATTGCTCCCAAAACAAACCAAATTGGTCTAATACGGGCAAATGTATCCATTTTCATGCCTCCTTACTGTACATACTATATCATATTTTAAGTATTTATACAATAGCTTAAGAAAGATCCTCGTTTATTAGCTTTTTGATTCTAAGAAACTTATTAGCCTACCAACAAATACACTCTCTTTTTTATCAGGGCTAGTTTTATCTAATAAGTCAGCAGCCTCATCTATATTTATCCAAATCTTACCATCATGTTCGTTATCCATACCACCTAAGTCTTTAATATATTCTGCCGCATAATAATGAAAAGTTTTGTCATAATACTTCCCTTTAAATTCATACTGATAAACCTTGGCGCCCAGATATGTTACTAGATCAACTTTAATGCCGGCTTCTTCAGAAGTTTCTCGAATAGCAGCTTGTTCTAAAGATTCATCAACATGCACCGTACCCTTGGGTAAATGATAGCTTATTTTATTATCACGATTCCTCATAAGTAACAGTACTTGAGTACCCTCATCATCATTTTTATAAACTACACAACCAGATGATATGCCGTAAGGTATCTCTGAGCTAGCCGCTGAATATTGTTCTGGATAATAAATCAGCTTAGTCATAAAGGTACTACAGTTCGCCCCAGTTTTGGCCGCACTTAACATCTACCGCTAGATTAATGCCTAGCTCTGGATAAATATTTTCCATTGTATCTTTGAGTATTACATACACCTCATCAACCT
>CAZTUU010000025.1:0-1337 GCA_964616505.1 uncultured Candidatus Saccharibacteria bacterium
ACTAAATCGCAATTATTAATGCCAAGCCCAATTTGCGAGATATATAAGTTATACTAAGTCGTTTGGTTTTGACTTTTGGGATATTGCATAACCATAGCCACCAGCCCTGCCATTCTAACCTCGTGCCACTTACTACTTATTAAGTAATCTAAATCTTGCAAACTTAAATTTTTATAGTATTTTTTAGTTATGCTACGTGTTAGGGGCACTCTTAAACCCAAAAAATGATCCCCCTCGCCGTACTGCCCCTCGCCTGTCTTAAAAAACCTTTGCAAAAATACGGCATCGTCTTTATTTTGATTAGCAATTAGCTCTACCTCTAATTTTTCGCCAAGATTTTCTGAATATACTGTATTCATTATTTTATTATATAGGATATCGTGTGGTGACTATTCTTGTAATTTGAAATATAATAGCAACTAATACAATAATTTGAGAACAATCGATAATGTGTCACGATTCAGTCATTAACTACAGGGCCATCAGCAATACAGCATTAGAACGATATGATTTAGCTGTAAATGAAAAACATATGCATGACATGCAAGATCTGATGCTTTCGCACCATCCAAATACTGCACGTCATCAAAATGGTGCAGGCTTATTAGCAGCTGAGCTAACTGTTCATTTTGCGCTTGACGATAAGGATGCAAAAGATGTAATTCAGGCTGCTCGATACCATGATTTTGGAAAGCTAGCAGTCGACGCAGCAATTCTTGATAGCCGTGAAAAACTTACACAAGATGAAAAAAACTTAATAAAGATGCACCCAGAAACGGGTTTTTATGAAGTTGTCAAAATAACTAATAATCCAGAACTAGCCATACCTGTTTTAGCCCATCATACCCTGCAACCTGATAGTTACCCGAGTATAGAAAGTGTCCAAAAAATATTAGAAGGATTCGGTATACCCAACAAAGTAATCAATAATAAGAAAACCTGGCTAAAAAACTTAATTGTAATTGCAGCAGACCAGGGAGAAGCATGGCATCCATCCGAAAATTCAACACATCCATATGCATCCAGAGATTACCCTGCAGAAGAAGTAGAACAAAAAATTAAATTGCATCTTTCAAAATCAAAACTGATAGAAGAGCTGCATATGACAGAGCAACTTAAAAAATGCTTAAGAACTATCGGCAAAATAGCTATAAAATCATCAAGCATAATACTGCCCAATAGCATTATCAAACATTCTATTTTTAAAGACAATCAGTAAGCAGGTACGTTAACTAGACTTTTTTAGTCTTGCTTCTACCTGGTCTTTATTTATTCCGTTTATTAGATTTGTAAAGCCAAGTCTTTTTAAATAAGCCATGCTTGCATTAGATCGTGCA
>CAZTUU010000025.1:1347-9907 GCA_964616505.1 uncultured Candidatus Saccharibacteria bacterium
TAACTTATCTGTTCCTGACATAATTTCTGAAGGAGGAATATTAATCGCACCTTCTACATGTCCACGTTCGTATTCTTCTGGTTCTCTTACGTCAATAATTAACTGGTGCATCATTTTTTTCGGCTTTATTTCTTAAATTATTTGTACATAACATAATAGCACCTATACCAATATTTTTGGATATTTTCGATATTCTGGCGGCATCATCATTCGGCAACATTTCGTGTAAAGTATCTACTAAAGCATTTGATACATCTATATTAAAACTAGCCTGTTTATTACTTGCCAGTTTTAAGACCTCGAGAGCTGATAAAATTCTACCACCATTTTCATAAAACTTGCTTACAGAATGCTTTAGTACAGGACTCTTGATAAAACTATCAATACTAGATTCGCTTCCCTTCTTGTTCCATTCAGAAATTCTGTCAGAATAACTACTGTGCCCTGGTCTACCAAAATCGTGTGATTTAATATTTAGACCACCTTTTTTGTCGACATAGCTAACAAGCCATCCCACAGCATCATACCGATCATTAATATCATGATATCCCAAAGAATACTTCGTAAAGTTATCGCCATCTAATAATGCAACTATATCCTCTGCATTTGAGCCCAGTCCTGGTAGGGCAATATCACTTAGTTCGCCAGATTGATTACGTTTTCTCTTCATATTTTAAAAATAGACAATTCCATAATATAACTATTAAACCAATAAAATTCATAATAAACAAAACCAGTTTAAGCTACGCTATTTTAATAAATCTTGTATTTTTACTCTTTTTTGTTCTGTAGTGTCACGGTACCTCACTGTAACTGAATCATCTTCTAGGGTATCAAAATCTATTACCACACAAAACGGAGTACCAATCTCATCTTGACGACGATAGCGTTTACCAATATTGCCGTTATCATCCCACATAACTGCGCCGTGCTTTTGGCGTAAATTATCATAAACTTCTCGTGCTTTGGCGACAAGTTCTGGCTTGTTTTTAAGTAAAGGGCTTACGCAATATTTTACAGGCGCAATTTGTTCTGGAAGTTTTAAATATATTCGCTTTTCGCCATTTACTTCATCTACTGTATACGCGGCAACTAATGTAGCTAAAACTAGCCTTTCTACACCCATAGAAGGCTCAATAACGTGAGCAGTAAGCGCAGAACTACCATCTTTTGGTCTATATTCTAGATTCTTACCAGAATATTTTTGATGTTTAGATAAATCATAATCTGTACGATAAGCTAACCCCATAAGCTCTTTACGACCAAATGGGTAATCAAACTCAAAGTCTATTGTTCTTTTGCTGTAATGTGCCCTATCTTGCTCAGCAATTTCGTGCTCGTGGATCATGTCTTTTGGCAAGCCAATTTTTTGGTAATAATCCCAAATTAATATACGCCATTTTTCAAAATTTTCTTCCCATGTTATTGGATCTATAAAATATTCTATCTCCATTTGCTCCATTTCGCGTAAGCGAAAAACAAAGTCACGTGGGCTGATTTCATTACGAAAAGCCTTACCAATTTGGCCTACGCCAAAAGGTAAATTAGGATAAAACGTATCTACAATATTTTTAAAATTAACAAAAATACCCTGTGCAGTCTCTGGACGCAAATAACTAACAGATGCTTCATCGTCTACTGGACCAATTTGGGTTTTAAACATTAAATTAAACTGCGCCGGAGAGCCAAGATCGTTTCCATCTGGACTCTTTAGGCCATTTTGTTCGACCAGTTCCACCATTTGATCGATAGTTTTGCCTTCGGCATCTATGCCATTGTCTTCTAGTAAATGATCTAAACGATAACGTTTTTTAGTCTTTATATCTTCGATTAAAGGATCATTAAAGGTGTCTATATGACCACTGGCCTGCCATACTTTTTGGTTCATAAGTATAGCTGCGTCTAGACCATACATGTCATCACGATCTTCTACAAACATCTGCCACCAAAGATTTGTGATATTACGTTTTAGTTGTACACCCAATGGACCCCAATCCCAAGTTCCGGCTAAGCCACCATATATTTCTGATCCCTGGAATATAAATCCACGGCGTTTAGCTAAACTTACAATATCTTCCATACTTACTTTTTGTGACATGACTATTATTATATAGGACTTTACAACTGATATTCTACAAAACTATTTAAACTAGGTAAAATCTCAGTAGATAGGTTTTGCCCGCCCTGTATTTTTATTAGCACTTCTGGGCCATACATACCTGCAATTTTGATCAACTTAATATGGTTTGCTCCTAAAAGACCTCCATCTTTTTGTAAAAATCCGCCACTTTCTATGACAAACACATATAATTTATCTTCTGAAAATTTTTTACTATCAATTGTGGCCTTGGTATTTATTGTATGCCCGCTAAGTGCGCTAAGCCTAACATGCCACCACACTTTAACAATTGGTAGAGGAATCGACACATCATGTAGAGCTTGCAATAGTTGCTCTACCAATAAAAAATGACTTTCTTCTGTATGATGTTCTGTTATCTTATTAATAGTTTTTAGGCAGGCATAAGCAAAATCTAGTTTTTCTAGATTATTAATAAAATCGCCATAATAGACTGATAATCTGGCACTAGTCAATGTGCCAAGTTCGCTACGGCCGACAATAAAACTAATATCACTTACACAAAATGGCTCTATAGACCCGGCTAATTTACTACGTTCTTTGCGAACTCCTTTTGCAATGACTTTTATTTTGCCAAAATCTTTTGTAAGAATGGTTAATATGCGGTCGGCCTCTGCAAAATTTGTGCGCGCAAGTATTATGGCTTTAGTCTGTTTGGTTTGCACTAACTGATTCCACCAACTCTACTGCCTTTATGGCATTAATAAGTTGAGCTAAAGATGTCTGTGGTTTATAAAAGTATTCAATTACACCCAATTTATCCCATATTTTTTGGTCTACTCCAAAAGAATACTCTGGAATACTGCTATGAATTATTACGGGTACTCTGCCCCAATCTTCGTAACTTCTAAATTCGTGCAAAAATTCTATGCCACTATGACCTGCAAGCAATACCTCTAGTACTACTAAATCAGGCAGTTTACTATCTACTTCTCCAATAGCAACCTGAGCATCGCTACAAACTCTTATGTCAATTTTAGATGACACCAAAGCATTGCCATATTCTCTGGCTAATATCTGATCTGGTTCTATTAGTAAAACGTTCATAGTAGACTTAACTGCGTCGAAAGAGGAACATAAAACCCTAGCCCCTGCATTCCTTTGTGTTTAAAACTTTTAACAGAACTATTAAACATTTTTAGTAGTTGATCGGTTGCGACCAACCCAACACCAGAATGATGAAGATCTGCAGGCGCAACAGAACGTGTTTGGCCAGCTAAACTCCTGGCCTGTTTGGTAGCTAAATTACTAATAATAATATCTGATGAATAGACACCCAATCTTTGAGTAGTAGGAAGCGTTTGTTGAGCGGCAATGATAACACGTGCTGGCTTATTATCTGATGGCCTAGCAGATATTAAACTAGATAGCAGACCGTGTAAGCTTCCCCTAAGCGCTGCCTCGTTAGCAAAAACTGGCTCTAGTGCATGGGCAGCATCTAGCTGTATATCCACATTATAGGCTTTAGCCAAAGGTGTCAGCTCATGTGCAACATCCGATGCCACAGCAGCCGCAGAAACAGTGGTAAATGGTAATGATAGCTGGTGGGCATCTAGTGCAAAAAGTGTATAGTCTAGTGTGGCAAGAGCATGTTTACTTAGCAATTCTATCTCTGCAATATTATCTACCGATTTTTGTTCTGACAGAGTTTTGATTTGTAAAAATCGAGTCTGCAAATCAATCAACAATGGCGAAGCCTGCTGAACTACCTTTAAAGAATAGTTGATCTTGTTACCCAAAATACCCTCTTTATTACACCTCTTCTATACCAATAATTATAACACTAATGTGCTTTTAGGGCGAATAAGTTAATGTTTTTAGTACAGTGTTGTTAAAATCGTTAATCGTAGTATTGTTCTCTGTCCAAAGCTTAAATACTTTATCTCTAATCGGAATAATTATCATAGAACCTTGCTTTGTACTACTAAGTTGACCGTCTAGCCTTACGCCAGTTGCTGCACCTTTAACATTTTGATCTACATAAGGAGTAGATTTTAGAGTACCTTTTTTGATGTTATTCTGATATTGGCTTAAAACAGAGTTATAGTCTTGAGCTAGTAACTGCATTCGTAGGGCATAAGCATTTTGATCACCAGCTACATTAGGCACAAAATTTGGCTGAAAAAATCCATCTAAAGGTATATTGCCGTCAGCTTCTATAATATAAGAACTCCAGGTTTTAGGATATGCAAAACTTATACTGCCATCTTGTGCTGGGCTGGTGTAAGTTTTATTGGGGGTTTTTTCTAACTCTGCAAATTCCTTTTCTAACTCTTCTTTTTGCTTTTTATTAGCTATCTCTACGGCCGTAGCCGATTTTTTATCACTATTATTTTTGTAGTCTTGCATTTGTGCATAAGCCCAAAACGCAAAAGCCCCCGCACTGGCTAGCAGTAGCAAAGCTATTACAAAAGCCACAATTAATATCACAGGCTGCTTGGGCTTTTTAGGTGGTGCGGGCGGCTCTATTGGCATACCGGGCATAGGCTGTTGTGGCACTACCGGAGGCTGATAATATGTGTTATTTGGTGGCATTGTTCTTATGCTAACATATTTCATTAGACGTTAGAAGATAGAAGTTAAATGATAGAAAATTTAATACTCGTAGAGATATAAGCCATCTTGGATTTTTGTGGGTTTTTTGTTTGGGATTTTAAAGCTATAGCTTACTAATTTTACATGCTTATTATTATATTGTTGGATAACTTTATTATTCAACTTTTTCATAAATCTGTCTAATAAAAATACATATATGCCATCTGACTGAGGCCAATTGACTGCCCAAAAATTACCCAATTTTATAGTTACCAAAGATCGATAGCGCCATGTATTAATTTTTGCAACAATATAAACTATGGGGTTTAGCTCATAGCCCACCCCCTTTACACCCTGTTTGGCAGCTAACTTTAGCATTCTTGCATCGCCACAGCCTAGTTCTAGTAATGTTTGCCCAGGTTTTAAGTCTAGCATCTGCAAAGCTATAATTTGCTGCTTATTAAGCGTTGGTACATATGGCGCACCATAAAGCAGCACACCACCAAAACAAATTAATATAAGGCAAATTACTAGTAAAATCATGGTCTATTTTGCTGATTTTTTTGTTAAAATTTCTACTTTCGCCTTTGTATCATTTAAATATTCTTGTAACTGGCCTAGAAGTTCTTCTGCCTTTTGATATTTTTTTATTGCCTCATCTACTGACACATCACTACCCTCAAACCATACCAATATTTGGTCTAATTGTTCTTTAGTTTTTTGATAATCAAAATCTTTGCTCATTTTTTCTCCTTATTTATGGCTTTAACAGATGACTTTACGCTTCCATCATAAAATCTAATATTAACTTCGTCATTAATTGCCAATTGTTTAGTTGATTTTACCAATTGGCCACCCACGTTAGTAACCACAGAATAACCACGTAATAAAATTCTGTTAGGATCATATGCTTTTAACAACTGTTTAGCACTTAGTAAGTCTTGCTGAAGATAATCATATAATGCTAATAAAGCCGTGCTTAAAGCTTTTTTTGTATTTTGTAACTCACCGAACTCTACCAAAACTACATTTTTTAGCAAACTACCAAGATGAGATCTGGTTTGCACAATTTTATGAACTTCGTTGGATTTATCTGGTACTAAAAGCTCGGCAGCATTACTAGGTGTGCTAGCACGTTTATCGGCAGCTAGTTCGCATAATGATTCATCAATTTCGTGGCCAATGGCAACTAGTGTTGGTATTCGGCTGCCGGCAATAGCTCGCACTACTCTTTCATCATTAAAAACAGCTAGGTCATCTATACTGCCCCCACCCCTAGTTATTACTAATGTCTCTGTCAAATCTGCTTGATTGTTCGCAAGCGCAATAGCCTCGGCAATCATCTTAGCTGCTTTTTCTCCCTGAACCTGAACATCATACAGTTCTATTCGCACAAACGGCCATCTGTAATTAATAATCTTAATAAAATCAGCATAGGCAGCAGATTCATAAGAAGTTATAAGAGTTATTTTTTTAGGAACAGTTGGTAATAATCGCTTGCGACTTAGCTCAAATAATCCCTCGCTGGTTAATTTTGCTTTTAATAAATCATATGCCTGTTTTATAGAGCCCTCGCCTATCGGGTTTATAGATTGTATAGAAATACTAAAACCAAACTGTGGATTTAACCTAGGGGTACCAGATATTCGTACCATCAAGCCATCTTTTAGTGGCCCAGGTAACGAATAGACACTACCAAAACAGGCAACTTTAGCACCATCATCTTTAACATCAAAATATACCCACCTATTTTTACTAATCCTAAAATTAGATAGCTCACCTTCTATCTGCACAAAACCAAAGGCATGGTCCAGAATTTGATTTGTAATTGCTACAAAATCAGAAGGGCTTAAGAGTAGTGGTTGTGTCACGTTTTGGGGCCTCCGCATCGCCGCGTCTAAGTGCTAATTGATACAAAACAAAGCCAATAGGCAAAAAGACAACCATTGTAAAAATACGGTAAATTAATGTTGCAGATAGTGCTAAGGCTTTTGGAACTCCTGCAGTAGCTAGTACTCCAGTCATAAGCGCTTCGTAAATTCCTATCCCACCCGGAAGTACTGATATTAATCCGGCAAAACTTGCTACCGAATATGCCAAAATAACAGCCCCGGGATTCACCAAATGATCTAACGCGACGTAAGCCATATAAATAGTAGCTATTTCTGTTATGTTTATCATTAACGCCCAAAAAGCTGGTACCTTAAGACTACCCCAGTTTTTAGAAAACTTAGTATAATCATTATGTAAATCACCAAATAACTTCTCTACTTTAACAATATCTATAGAATTTTTTCTGTGGGTTATTGGCATAATGATTTTATTGGCTATTTTTGGCAAAAAGGCCGTAAAAGCTTTAATACGTTTTTCGTTACTAATAATATAAATGCCCACTAGTATGCCAAATAAAGTCAAAAAGGCTACCGAAAGCCCAACAAATAATGCAAACCCCTTGCCACTAGTACCACTACCAAACGTCAACAAGAACATTCCAAAAAATAAAATAATCAAAAAACTGACAAATGTAAGACCAAATCTAATGAGCTGTGCAAGCGTAGTTTTTGCAACTGGTATACCAAGACGCCTAAGACGTAAACTAAGGTATGAAAATCCTGCTACACCACCACTTGGAAAGACATTGTTAACAAAGTTAAGCTCTAGGGCTATTTTAAATAGTAGTCCAGTCGATAATTTATCGCCTGTTGTTTTAAAATAACTTTTATACAGCATAGCTACAGCATAAAAGTTTAACATTTGTAGAGGTATAATTAAAAATATGGCTGCAATATTAGCACCGCCTATCTCTTTAAAGCCTTGAGTTATTTGAGGCCAAGAAAAATAAATAAGCACAATAAGTGCCGCGATTGTTATAATATTAATAATTAATTTGGTTCGCTTAGATAACATTATAGATATATGTAATTAACTTTTAATATTCCTAATACACTATTATAACAGTATACTATTTAGATGGAATCAATATTAATACTTGGACGGCAGCCAGCTATTGGTGCAGCAGAGCTAGAATCGCTATACGGTGCAAATAAGTTAAGAATAGTGTCTAACCAGGCAATATTACTAGAGAAAGGCCCTTCGGAGGTGAACTTTGATAGATTAGGATCTAGTATAAAACTTGGTCAAATTTTAGATACATGCCACTATACAAAAATTAAAAAAACTGTGTCTGATATTGTTGCATCATTAAATTTGCCCCAAAATGGCAAGCTAAATATAGGAATTAGCGGATATGGCTTAAAGATGTCAAACAGAGAAATTGGTGCTATGGCACTTGATATTAAAAAAACACTTAAAAAAGATGGATATAGTGTGCGTGTTGTGCCAAACAAAGAATCTTCATTAAATTCTGCCCAGGTAATACACAATAAATTAACGGCAGAACATGGCCTAGAGCTTTTACTTGTAGCTAGTGGAGCTGATGTTTACATCGCTAAGACAGTGGCAGTACAAGATATTGTAGACTACACCGCCCGCGACCGTGAACGCCCTAAACGTGATGCTTTTGTCGGTATGCTACCTCCAAAACTTGCTCAAACCATAATAAATTTAGCTGCAGGCGAAATGCAACCTTTAAACCATACATTACTTGATCCATTCTGTGGTACCGGTGGAGTGCTTCAAGAAGCGCTACTTATGGGATTTGATGCCGTGGGAACGGATATAGAGCCAAAAATGATAGATTATAGCCAACAGAACATTGAGTGGTTTACGAAATACTGGCCCGAGGCAAATAATAAATGTGATTTAGAAGTAGGCGATGCGTGTAACCATACCTGGCCAAATAATATTTCTATTATAGCAAGCGAAACCTATCTGGGTCGCCCTTTATCTGGGATCCCTCCAAGGGATAAGTTAGATGAAATCATACAT
>CAZTUU010000026.1:0-363 GCA_964616505.1 uncultured Candidatus Saccharibacteria bacterium
TTTGATAGTCTGACACATCACCACGTCCATAGTACTGAACTGCCAGGGTAGTTAGATAATTGCGATCTACAATGCAAATAACACCTTGTGCACGAGCCTCACGAATTATATTTAATGATTGAGAACGAGCGGCGTTATACAATAGCACTTCTGTTTTGGTATTAAGTGGATATCGTGGGTCTTGAGTGATTTGTCTAATTGCCCTAGCTGTAAGATCTGTCTGACTATCGGGTTCTCTAAATATTCTTACTGCGTGACCGTCGTTTTGTAACCGTTTGGCTAAGTAGTCAATCTGTGTAGTTTTGCCAACACCCTCAGGTCCTTCTAGGACTATGTATCTTCCTGTGTAGTTCTTTTGTTCTT
>CAZTUU010000026.1:373-742 GCA_964616505.1 uncultured Candidatus Saccharibacteria bacterium
GGCATTGAGCGTTTATCTCGATAAGCCTTTGGCAGCATTTGATCTGGTGACCAAGTTGCGATTAACGTATTCAGATCAACTCCTTGCTGGTACTTACCGCTAAAATTGTTATCTCTACCTTTGCCATAGTTGCCCTCTACTGGTCCAGTTGTATGGAATACGGCTTGAGCAATACGTTCACCAACAGGCAAAAGAATAATCTCTCGTTCATTAAGATTAAATATTTCTAATGTTAGGCGATTAATATATCCTGGGTCTACCCATCCAGCATCAAAACAAACCGCTACACCGTTTCTACCCCAGCTAGATCTACTTTTAATCTCACAAGCACCTGGTGGTTTTATACCAAAAAACTCATGGGTATGGGCC
>CAZTUU010000026.1:752-5241 GCA_964616505.1 uncultured Candidatus Saccharibacteria bacterium
GGAATGCCATTTAATGGTTTTATACCATTTAAGTCACACCACTGTTTATGCGATATGGCTTTATGCGGACCCTCAAAATACCGTTCTACGTCCTCGCGATCAAACGGGTTATAGACCGGTTTATCTTTAGAGCTTTCTACCCTGTAATAATAATATCCAAGAGTAACATCTAGGCTAGCGTGACTAATATGTTTTTGGTTTAGTGGATGGCAAATAATATGCCCACTATCTATTGCAAGTTTTATATCTGTATTGCTATACGCCCCCATAAAGTCCCTTTTTGCATAAAAAATACTACCAATATTGGTAGCACCTAAGTTATATGCGTTAATTTACCCCCACCGCTTTACATATATAATAGCAAAAAACTCTGCAAAAAATGCAGAGTTTTTTTATGCCCTACTATAAAGTTATTAAATCGAATTATTTGTAACTTTAATACTTGGACCCATGCTAGTTGTTATATAAATAGATTTTACATAAGTACCTTTTAAGCTAGCTGGTTTTGCGGCTTTAATGCTTGATAGAACGGCCATAGCATTTTGGCTTAACTGGTCTGGAGTAAAGCTAACTTTACCAAAACCAATGTGCACAATTCCGTTCGTATCAACTCTATACTCTACGCGGCCAGCCTTGGCTTCTGATACTGCTTTAGCAACATCAGTGGTGACAGTACCACTTTTTGGGCTAGGCATTAAGCCTTTAGGGCCAAGAAGTCTAGCGTGCTTGGCAAGTTTGGCCATAACCTTTGGCGTGGCAATAAGTACATCAAAATCAATGGTACCTTTATCTAGTTGTTGTAAAAACTCGTCACTTGCAGCAATATCAGCACCAGCTTTTTTAGCCACTATAACATCATCTGCTTCGCCAAAAACAGCTACTTTAACAGATTTCCCCGTGCCAGCAGGCAAAACTAAGTTTGCACGAATGTTTTGGTCTGCATGTCTAGGGTCTACGCCAAGTCTTATATGTAGTTCTACTGTTGCATCAAACTTTGCTGGGTTAGTTTTTTTAGCTAAATCTAGAGCGTCACCGAGCGTGTATTCCTTAGTTTTATCGATTTGTTGACTTGCAGCACGTAATTTTTTACCAGCACGCTCTAGTCGTGATCTGGTCTTAGGTATTACAACTTTTGGAGCATCGCTTGCTTCTTCTGCTGCCTTAGTTGCTTTACGAGATTCTTTAGCTTCTAGCTCTTCTGCTTCTTTTATGGCTTTCGCACTTCTTTTTCCTGCTTTAGCTGTAGCTTTTTTGGCATCTTTGGCATCATCTTCAGCAATTTCAGCTTCAGCTTCAATAATAGCTTCTGCAATAATCTCGTCATTCTTTAGAGTATCTACAATCTTAATATCCTCTGTAACTGCTTCTAGCTCAGCTGCTTTTTATTCTGCCGCTGCCTTCTTGGTTAATTTCTTCTTGGCTTCTGCCTTTTTTTTATCCTTTCGTGGTACTAGCTTGATTATGCACTCCCACAACTATATTATTTAATATCTAAATCTTGTCTATCACTTACACAGTGAGCAAAATATTCCAATGGATTATCAGAATATTGCTCAGGGATCTCTACGCCAACATGATTAGCTTCAGCTACAAGTTGAGAATTTGCATAAAATTCATCAATTTCTGTAAGCATCATACGAATTGCGTCTGCATGGGGTGTATCATTATTGTCTTTAGCTAGCATTTTAAGGATTGTAGACTGTAATTCATATATCTCCGCATTGTTGGGTTCAAATATTGTAACTATACTTGCTATCTCAATTGCCTGATCTTCGATAATTGGATGAGAGGCTGCTAGCATACTTTCGTGCATATAGTTTAAGAAGGCAATATTATCGACTTTGCACTTAGGATCTTTGTCTGGGTAATTACTGTTATTAGGTAATGCCTCGAAACTCATACTGTCTAAGCCTCTATTTCTACACCCATGCTGCGAGCCGTACCTGCTACCATTTTTTTAACCGCAGGAACGTCTGTTGTATTCATATCCCCGGCCTTAGCTTCGGCAATTTCTGTTAAATCGGTATCACTTAGTTTTTTAGTAATTTTCTCGCTGTTTGGCTTCCCGGAAACTTTTTTAATGAAAAGTTTAGCACGGATTAGATCTTCAGTTGGAGTGCCAACTACGCGCCAGTCCATTGAGCGATCTTCGTAGATAGTAATATGTACAGTAACATTTTGACCCATTTTGTCTTAGGTCTGGTCGTTAAATGGATTTATAAAATCCATCATATTGACACCGTGCTGGCCAAGGCTACTACCTACTGGAGGTGCTGCACTTGCTTGCCCGCCCTTAATCTTCATCTTTAAATTTGCTTTTACAGGCTTTTTTGCCATAGAATTAGTCCTTTCTTAACGAGCATTCGATTATCTGAAGCAAACCTACTAACTCTCCTTCTATATATAAGAAGTGCGTAACTGAGGTATTTTAACATATATTATTGGTTCGTACAATTGTATACCTGAGCCACATTCTGCTTAATACGGATATCTTGATATGCTCAAATTACAATAATTACGTTTAAATTATTATTGGCAGATTACACAAGAGCCCCTATACAGTAATCAGGTGTTACGGTGTGGGGGTAGCTAAATTATTTGATACAATAAACAGATCATGGATGATACTGGTACAAAATGGGATGTAGTTTACGATAATACTAGAGATTTTAAATGTCTTAGTACGAGCGAATTGAACCATATATTGAGTAAAGCAAATAAAGACTTTAGCCTAAGCGCTATAGATATAGGATGTGGTACTGGTCAGATTAGTCGTGATTTATATCATCGAGGCTATAACGTATTAGGAATAGATAATTCAAAAATAGCAATTCAGCTTGCACGCAATTCAACTGTGAAACTGGGGGATGGAATTAATTTTCAATTAATTGATGTTGAAAACAAATTTGAGCTTATTGATAAGTATGGACTTGTATTATGCAAATATACATATGCATTTATAAAAAATAGAGATAGATTTCTTGAGAATGTCCGAAACCTAATGGATGATAGGGCACTATTTGTTATTGTTAGCCCAAGTGTGGAATCTCAACCCGATCAAAAAAGACATATAACTGTTAACTGCAGTGATACCCTAAAGCTATTAAGTAAGTATTTCTCGCAAACTGAACACGTCACACTAAATGGTGACGACTACTTTTATTGCTATTAACAATAAAAGTATATACTAGACTCTTTTGACTTGGAGACTATCTAGCTCTACAGGGGTTTCACGGCCAAACATATTAACGAGAACTTTAATTTTTCCTTTTTGCGTATCGATTTCGCTAATTGCACCGTCAAAGCCTTTAAATGGACCATCAACGATACCAACGACCTCGCCTGCTTTATAATCGATTTTGTGCTTGGGTTGTTCTACGCCCATACGTTTGTTGATTTTTTCCATCTCGTCTTGACTTACAGGTGATGGATCCGTACCACTGCCAACAAAACCTGTGACATTTGGCGTATTTCGTACAATATACCAAGCGTCTTCGCTAAGCTTCATCTGTACTAAAACATAACCCTGAAAAATCTTCTTTTCTACAACTTTGCGCTTACCATTTTTGATCTCGATTTGCTTTTCTTTAGGAACTAAAACCTTAAAGATTTTATCTGCCATATCAAGACTCTCGGCACGTTGTTTTATACTCTCGGCTACTTTTTCTTCGTACCCGCTATAGGTATGTATGGCATACCACTGTTTTGATGAATCGTATCTTTTATGTGTACTCATATATTAATCTCCTTACTTAAGTAGAATTTCTTTAACTAATTTGCTAAATATTATATCTAGTATTTGCACCAAAATTGCAAAAGCGATAGCAAAGATAACAACTGCCATAGTTAAGCGAGCGGCTTCTTTTGGTGTTGGCCATGTGACAAGTTTTAACTCTCTCCAGGCATTTACAAAATATGGAGGAATAAAATGGACTTTTTTGCCAAGCACTCTACCTACTTTATTGTCTGGCACCGGTATGGGCTTGTATATTTTACCTGCACCAGATTTTAGTGTGCTAAATGGTCGTACGATCTTGCCTTTTAATTTGCTTGGTTTTTTGGTAACATTTGTTTTTGCATTTTTTGCAGCATGTTTTTCACCACGTTCCCGAACGGTCTCTGCACTCTTACGATGACGGGGTTGTTTTTTTTCTTCTTCTGCCATAACATCTCCAATTAAAAAAGCCTAAAGATAAGATCTTTAGGTCGTCAATAACAATACTATCATTGTTTGCCGTCTATGTCTATTGTAATAACATTTTGGTAATTCATATTTTGCGATAATATCACACTGAGTATTTGGCATACCAGTTGGGTGAGTTACATTAAATTTGGAAAGAATATACTAAATGTAGAACCTTCATTTAGCTCGCTTTCTAGGTCTATTTTGGCATTCAATAATTTTGCAAGCTTACTTGTGACATATAGACCAAGGCCTGTTCCTGTATTTTGTCTAGTTCTAAAATCCTCACTTCTGAAGAATTTTTCG
>CAZTUU010000026.1:5251-7068 GCA_964616505.1 uncultured Candidatus Saccharibacteria bacterium
GTTAGTTATAAAATTTTGTAGAATTTCTTTTATATACAGTTTGCTGGATTTTAATACATGAAGGTGGGGGTCAGCGGTAGCCTTAATAGTTAGCCCCTTAGATTCGGCATCAGAATGATAATTCTGCACAAGTTCATTTATTAAATTGGGTATGTTTATGCTATCAATTTCAATATTTAAAGTTCCTCGTTCAGATCTAGAGAGTGTAGCTAAATCGTTAATCATTCCACCCAAGAAGATAATCTGGTCATATGTAGCACGTAATGATGAGGCGACCATATCAGGAATATTTGGCGTTTTGCTAATAATCAATTGCGCGTTGCTAATGTTGCCTTCTGCAATTGCAATTGGAGTACGAAGCTCATGACTAACGACAGATATAAATTCGTCACGCTCTTCTTCTAGGCTCTTCTCTCTTGTTATATCACGAATTAACACCACGTGACCTCGTGAACCCTCAACTCCATAGCCTAGGTGTACGGGTGCTATGCTGAGGTACAAATTAATTTTCTCTCCGTTAGTAAATAATAGCCTAAGATCACGACTGGTATATTGGGTCGTAGCATCAGTAATGAGTTGATCAATATCTACCAGATTATTGTCAATATCCACTAATTTTAAATAACGGTGGATCGGCTTATTGCTTAAATCTGTATTAATATCTAGAAGATTTAGGGCTGCTCCATTATAGATCATCACAACTTGTTTCTCATTAACGGCGATAACACCGTCTGCCATGCTATTAACCAAAGATAACAACCTTTCATGCTCTAACTTGGCTGTCAAAGGATCTCCTTTATTAACGATATGATGCTTATTCAATGTTGGACCCCAGCTTAGACATAAGCATTATTATACAAGATTATCTATTCTATTACGCAACAAATGCATTTTGCTGATGTTGTTTTAGCGTTTTTTTACGATCTTTGTAGTCTGGCATAATACTAGATACTTCTTCCCAAAATTGTTTACTGTGATTTAAGTGATGAGTATGTACAAGTTCATGTAATATTACATAATCGATCAACTCCCAAGGAACCATCATAAGATAAATATTTAGAGTTATTATATTTTGATTCGTACAGCTACCCCATCTAGATTTCATACTTTTGGTTTTGATAGAGTGATAGTCGTAATGATGCTTGGAGGCAATATCTCGTATTCTTTTTGGCAGTTCTGTATCAGCTTCTTTTTTTAAAGCTCTTTTTACTGCAGATATTGTTATTTTTTGTACATCAGGATGCGATGAAGAGAGGTGTACTGGTACGTAAACCTCAATTTTCCCAGATTTAATTCTGGTGCGTAAATTTTGACCTGGCAAAAAGTTTAATAGATGCTGCTTACCGATAATATGATTATCTGTATATAGACGTGAGTTATATTTAGCAGATTGTTGATTTATCCACTCTTTATTATCTTTTGCAAACTTAATAGATGCTGCATATGGCATCCAAAATGGCTGCGTGATCCTGATGTTATCATTAACAACCTTTAGGCTAAGCCGTTTTGTACCCTTACGTTTATAGACCGTTATCTGGCCTAGCTTATCAATATTGAATATCTTGTAAGCCATATAATTAAGATAGGAGATACTACCTAATAATAATGCTTCGTTTACTGTAGTCTATTCTGTCTGCCTGAGCTTGAGCACGAGATATAAGATTTACCATTTCTGGCTTAGCAATCTTTTGCTTAATAAGCTCATCGTTTAATAGCCCCAAATCTTGCATACGACGTAGTATGGCTGTTTTTTGAGTATTAAATATGTGCTTACCGCTCAATACTAGGTATTTTTCGTTCTGTGGGTTTTGTAATGC
>CAZTUU010000026.1:7078-9790 GCA_964616505.1 uncultured Candidatus Saccharibacteria bacterium
GCTTTGGTATATTTACCAAAAATATCATCGTTTATTACTGTGGAATACTTATCGTCTAATTTACGATGATCTCGATTTGTAGATCTTTGCTTAGCTGTATCTGCATCTATTTGCATCCAGATTAATAATTCACTAGCACCCGAATTACGTGCTAGGTCTCGTAATGCACGGCGGTCGTTTATTCTGCTTACAGAAATATCATAAACTACACTAACACCAGCTTTCAAAAATTCTTCTGTCATAAAGTCCATTAGATGGGTAACGGTTTGATTCTCTATTTTGTCGTGTTTTGGATGCTCAAAAAGCTCACTACGTAGTTGATCACTATTTATATGAACCATACCCAGTAAATCACTTATCTGTCGAGCAACGTAAGATTTTCCTGAGCCGGGTAGCCCGTACATATACACCACCACCGGATGCGTTAGTCGATTTTTCTGCATAGTACATATTGTAACAGAGACATAATAGTTTTTGTATAATATTTATTTTTTTAGTACACGCTGTATATAGATATAGTATTCGTGGTGAACTATAATTTGATTTCTAGTATATTTGGGTATGGCAAAATTATTATTTTATTGAGTGAGTAACTTTACCATTCATCCATGTTTGCAATACTGATATTTTATCAATATCTGCTGGCTCTACTTTTTGGGGATCTTTTTCTAAAATAACAAAATCTGCATATTTACCCTCAGTAATACTACCAATTTTATCTTCCATATGAAGTTGCCAAGCTGCATTATTGGTAATAGCTTTCATACCTTCGTAGACAGACATTATCTCATTAGAATTTAGAACATCACCACCATCCCATTCTGACCTTGTAGCAGCAACTTTAACATAGTGAAGTGGGTTAATGTTAGTAACATTATAGTCACTGTGCATAGTAACTATAAGCCCGCTATCCATGGCACTTTTTATCATATCAAGATGGTTAGCTCGCTCTTTACCCACTATAACGTCCTGAAATGCCTTACCCCAGTAATAAACGTGATTGATTAAGAAGCTAGGGTTAACGCCAACACTATGCATTTTTTTAAAGTATTCTTTATTATCAACAAAAGAACAGTGCTCTATACGATGGCGCAAATTATTATCTGGCTTGTCTTTTAGTACTTCATAATACTTATCTACCGCAATTTGTATTGCTTTATCACCATTAGCGTGGATCATTAATTGCCAGCCATTACTATTACAAAATTCTATAGTTTCCTGAACATACTCAGGCGTACAGTCTGGATATCCATGGGTATCTGTATTTAAATAGTTTTGATTCATGTAGCCCGTACGACCTTGATTTGACCCATCACTTACTAGCTTCCAGGCACCGATACGCACGAAGTCATTACCAGACTGTGGCTTTACTTCTTTTTTTACCCATAAGCTTTTTTTATTGTCTCCCAATGCTAGATTAAGGCGAGTTTTTAGCATGCCCAAATCATGCATGAGGTTAGCTAGCTCAATTTCTTGGTAGCCCATTAACTCTCCGGTGTATGCATCTCGCATTGTAGTAACACCAACTCTTGACGCATCCTTGGTAATAGATTCAATATTTTGAACTAAATCTTTGATGTATTTTAAATTTACATGCTGTAGCTTTCTTAGTACTGGAATAAAAGTTGCAGGCTCTAGTAAAACTCCGGTAAGATGACCATTAGCATCTTTTTGATAGTGGCCTCCAGAAGGATCTGGGGTACTGTCTGTTATTCCGGCAAGTTCTAAGCTTTTTGAATTGACGTAAGCTATATGCATAGAAGCGTTCATGATAAATAAAGGGTTATCGAGGGATATTTTATCTAATTGTTCTTTTGTGATATCAGGATATCCGGGTAGTAGTGACGGATCAAAGAGCTGTCCAAAAATTGGTTCGCCTTTTTTTGATTTTTCGACATTCTGTTTTATGTTATTAAATATTTCATCAAGTGATTTATATGTTATTGGGCTGCAATCTATAAATCGATAAAATACTGCTGTTGCCCAGATATGCATATGTGGCTCTATTAACCCAGGATACATTACGTCGTTACCAAGTGGGATTTCTTTAGTAAGAGGTCCTTTTAAGTGTTCTATATCTTGCTTGCTTCCTACGCCAATTATCTTTCCGTGCTTTATTGCCACAGCTTCTGCCGATGGGTTGTTCTCGTCCATCGTAATAATATTGCCATAAAATATATGATCTGCATGTGGATGGTCGGGAAACACAGCTTTGCTTTTGTTAGTTAAATCTAAAGATTCTGCACTAATATTAGTTTCTAAACTACCAATTAAATAGTTGGGTGGCAAAATGAAAAAAATATTATCAAAATTAGCAGTACCATTCCTGGGTCTTTTGGCGGGTATCCAAACGGTGGACCCGCTTATCTCTAGCGTAGCATTGGTTAGAGCATCTGATTCACTCAATTTTTCGCCTTCAGTTATGGCTTTAGCGGCAAGCGTATCAACGCTTGCATTGGCAGCTACTGTTATAGGCAGTGGGCAGGTGGCAGATAAAATTGGTCGCCGTAAGTTACTAATTATCGCTTTAGTGCTTGCTGCAATTGGTGACATTATAGTAGCAGTCAGCATGTCAGACTTAACGTATCTTTTAGGCAGAATTATTGCCGGCATTGGACTTGGTGCAGTTTTTGCGGCCAGCTTTGCCTACATATACACAGTTGCAAAAAATAACCTTGGTGTAGCATTGGGCATTTTTGCAGCTTGCAATGG
>CAZTUU010000027.1:0-470 GCA_964616505.1 uncultured Candidatus Saccharibacteria bacterium
GATCTAAAAACATTTGATGAGATTGCCAAAAACAAAGCCGGCATTGCTTCTCAATATAAAACAGTGTTTGCTGGGCAAAATTTTGAGTTAGTAGATAACTATGGTTGGTTTAAAGATATTAATTATCTAGAGTTTTTGCGTGATGTCGGCAAGCATGTACCTATGCGCCAAATGCTGGGGCGCGATTTTGTACAAAATAGATTAAGAGAAGATGGCAATGGTATAAGTTATGCCGAGTTTAGCTACTCATTAATTCAGGGATATGACTTTTTACATCTGTACCGTACAAAGGGTGTGACTCTACAGGTTTGTGGTGCTGACCAATGGGGCAATAGTATCGCTGGAGTTGAGCTAGTAAGACGCATAGAGGGCGCTGAGGCTAATGTATGGTCTGCTCCACTTATTATCGATAAAGCTACTGGTATTAAATTTGGAAAATCGGAAAAGGGTGCTATTTGGTTAGACGAAAA
>CAZTUU010000027.1:480-897 GCA_964616505.1 uncultured Candidatus Saccharibacteria bacterium
AAAACTCTAGCATACGAAGTGACAAAGTTAGTTCATGGTAAAGATAGAGCTGATAGTGTCAAACGTATTAGCGAGGTGCTTTTTGGTGGTCTAGGCTATAGTGAGCTAAAAGCATCAGACTTTAAAGAGCTTACCAAAGAGATTGGTCTAGTAAACTCTAAACCAAGTGCAAATGTTATAGATCTGATTGTTGAGACAAAACTTGCAAGCAGCAAGTCTGATGCAAGAAGATTTGTGCAATCTGGTGCTATATATATAAATGGTAAGCCAATAGATGTATCTAAAACTAAACTAGAAAATACTGATTTTATAGATGGATATCTTGTATTACGTCGCGGTAAAAATGCTCAGACAGTAATAAAAAATTTGTAATATATATTTAAATTGTATTAAAAAACTGCCGCATGGACGGCAGTT
>CAZTUU010000027.1:909-8427 GCA_964616505.1 uncultured Candidatus Saccharibacteria bacterium
ATAAATAATTTATTTTCCGATAATTTTTGTGTAAATAAGAGCTGGTAGGCAAAAGTATGCGACAGTCAATACAAGGCCAGGTATCCAGCCAATAACTGGTATAAAGCTAAATATAGCGTTAATTAAGCTTATGCCAACGTACACTATAGCTAGAGCTAAAATAACCATCCAGTGTCCCTTAACCAACTCATAACTCTTTTTAAGTGATTCGATCACGCCAGTATTTTGGTCAACTAGTATATACATGCTCATGCTCAAAAAGAATGCGGCCAAAATTCCAGGGATAATAAGTAGCAAAAATCCAACAAAAATGATGATTGCATACAATATTGATAAACCCAAATATCTAAAGATCAGGGGCTTTGTATCTTCTACAACCTTACTAAACCCAATATGCTCACCTCGTACGCTAGCTATCTGAGTATGTATAACTCCGATAGATATTATTAGAGATACCAATATTAGAGCAAGTCCAATTAGAACCAAGAAGAGTAGTGCGAAAGCATTAACACTCCCGGTAGCTGCCATATTAAAAATAGCTGCAAAAATAAAAATAAATGCAATTATCTGAACAGCAATGATTGCCACGATAAAGCCCAGGAATGTACCAATATTTAACTTTAGAGCATTCCATGATGCGCCAATTGATTTTACTGTAGTTTCTAATACCGCCATAAAGTCTTGCTTATCTGGGCTTGCACCCAAATCAGCTACTTGATTTTTTGCCATAACACTGATCTCCTTTTAATAGTTATATTCAATCACCGATAGCATAGTGTAGTCAATACAATTTATCAGCATTATATTAGAAATATTGTATCCCTATAAGATATAATACATTTAACATGGCAATATCTACTCAACCTTACAAAGGCACGCGAGACTTTTACCCAGAGCAGAAACGCTTACAAGATTATATATTTACTATTTGGCGGCAAGTGGCAGAGAGTTTTGGGTATGAGCAGTATAATGCCCCCATTATTGAGCCATTAGAGCTTTATCTGGCAAAAACAAGCGAAGAGATAGTTAACGAGCAAACCTATGCGTTTACAGATCGGGGCGGGCGTCAGGTAACTTTGCGTCCAGAAATGACGCCGACTGTCAGTAGAATGATCGCAGGACGCCGTCAGGAGATACCTTTTCCAGCGCGCTGGTTTAGTATACCCAATTTATGGCGATACGAGAGGCCCCAGCGTGGTAGATTGCGTGAGCACTGGCAGCTTAATGTAGATTTATTTGGTGTGTCAGGACCAGCGGCAGAACATGAATTAATTTTGTTAGCAGATACCATCATGCAAAAATTTGGGGCCCAAAGGGACATGTACTCTATTAGGCTAAATAGCCGAAAATTAGTGAACTTTGTACTAAGTGAAATTCTAGATTTAGAAGATACTCTAATCACTCAAACAATTAGGCTAATCGACAGAATGCACAAAATGGATAAAACGGATTTTTGTAAAGCGTTAGAAGAAATAATTAATTCTAAAAAAGCAGAGCAATTAAGTGAAATACTACGTACAAAAAATATCAATGATTTGCCAGGAGACATTAAATCTCATCCATCTGTTAAAGAGCTACATGACTTAGAAGTAATGTTGGCAAGGTCAAAAATAACAAACGCTAGCTTTGATATTACTCTGATGCGTGGATTTGACTATTATACTGATATTGTATTTGAGATTTTTGATAACAATCCACAAAATAATCGGTCTATGTTTGGCGGTGGACGTTACGATGGCTTGGTAGGACAATTTGGTGTTGAGCCAATCTCTACGGTTGGCTTTGGTATGGGTGATGTCGTACTGCAAGATTTTTTAGAAGTACATGGGCTTTTGCCAAAATTGGAGACTTCTGTAGATATTGATGTAATTTTAATTGGTGATGTATATGCTGCGGCACAGCAATTAGTAAAAGATCTAAGGGATGCAGGTTTACGTACTGCCGTAGATAGTTCAGGCCGTAAAATGGAAAAACAAATAAAATCTGCCGTAAAAGCCGGTTATCCGTATGTTTTATTTGTTGGTCAAGCAGAACTAGATGAAGGCTTATACAATCTTAAAGATCTCAAAACTAGCCAAGAAGATCGATTAAATATTAAAGAGATTATTGATCGATTTATGCCAGCATAGAGAAATCGATAACATCGATGATTTAATAGGCGGCGGAAAAGATATTATATATTTAGCCTACGTTAGTCATTTACGAAAATATACGTTGTTGACAAACTGGAGTATAATTAAAGTACTGATAAATGCTCTTTTACAATCGAAGCCGTGAAGAACTAATGCGTATATGGTCGCTTGCATAGTTTAGAGCCAATAGCGAACCCACTCAATTGTATACATCTTAATGTGCTAGCCCATAAGGGTATTTTGTCGTACCAAAATTTTATAGTTATATTCGTGTATTACCTAGTTAAATGTAGTTCGCTTACATAAAATTAGTAGTTATTAACATTTGGGAGGATATAAGGTTTAAAAGTTAGGCTTATTTGTAGCTTAGTAAATAATTTTAAGGAGCTGAAGATATGAATTCACCATTTCATCAAAAAGCTAATAAAAATTCAAACAACCTTTATAAGATTAAGAACCAAATACATGAAAAAGCCGATCAGCTTAGGAGGCAGCGTGGTGACATAAGCCACGGTTCATTTGAACATTCAGCTAAAACAAAAGATGACAAAATGTTCAGATGTTTCCCGTCGGAAATATTATACGTAGCAAACGAAAGGGAGCCACATTATGAGGCAAAATGGTACTAATTATTTAGATTTATCATCAAATCCTAGGTCTGATATAGTGCAGTTTATACTCAAGGACTGTTATGCGCATGAAAGTGAAGATAACACTCAGTTTGTTGACCTAGACACCATTGTTCATGATTTTATGTTATACGGACCAGCACATTCTAATAGAGATCCATTTCCGTCAGAAATAGATATGTCAAAGTCAATGGAATGGCTACAAGATAATGGCTATATTTTTTTAGCCGGAGACAATAGCATTGCTACACATAAGCTAGATAACGGACACCGGGATAGGCAGCTCTCTGTTAAATTGCTCAGAGATACACTGCGCAAATCACTCAGTAGACTAAAAGTCCAGCTAATTTAGTGCGATAATCTAATAATTGCACTGTTAATGTGGGCAATTGTATGGTAAAAATAACTACCATATGCAAGTAAATACTCAATCCACAAACGACAGCAATATTAAGTTAACAATCACGGCCTTCGATACAGACCTCGGCACAGTTAAGCAAGCTGTTTTGCAAAAATTGGCTCCTAAGGTTAAGGTAGCTGGATTTCGTGAGGGAAAAGTTCCTCTTAGTCTAGTCGAAAAGAACTTAGAACCAAGTTATCTGCAAAGTGAGTTTTTGGATGCGGCCATAAATTATCTATATTCTCAGGCAATTTCCCAAGAGGCTCTACGGGTTGTAAGCCGACCCAAAGTAGAGTTAGTTAAGTTTGTGCCTTATACAAGTTTAGAATTTACAGCTGAGGTTGAGGTTATTGGCAAAATAACTTTGCCGGATTATAAAAGAACTACAGTTAAAAAACAGGTACACAAAGTCACAGCTAAAGATATAGATGAAGTTTTAGAGCGCTTGAAGCAACAGCAAGCAACTTTTACAGAAGTAGATCGAAAATCTAAAAATGGTGATAAAGCTTGGATAGATTTCGAGGGTACAGATGATAAGGGTGAGCCAGTTAAAGGTGCCAAGGGAGAGGACTATCCGTTAGCACTGGGTAGTAATACATTTATTCCAGGCTTTGAGGATAATGTAATTGGACTTAAAAAGGGTGAAAAAAAATCTTTTACTATTACTTTTCCCAAGGATTACGGCGTGGCGGCACTACAGAATAAAAAAGTTAGCTTTAAAGTTAATATTAAAAAGGTAGAAGAATCAACCGCAGAAGAAATAAATGATGCTTTTGCGGCAAAAATTGGTCCATTTAAGACAGTTGCCGAGCTAAAGGATGATGTTAAAAAACAATTAACATTAGAAAAAGAAAACCAGGCAAATCGTGAGTTTGAAGATGCATTGATAAAAGAGATAGTAGCTAAAACTAAAGTAAAAATTCCGGAAGCACTATTATTAGAGCAAGTAGAAGTACTAGAGAACGAATTTAAGCAAAACCTATCATATCGTGGTCAAACTATCGCCGAATATCTAAAAGAGACAAATCAAACTGAGGAACAATTTAGGGATAAAGAACTAAAACCAACAGCAGAAGAAAGAATAAAGGCTGGTTTAGTTTTAGCAGAAATAGCAGAGGCAGAGAATATTGTTGTTTCTCCAGATGAGCTAGAAATTCGTTTACAGCTTATGAAGGGCCAATATCAGGCTAATGAAGATATGCTAAAAGAACTCGATAAACCAGGCGCAAAAAGTGAAATTGCTAACAGATTGCTAACCGAAAAAACAATTCACAAGCTTACTAGCTATGCCACTAAATAGATTGATTTTTTGGACTGAGTGATAGACTTATTCAAATAAGTAGCTATATAAAAGAAGGACAGATAAAGTGGAGCATGAGCTGAGATCAGATATCATTGATGACCGTAGTATTCTTGCAGAACTAGAAATTGCCTATACTGATTTTGATAAATATACTAAAGAAAAAATTTGCCAGATAGAAAATGGTGACGAAGTATTTTTGATAGAAACCCCACATCTTTATAGCGAGTTAGGAATTATAATTGGATACTATAAAGACCAGCATCGGCTGGGATTTATAGACTATGAATATGCGGGAGGTTGTGATGTATATATTGGTCCTCATGGTAGCAGAGCTAATGATGAGATAACAAACCCAGCAATTGCTATCCAATTGCTAAAAGACTATTTTAGCACTCAAGATTGACGAGTGCTAAAATAGTGATACAATGGTAGATATGAAAAGTATGATAATACCAACAGTTATAGAAAACGATGGTCGTATAGAGCGTGCCTATGATATATATAGTCGATTATTAAAAGATCGAATTATTTTTTTGGGTGAAGACGTAAACGAACATACTGCCAATTTAGTAGTTGCGCAAATGTTATTCCTAGAGGCTGAGGATGCCAAAAAAGATATTATTTTATATATAAATAGTCCAGGTGGAAGCGTTTATGATGGTATGGCCATTTACGACACAATGCAATATGTCAAATGCGACGTACAGACAGTTGGAGTCGGCGTCCAAGCTAGCATGGGAGCATTTTTGCTTAGTAGTGGCGCAAAAGGCAAAAGATCCATATTGCCGCATGCAACAGTTATGATTCATCAGCCAAGTAGTGGAACGCGCGGTAAGGTAACTGATATGGAAATTGACCTAAAAGAAGGTTTGCGTATCAAGAAGCAATTAAACGAGATATTAGCAGCCAATACTGGCCAAAAACTGTCAAAAATAGAAAAAGACGTAGAACGTGATTTTTGGATGACAGCCCCAGAAGCTAAATCATATGGTCTTGTAGATCAGGTGATAACTAAACGCTAATAAATTATTTATAGCTGCATCAAGTAATTAAAACTAAGATATGCTTGTTGCGTTTGTTGGCTATACTAGAAATTTCAATTGACATTTGATATATTTTGCTTCACAATCACATACTAAGAAGTAGTGTAAGTAGGGCTACTGCTATAGTTACCAAAATTTTAGTAGAAAAAACTCCCACTTAGTTGAGCTTCGCGCGCAAAACTCAATCAAATTAACCTATAACAATCTAACAACTATGAAGGAGTCTGCTTTTTTATGGCTAAAACAGCACTCAAGCAAACTACGCCCCAAGAGCGTGTATATTACACAAAAAATAAGGATATATCATTACCAAATTTGATAGACCATCAAAACAAAAGTTTTAACTGGTTTGTAGAAGAGGGACTGGGTGAGTTACTTGCAGAAGTAAGCCCTATTGATGATTATAGTGGTACAAAATTAACAATAAATTTTAAAGGTTACCATTTTGAAGACCCTAAAAATACAGAAGCAGAAGCGCGTGAGAATAATGTTAGTTATGATGCACCGCTAAAAGCTACTATTGAGCTTATTAATAAGATTACAGGTGAAGTTAAAGAGCAAGAAATATATCTTGGCGATTATCCATGGATGACAGATAGGGGCACCTTTGTCATAAATGGTGCAGAACGTGTAGTTGTTAGTCAGCTTATTCGAAGCCCAGGTGTATTTTTTACTAGTGATGTACATGGTGGTAAAAAGTTATATGGAGCTAAGGTTATTCCTAATCGTGGTGCTTGGCTTGAATTTGAGACTGCTGCCAGCGGTGCGATGTATGTAAAGATCGATCGTCGACGTAAAATTGCAATTACTACATTGCTTAAAGCACTAGGTATGAGTGAGACTTCTATAAAAGAGGCTTTTAAGCATGTTGATTCTGGAAAGATAAATTATATAGATGCTACATTAGAGAAAGATCCATCAAAGGGAACTAACGAAGCACTTATTGAGGTTTATCGTCGTCTTAGACCTGGTGATTTAGCCACCGTAGACAATGCTCGTAGTTTAATTGAGAACATGTTTTACAACTACAAGCGATTCGATTTTAGTCGAGTAGGTCGCTACAAACTAAACAAGCGTCTAGACCTTGATGTACCAAATACGATAGAAAATCGTGTTATGCGCTTAGAAGACCTTATAGCAATAATTAGCGAGATTATTCGTTTTAATAATACCCAAGAGCCTGCCGATGACATTGATAGCTTATCTAATCGTCGTGTTAAATTGGTTGGTGAATTAGTACAAAGACAATTTAGGATTGGATTGCTAAGAATGGTAAGAAATGCACAAGACCGTATGTCTATGTGTGAAATCGAAACTGTTACACCTGCGCAACTGATTAACGCTCGTCCAGTAGTTGCAGCAGTTCGTGAGTTTTTTGCCAGCTCTCAGCTTAGCCAGTTTATGGATCAAATTAACCCACTTAGTGAGTTAGCCCATAAGCGACGATTAAGCTCTATGGGACCTGGTGGATTAAGCCGTGAGCGTGCTGGTTTTGAGGTACGTGATGCTCATGCTACTCATTATGGGCGTATTTGTGCAGTAGAAACACCCGAGGGTGCCAATATTGGGCTAGTACTTAACATGGCTAGCTATGCACGTATCAACGAATATGGGTTTCTAGAGACCCCATACCGCAAGGTAATCAACGCAGCTACAGCAAAAGATGCTGCTGGTCACATTGCAGCCATAGATTTAGAAGATGAAAAAGGTAAAACTCTTGTTAAAAAAGGTGCAAAAATTTCAGAAGCTGATGCTAAAAAACTAGCTGAAGTTAAATCTAAAATTACCTGGCCCGTAAAAGCTAAGACTACCACCGAAATAATTTACCTAGATGCTAGCGGTGAAGAAGGGGCGGTTATTGCTGGAGCAGGTAACGAGATTGATGAAAATGGCTATTTTGTAGAACCGCGTGTTTCTGCTAGAAATAGATTGGTTGCTGGAGAAGTCGATGCAAACGAGATTACTCATATGGATGCTGCACGTAAACAAATTGTTGGATCATCGGCTGCAC
>CAZTUU010000027.1:8437-9608 GCA_964616505.1 uncultured Candidatus Saccharibacteria bacterium
GCACTTGTGCCGTTTATCGAGAAAAACTATGTGTTACGTAGCTTGATCGGTAGCAACCAGCAGCGACAGGCTGTTCCACTTATCAGCCCTGAGGCTCCAATTGTTGGTACTGGAATTGAGGCTACTGCGGCTCGCAATACGGGTCAGATTATTTTAGCTGAAGCAGACGGTACAGTTGTAAAAGCAACTGGTAGTGAAGTGGTCATAGATTACGGAAAAACTAAGAAAACTTACAACCCCTTGCACTTCCAAAGAAGCAACGAGGGTTCTTCTATCAACCAGAAAGTTGTAGTTAGTACGGGCGATAAGATTAAAGAGGGTGATGTATTAATAGAAGGTATGAGTGTGCAAGGTGGCGAGCTTGCACTTGGTAAAGATGTTCTTGTTGCATTTATGCCTTGGGGCGGATACAACTTTGAGGACGCTATCGTCATAAGTAATCGACTTGTAAAAGAGGATGCCTTTACGAGCGTTCATATTGTTGATTACATGACAGAAGTACGTGAAACTAAGTTAGGTCCAGAAATTGTAACTAGTGATATACCAAATGTATCTGAAGAGGCTCTGCGTCATCTTGATGAAGACGGAATTGTACGTATTGGTGCTGAGGTTCGTCCTGGTGATATATTAGTGGGAAAAATTACGCCTAAAGGTGAGCAAGAACTAAGTAGCGAAGAGCGTTTACTGCGTGCTATCTTTGGTGAAAAAGCTAAAGAAGTACGTGATACTTCTCAGCGTATGAGCAACGGTAAGCATGGTAAAGTTGTTGGTGTTAAAATATTTAGCCGAGCTAATGGTCATGAGCTAAAAGCTGGTGTTATTATGCAAATTCAGGTATTTGTAGCTCAAATGCGTAAGGTTGCAGTTGGCGATAAACTAGCAGGACGACATGGAAACAAAGGTGTTATTGCTAGAATTTTACCAGAAGAAGATATGCCATTTACAGAAGATGGCACACCGATGGATATAGTTCTTAACCCGTTAGGTGTTACATCTCGTCGTAATATGGGCCAGCTATTTGAGTCTCATCTTGGATTAGCTGCTCAGGCTTTAGGGATTAAAGTAGCTACGCCACCTTTTGATGGTGTTTCGATAGATAAAATCCAGAGCTTACTTAAAGAAGCTGGGTATCCAGAAGATGGCAAGCAGCAACTATATGATGGACGTAGTG
>CAZTUU010000028.1:0-7689 GCA_964616505.1 uncultured Candidatus Saccharibacteria bacterium
ATATACCTTCATAAACAAAGGGCCAAATGGCGGCATACGCATCTTGGCTTTATCAAAAAATCTTTTACCGGCAATAGTACGTGCCCAGCGAGTAGTAAATACAGCGGCCACGGCTAAAACAATCAATATAAGCCACCAAAATTTTATAATAAAGTCTGATACTGTAAGTAGTGCAACAGTAAGAAACGGTAAGCTTGCCCCAGGTATACCGTTGTACAAAACTTTTACCTGTGGCAAAACACTTACAATCATAAAAGTTACAACTGCAAGCATTACCAAAATAACAATTAATGGATAAATCATAGCTCCACGTACTTTAGCTACGATTTCGGCATCTTTTTCTTGTTGGTTGGCTAAGCGCTCTAGTGTAGCATCAAGCGTACCCGATGCCTCGCCCGCTGCTACTAGACTGGTGAATATTGTATTAAAAACCCTTGGGTGTTTTTTTAGAGCATCACCAAACGATTTACCGGCCTCTACGTCTACAATAACCTCGTTAATAACTACCTTTAGGGGCTTAGAGGTAGTCTGCTTTTGCACCATACGCAAACTTTGCATTAACGGCAAGCCAGCATTAATAAGTGTAGATAGCTGCCGTGCAAATAAAATTTTATCTTTTGTTTTAACTCTATTAAATAAGCCCTTAGAATTATCTGCTTGTACTTTAATGGTTAGTACAGATAGGCCTTGCTCTTGAATTAAGCGTGCTGCAGCACGTTCGTTATCTGCCTGAACAGTAGATTTTACCTTTTGGCCAGTTGCCGTGTTTCGTGCTTCATAATTAAAAGTTAGCATTTTTAGCCTCGCATTAACCTATCTAGTTCTTCTATATCTACGGCTACATCACGAGCATTGTCGTAAGTTATTGTACCTGCATGAACTAAGTTAACTAATGTTTTGTCCATACTTTGCATTCCGTATTCTCCACCGGTTTGGATAACAGCATCAAGCTGATGGCTTTTACCCTCGCGAATAATATTACGAACAGCCGGAGTTGCCACCAAAATTTCGGCGGCGGCCACACGACCACCACCAATAGTTGGTACTAGACGTTGCGAGCAAATTGCTACCAAAATATTAGATAGCTGAGCCCGAATTTGCGGTTGCTGATGCGGTGGAAAAACGTCGATCATACGGTCTATACTCTGGGCGGCACTGTTGGTGTGTAGGGTCGCAAAAACCAAGTGACCCGTCTCTGCGATAGTAATAGCTGCAGCTATAGTTTCTAGATCTCGCATCTCTCCAATTAAAACTACGTCTGGGTCTTCTCTTAGGCTACTACGTAGTGCTGCCGAAAAACTAAAAGTATCATAATGAACTTCACGCTGCACTATCACACTCTTGGCGCTTTTATGAGTAAACTCAATTGGGTCTTCTATGGTAATTATATGATCTGACCGCTCGTGGTTAATTTTGTGTACAAGTGCGGCTAGCGTTGTAGATTTACCAGAACCTGTTGGGCCAGTAACTAATACTAAACCACGCGGGTAATCTGCAAATTTATTAACAATCTGCGGTAAACCAAGCTGTTCTATAGTTAAAATTTCGTTAGGTATCAAACGCAAAGCCGCAGCAAGATTGCCACGTTCATGAAATGCGTTTACCCTAAAACGACCCAAATCACCAAAGGCAAAGCTAAAATCAAATTCTTTATCTTTTAGTAAAATCTGTTTTTGGTCTTCGTCTAAAATTGCAAAAATTAAGCTTTCTACGGATTCTTCTGTCAAAACATCTGTTCCACTAACTGGCTTTAATGCACCGTCTATACGCAAATATGGAGGCAAACCAACCTGTAGATGCAAGTCACTGGCCTTTTTCTTTAAGACTTCCTCTAGTAGTGTTTCTATCCTTGGTTGTGCTTGCATATTTGTTATTCCCACCCTTATTAATTTACGCGTTATCGGCAGCAGCTACTCTATTGACTTCGGCTAATGATGTTTTTGAATCTAGAGCCTTTAAATATCCGTCTTGCCGCATGGTTATCATACCTTGCTTAGTAGCCATTTCTTGAATTTCGGCACTAGTTGCCCTTTTTATAATTAAATCTTGTATCTCCTCGGTAACACTAAATACCTCGTACAAACCCATTCTACCCTTATAGCCAGATGGATTAGAAGGTGTTTCTTTACCCTTATATAAAGTATAAGCATTTTGCCCCGTAAGTGGCAAGTCCGAATATCCCAAATCCTCACATACATCTTTTTTGTCAGCATCTTTTTTAGGCAGTAAATCGCCTAGTGTCGTCTGAATCGCTACTGTTTCTGGCTTTGTAGACTCATATGATTCTGGGTTTGCTATCTTACGTACTAGCCTTTGTCCAATAACTGTACGTACAGTACTTGCTATCAAAAATGGTTCTATTCCCATATCTAACAACCTGGGCAAAATACCAGCAGCGCTATTAGTGTGCAGAGTAGATAACACTAGGTGCCCCGTTAATGCTGCCTGCACGGCCAATTGAGCTGTCTCGGCATCACGAATCTCACCAACCATAACAACATCTGGATCTTGACGTAAAATAGATCTAAGCCCACTAGCAAAAGTAAGCCCAACATCGCTATTAACCTGAATTTGATTTATGCCATCCATCTTATATTCAACAGGGTCTTCTAGGGTAACAATATTAATTTCATCGCTTTTTATCTCTTGTATCAAAGCATACAAACTAGTAGATTTGCCAGAGCCTGTTGGTCCAGAAGTTAAAATCATTCCATTAGAATTTTTAATGCCTTCACGTATTGTACGCAAGGCTCTACCCTTATAGCCCATGTCTTCTAGCTTTAAGCTCGTACCTGTTTTATCTAGCAAACGAATGACTACTTGCTCGCCCCAAACCACTGGTGATATTGCTATACGTAGGTCAATCGCCTTATTATCTACCATAACTGTAAATTGACCATCCTGTGGAATACGATGTTCGTCTATCTTTAGGTTAGATAAAATTTTAATACGAGATACTAGTGGCGCTTCGGTGCTTTTTGGAAGTTTCATTAATTCTTGCAAGATTCCATCTATACGACATCGTATTTTAAGTTCTTTTTCCATGGGTTCTACATGAATATCACTTGCTCTATTTTTTGCAGCATATTCCAATATGGCAGATAATGCCTTGCTAATTGGCGAATCCTGAACAATAGTTTGAATATTTTTTTCTTTGGTATTGGTTTTATCTTCTTTTCCGGAGCCTTCGTCATGTCTTTCTAGCTCCGAGGAAACATCTTTATCAATATCTATTTTGTATTGATTAATAACATTAGTGATGCCTTCTTCGCTGGCCAAAAACACCTTTAGTGGCCTGCCAATACGATTGGCCAAAAAATCTACGGCCTGCACATTGTCGGCGTCTAACATAGCCACAACTAGCCTATTTTGCATTTCGCCAAGAGGCACGGCCATGTATCTTTCTGCAATATCTTGAGGCAACAAACCAAGAACTTTTGGATTAACTTTAGCGTCGACAAGGTTTACGTATGGCACATTAGTGGCCTGAGCAATAAGTTTAGTCAACTCTTCGTTAGAAATATGGCCTTCATTAACGAGCAAACTAAATAATGGCTCGTTATCTTGCTGTGCTTTATCGCGTAAATTATCAAGCTCTTCTTGAGTAAGTAAACCATTTCTTACCAATAGATCTTGTACTTGTTTTTGAGTATCTGCTAGCAATACGCTCATACTAGTTTACTCCTTGGTTATTGTTTGTTGAACGGTGATGTATTAGAGCTGTCTCCAATGGTAATATTTTTTGTTGGATCAAGAGAGTTTTTATTAAAAAACTGCGTTGGTGGCAATATAAATTCAGCACTAATAACATCTACGGTAGGAGATTTTAAGTTAGCAGAGTTTTTGCCACCAAATAAATAATTAGCCAACACAAAGCTTATTATTGCGGCTACACCTGCTACGACTATAATAATAGCTATATCTTTTTGTTTCATTTTGTAGCTCCTGATGTATTATTTGTCGAACTACCGCCAGAAATAGTAGATGGTTTTGGTACAGCAGTGCCCGATCCATTTGGTACTATCTCATCTTTTATACCCAATTTTGTCTCTGGCTGATAATAAGTCTTTGCCTTTATGGTGGTAGTAAGCTCAGAATCTTTGCCGGCCAATACTAATCCAAGTATTTGAAATGGCCTGATAGAACGCTCGAGATCGGTTACTAATTTTTGAGATGAAGCAAAATTACCAGATGCAGAAATCTCAAAAGGGATCTCTATGGGCTTTGGAGCAAGACTATTTTGCTCTGCATTAGCTGCATCATCCGTACCAGTAATACTAGTAATTTTAGATCCACTATTAGCAATTAGTGCCTCTAGGCTGGTAGCGAGTGCCGGAAAATCATATTTACTTGGTAGTGCGTTCAGTATAACTGTGGAGTTTTTGTCACTATTACCTATAACGGATTCAGAAGCGCCGTCAAAACCGTTATATGCTTGCACAAGTTCTTTAGTAGCCGTAATGTTGGCTTCCAATTGCTTATTAGCCTTAGATCGCAAACTAATAACCTTATTTTGATAACTCATCTTCTTGAACAAATAGGTAGTAGCTACTGCAGAAAAGACTACTATAGCAACCGCTACAGATACAGCAATAACCACCTGCATATTTGCCTTATCTATCTGTAAGTGTTTTATCGATGTTTGTGATTTTTCTATCTTTTGTGGCATCGTAATATCCTATTTTTTTTGCTCATTAAATAATGGTTGTAGTCGTGTCGTAGTTACGTTAGGGATGGCTAATTTTACTTCGGTATAGTCATTACTAAATAGCTCTGGGTCAAAATTAGTCGTAATTGTATACGTAGCTTCTTTATCGCTACGGCCAAAGCTAGATAAAACTACATTACTAAATGCTTGTTTTTGATCTTGTGATTGATTGGTGGTGTATTTTGTATATTTTAAAGTATCTACATACTTATTAACTTGTTCTAAACCTTTTGCCGTACCAGTTATCACTAAGCTATTATCTTCAAACTTTAAGTCTACATTAGATATTTGTACATCAGCTGGCGTTAGCTGGGGCAAAAATGTATACAGACGGCTAGCTACCGGTTTATTATTATGTAATTCGCCCACCTGCTTTAACTGGTTCTGAATAGTTAATATTTTGTCTAATCCATCAATATTTTGTAGGGTTGTTGTGTTGCTTTTGATGTCATTATTTAAGCTACTTAAGCGTAGAGCTTGAGCACCAAAAACTATAAAGCAAAATAGAATAACTACTGCTAAGGCAACTATAGAAGCAAGTATAGATATAGCAATTACCGTGTGCTTAAGACGCTTAGCTTTTATATATTGTAGCTTTACATCTGGCAGCAAGTTAATCTGAATCATGCCGACCTCTCTGCTAACCCAGCTGCCACCCCAAAATGGTTTGATACAGCCATTAGTTCGTTTTGGATTGCAGAAGGATAAGAAACATTGCACCAAGCATTGCAAATTTCTACATTTATACCAAATTTATTGGCCAAATACAGAGGAAATTCTGGCAGAGTAGATGCTGCACCGGTTACGATAATGCGATCGATCGGGGAGCTAGAATAACGTGCATTATAAAACTTAATTGATTTTTCTATGTCACTAACTAGTACATCTACCGTGCCAATAATGGCATTGTATATTTGGCCTTCTAGCTTCTCTTTATTTAAGCCAAATTTATTTACAAATTGTTCTGCCTGTTGGTCATCTATATTTAAGTTTTGAACAGCCGATTTTAATATACTAGATGATCCTGTTGGTATAGATCTCATTAAGCGTGGACCAGATGGAGTTGTAACAACTAAATCTGACGTACGAAGACCCATATCTACTATAAGTGCTGCAGTCGTAGAAGTACTTGGATACATAGATCGAGATAAGGCTAGCGTATCTGGCTCAAAAGCTATGACATTTAACCCAATACCTTCTAATATGTCTAGTCGCTCTTCTACAAACTTGCTAGTTACACTAGACAATAATATTTCTACCTTAGAGGAATCTTTTGGAGAATCACCTATATATGCCCAGTCTACTTTACTGTCTAAAATAGGAGTAGGGATAAGCGTATCTGCCTGATATTTGATAGTTTTTTCTAATTCGGCTTTGTTAAGACGATCAATATCTACTACTGTGGTAAAAACTCTTTGAGATGGCAAACCAACAGCCACATTTTTGGTGGTCACTTTAACCTGATCCACCAGTTGTTTTATTATTGCTGCTACTTTTTGTTGATCTACTTTTGCGTCGCTAAGGACTACATTTGGATCTACCGGAACTAAACCATACTTTACAAGTGCTTTAACTGGCCCTTTGCCATGTAGTTGCACAACGCGTATAGCGGATGTACCAATATCTAATCCAAAAAAGTCCGAGACGCCATTTAGGACACCCATGTCTATGATTGTATAGCATAAGCGTTTACGTGTAAATCTTTAATTTATAAATTTTTACAACAAAGGTGGTGCGTTAAATATAGCGTTAACACTATTTGTGCTTGTGTCTTTTAAGTTTAGCGAAGAAAAATTTAAATAAGCCGGGTAATTAATTACTTCTGCAGCAGTAGAATTATTATCTCCACCTCTGGACTCAATATTGACCTTGCCCGCTGATCCACTATCTTCATCTACACCTGCCATTAGCCTAGTGCCTACGCTTCTTTGGAACTTAATATTCTTAGCACTAACTGCTCCGTTAATAGTTAGGGTATTACGGCAACCATCTGGTGCATTATTTTGCCAGTTTTGGCAATTCCCTCTTGAAGGTAAGCTATCAGAAGTGGCACAGGTATACACAGTACCCTTAGCAATTAAAACTGCATCTATCCTGGTGACGTCTGGAGCAATATAGATATCTCTACCAGCAACAAATAAAGCAATTTTATCTTGCGTACCTTCAGTTATATTTTTATCTATATAAATATTATCGTCTTTAGCTATAGTAACTCCGCCCACTGGTATGCTAGTGATCACATTAGTTTGGCTCCCTGGCGTACTATTAATCTTTAGGTTATTTTTAACTTTAGTGTATATGTCAGAAGCATTAGGTGCTGAAGTCCATTGTGCCTTAAGGCCGTCATTAGGACTTGGTGAACTACCCCTAAAAGCAGCCGTATTGATTTTAATGCCATTAGCAGCACCACTAATCAAGTTTTTAGCTATTGCAGCATATTGAGATGCTGATCCGGCAGATCCTGCTGTATTTGTATTAAAGAAGATGGTTCCATTAGGTGTGGCACCTTCACCGGTTGCATAAATATCTTGGCCGTAAAAGCGAGCGTATGGGACTTCGTAGACGGTAACAGATGAGCTTTTTGGATTACTAGCAATTACAGTTCCCCCAGGGGCACTAGTAATTTCAGTCGTTCTAGTTTCTGATACACTGGGTAGCTGCTGGTCTAAGACTGTACTATCTACACTATTAACTGACAGGGTTGGTGAAATTGGATCTCCACAATTTAGTAATTGCACAGAGCCATTTATTGTTGGGCCTCCTAGATTTGAGGTGCTTCTATAATTGACTGTTCCAATCGGCTGATTTCGTGAACCTGGTAAATTTAATTCATCACATGGTTGTTTTGCAATATTCACACCCACAGTAAATGTTTGCGATGGCCCGCCTTTTTCGTAATTACCGGATGGGGTAGATATGGGACTAATAGTTGCAGGATCAGGAGGGGGTACTCCAGTTACACATGCCTCACTCCACCACCG
>CAZTUU010000028.1:7699-9589 GCA_964616505.1 uncultured Candidatus Saccharibacteria bacterium
TTCCATGCTTGCACATCCGTCCATACATTGCCGCATCTCTTATCAGTATCATTTGGAGTAAACGACACGTTCCTAGTTCTTGCATATTGAGAGCCCGGAGCATATCCAGGCCATAAATCTAAGCTAGTACCATCTGCCCAAAAACCCGGTTGTCCTGGTTTATATAACCACATGTCTCCATTAACATTCCTATCTAAGCCATCAGGGCCCTGATTGTAGATATAACTACTAAAATTTACAGTTGTGCCAAAACGTACTTTTATGTCTTTCGCACCATTAACAGTTGTATCGGCAGTGATAGACCATTGTGGCTGTGAAGCCGGTAAACCAGGTAAACCTCCCACAGGATTTGCACATGGTATTTCTAAAACATATACAACTGTACCTTTACTTTTAAATAGTAGTAAAGACGTGCTACCTGTCTTATAACTGGCAAAAAAATCATCATTTATGTTTGGGTCATAAAAAGAAACTTTGCCATCACCTCGTTTGTTAGGATCACCACTCACAACGCTCATTGTAATATCTGGATTATTAATCCTAGCTTCCCACTCAGCGATCATATCTGCTCCCGGCCTTTGTTTTTTACCCGGATTGCCCGGTGTACCCGCATTTACCATTGTATTTATTATAAATGCCGCACCATCTTTGTCTCTTCTGTCGCCGTCTTTTAACTTGTCTTTAATATGGACAATAAATTTGTCCTTTTTATTTTGTGCACTACTAGGAATTGCAGATGGTCTGCCACTCAAAACATCATTTTTACTCATGCTTGGGCTACCATCACACGTCTTGTCTCCCTTGTAGTTAGTTGTACATGCATCTTTGCCTGAAAAATAACCTTTACCTTTAGCTGCAGATGCCGAGTTTGTGATTGCCACAAACATCAAAACAATAATAAAAAATACGATAAATAGTAAAAATTTGCTTCTTAATATCTGTTGATTCATTGCATGTTTTCCATTTGTGTTTTTTGCATCATATAATTATTATACGGTGAATTTTCATCAGGGTTATCAGTTTTAGGACTTAATTCTGCCGCCATACCATACGCATATGCAGCTAACTTATAATCCTTGTTTTGACTTGCGGTAAAAGCGAGGTCTGAATATGTATCTGCGCTAGGGGCATCTTTTACAGATTTAGCCGCATATTTTTGAGCGCTTATATAATCACCATTAGTACTTTCAAGCAATGTAAGCTTTTCTAATACTTTAGTTTTTTCATCCTTTGTTTTAGCATTCTTAAGTTCCTTTTCATAGCTTGCTTTTTGCTGTAGATATAAAGAATCGCCACTGACATTCTTATTATTTGAATTATATTTTTGTACTAATATAATTCCAAGTATTAAAATTGAGCCAATTAAAACAAACAAAATTATACCCAAAATAATTCCTATTTTGTGATGCCTAAATTGAATGGTAAGTCTCTTAAGTGCTCTTTTTGGCCAACCCCAAACACTAACAACTACCACATCCTTTTTGTCTATGGATAGTTTTGTATTAACGTCTTTAAGATTTTGTTTATTGGACATGTTAGCAGTAAACCATTTATGTTAATAGTTTAGCACAGGCTTTAGTAGAAGAAAGAAATTATAGATATGGCGGTACGTTAAATATCGCTTGATAACTATTATCACTTGTATCGTCTAAATCTAGCGAAGAAAAGTTAAGATAAGCCGGGTAATTAATTACTTCTGCAGCAGTAGAATTATTATCTCCACCTCTGGACTCAATATTGACCTTGCCCGCTGATCCACTATCTTCATCTACACCTGCCATTAGCCTAGTGCCTACGCTTCTTTGGAACTTAATATTCTTAGCACTAACTGCTCCGTTAATAGTTAGGGTATTACGGCAACCATCTGGTGCATTATTTTGCCAGTTTTGG
>CAZTUU010000029.1:0-9249 GCA_964616505.1 uncultured Candidatus Saccharibacteria bacterium
TCATATACGTGATATTGATGGTTTTGCTCAATCTTTTAATTTAGCTGCAGAAGTTTCTGCCAACAAAAAAGAAATCGTTCTTGTGGGCATTGAACCATCATATCCAGCAACTGGCTTTGGTTATATTGAAAGAGACGGAGATGTTGATGGCTTTGGCAGTGTACATAAAGTAGAAAGTTTTAAAGAAAAACCAGACTTTGTGACTGCTAAGCAATACATGGCTAGTGGTCGTTATTTATGGAATTGTGGATATTTTGTAGGATCATTAAATACTTTTTTGAAAGAAATGAAGACAAGTGCTCCCGATTTGCTTACGAGATATGAAAAGCTTGTAAAGCTTTCATCAGATTCAAAAGAGTATGCTAAAACGTATGCCAGTTTTGAAAATGATTCAATTGACTATGCCTTAATAGAAAAATCTAAAAATTTACTTGTGGTACCCGCAAGCTTCGACTGGATGGATGTTGGTAGTTTTAAAGACTTGCATGAAGCAAATGAATCTGATGAAATTGGTAACTACATTCATGGAGATAATATACATATTTTAGAGCTAGAAAATGCCTATATTCGTAACGAAGAAAACAAGCCAATTGCTGTTATAGGCCTAGATAATGTAGTTATTGTTAATACTCCAGACGGAATATTGGTAGCTCGCAAAGATTTGAGCCAAAAAGTTGGTGAAATAGCCAAAAAAATCCAAAAATAGAAAAGTTTATTTAAGAACTATAGCCATTAGGATTTTTTGATTGCCAAGCCCAGGAATCCTGACACATATCATTTATAGACTTTTCTGCCTGCCAGTTAATTTCTTTGTTTGCAAGACTCGTATCGGCATAACAAATTGCGACATCGCCTAGTCTTCTTGGTGATATTTTATATGGAATATTGACTTGATTTGTTTCTTGGAAAGCATTTACGAGTTCTAACACGCTAGTACCCCTGCCTGTACCAATATTTATTGCTCGATACTCATTGGTTTTTGCGGGTTTATCAATAGCTGAGACATGTGCTTTGGCAAGATCAACTACATGTATATAATCACGAACTCCAGTGCCGTCTTTAGTGGGATAGTCATTGCCGAATATGGATAATTCTTTGAGCTTTCCCACTGCTACCTGAGAAATATATGGCATTAGATTATTAGGAATGTCATTTGGATCTTCGCCAATTAGCCCCGATTCATGGGCACCTGCTGGATTAAAATACCTAAGGCTCGTGAGTTGCCAATTGTTATTAGTATTATTCAGATCCATTAAAATTTCTTCTATCATGTATTTAGTTTTCCCGTAAGGATTTGTTAATGCGTCTCCAATTGGATCAGTTTCTTTGATTGGAACGCTCTTTGGGTTGCCATAAACTGTGGCCGATGAGCTAAAAACCAATTGCTTCACAGAGTGCTCATCCATGCATTGCAGCAAAGCCAGGGTGGATATTAGGTTATTTTGATAGTACCTAATAGGGGTTTCTACGGACTCCCCAACTGCCTTTAAACCAGCAAAATGTATCACGGCATCAATCTTATTTTGGCTAAAAATTTCGCTTAAGGCTTGCTTATCGCAAACATCTAGCTCGTAAAATTTAAAATCTTTGTTTGAAATTTTTTTAATCCTATTGAGTGCCTCTGGATTACTGTTAACAAAATTGTCAACGATTACAACTTCATGATTGCTATTTAATAGTTCTACGGCAGTATGGCTGCCAATATATCCCGCGCCACCTGTCACTAAAATTGATTTCATAATTTTGCTTCTATATATTTCATAATTTTATTTTTAAATTCTTCTGTAGAAAATTCTTGAGCTTTGGCTGTGAGATCATGTTGTACAAAATGGCTTTTTTGAGATTCTTTAACAGCACTAACGATAGATTCTAACGATTGATTGTCGAAAAATATTCCTGTTTTAGGAGTCACGTAATCTAGTGCCCCGCCAGACTTATAGGCAATTACTGGTGTACCAGCTGCTAAAGCTTCCACTGGTGCAATACCAAAATCTTCCTTGCTACAAAAAATATAGGCTTCGGCAGAAGCTAGATATTTTGGTAACTGATAATCTGTAGCATCTGTAACAAAAGTAATTGATTTACTAGCGAGTTTTACAAGTTTATGATGCTCTGGTCCGTTTCCTATAACGGTTAGTGGCATATGCAGCTCGTTAAATGCCGCAATACACAAGTCTAGTCGTTTATAGGGTACCTGCCTTCCGGTGACAACGTAGCCAAACTTAGGATATTTACCTGCAGCATTAATAAATCTACTAACATCAACGGGCGGATGTATAACAATCGAATCACGACCATAGTACTGCTTAATTTTTTGTTTTATAAAGCTACTATTAGCAATAAAATATTTAGGATTTTGAGCAGCCTTATAGTCTATATTGCGAAGAGGTTTAACAAGTGTTTTTAGTCCGATACGAGCCAGCCAATTTAATGCTCCAAAACCAGGATTATTCATATATTCGTTATACTTATCCCAGTAAAAATGGGTAGGAGAGTGGCAATAACAAATGGTAAGAGCATCTTTTTTAAATTTATTTACACAAATTGCTTCTCCGTTGCCACTGCTTATTATGACAATATCAAAATCTGTAAGATCTAAACTTTTAAACCACGACACTCTAAGAAAGGGAATAAATTTTCGTAGTTTTGTAAATGGCCATTTATTTAAATAACCAGTAATCACTTTATGATCTAACTTATCACGCCACTCATTTGTGCAGAATGATGTATAGATAGGAGCTTCTGGATAAAGTTCATGTAGCGCTAAGACAACCTTTTCAGCCCCACCGCCATAAAGCCAATCATGCACTATGACGATCTTTTTATTTTGCACCACGTCCTCTAAATACATCTATTGCTGTTCTAAAAATAATTTTAATATCTAACCAAAAACTCCAGTTTTGAACGTAGTAAAGATCTAAAGACCTGCGCTCATCAAAGCCTATATCTCGTCTTCCGGATATTTGAGCAAGGCCAGTCAGGCCTGATTTAACACTTAACAATAAGTTTTTGTAAGGATAATTTTTTAGCTCTTGCGGCACAAGTGCACGTGGCCCCACAAGGCTAATATCGCCCCTCAGGACGTTTAATAACTGAGGGAGCTCATCTAAGCTAGTTTTACGTAAAAAACTACCAATAGTAGTTACTCTTGGGTCATTGGCAAGATAATCTCCATTTTCGCGATACTTAACGGCTAGGGAAGGCTTGCCCATTTTGCTAAAGGCTTCTTCTGGCGATAATCCAGAATATTGTTTTTTCATTGTCCTAAATTTGTAAATGTATATAGGATTATTAAAACGACTAAGACGTTTTTGTTTAAAAATTGGCTTGCCGCCATCTGATATCCATACTAGTAAAGTTATAATTAAATAAATAGGAGATAATATGATTATCCCGAATAGGGATGCGATAATATCGAACAACCGTTTACTTAATCTACCCCAACCTGTTAATTTTGTTTGATGAACAGATACTACTGGTAGCCCTTGGAACAAATCTACCTCGATTTTATTGCTCAATATACCACCATGAGTGGGTATAAATTTAAAACCAACATGGTTTTGTACGGCAGCCGCTAGAGCTTGGTCTGCTTGCTTGCTTTCTGAAGAAGATCCAATAAATAATATAATATTGACATTTAGTTTGGTTATAGCCAGAAGGGCGTCCTGCATGTTAGAAAAGAAGCTACCCTTAAATTTTGGCTTTGGGTCTTTGCTGGAAACGGCAACTACCTTATAGCCAGTTTTAGATGGATTGTTTAATGAACTAATCATCGTAGGCATTATTGGCCCGTCTCCAATAATAAGTACACGTCGTACCCCAAAACCATAACGCCACAGTAGCATTCGAGAAGCGCGTAATATAGTACGCATGAGCACCAAAAATAAGAAGCCAATAACTAATCCGTAAACTGGTATTAATCTTGCTGGGAATATTGGATCATCTGATGCAAAGTCGTAAGTTATAACGGCCATAATTCCTAAAATACAGCCTATAAGCAGGGTACTGGCTTCTTTTAATCTATATTGATAAATATTTTTTTTGTATAAACCAAGTAGGGCAAATATAACAATCCAAACTGGAATAAGCATAAACCAAATTTGTAGGTACTCGCTAGCAGATAATTGATTTAATAATGGGCGAGGGTCAAGGGTTACGCGCAGGATATAAGCGATAATAAATGCCCCTAATAGGGCGATAAAATCTCCAATTATCAGAACAAAGGCATAAACAACTGAGGTACTATTTTTCATGAACCTTTATATTATACCCCTTCAGGGGTAGACTACCAATTCCAAGGGCTATGCCAATATAAACCCATATATATATTGCATTGATGTAAGTACCAAAAAACCAGTATTGTACCAAAAAACCAACAAGTGATGCACTAATAGCCAAATATACTACAGATAATTCACCATTTATCTTTAGTGAATATCTGGTAATCATATACAAAGCGCTAAATATAAGCATAATAAATGCCGATAAACCTAACAGGCCCATCTCTGACAAAACAAGAATATAAAATATGTAAACCGTTAAGTTATTGGGGGCGTAATTATCAATATTGTTAATAACAAATGGCCCAAGATTACCAGGGCCCACTCCTGTAAGAATTGTCTTAGGGTCGTGTTTCCATGCTTGCAGAGCTAATTGAGCTGCACCTAATCTTTCGTTAGCAGATGCTTCTATAAATCCTGGCGATACAAATAGTTCATTGCTGGGTGTTGTTGATGTCTGAATTACGGCAGGGCTATCCGCTGTTTTATTGTTTATATGTTTTGCTGGTAGTTCTATATAACCTGCAGATAGTTGGCCAAGCATTGTATTAAGAGTCTCGTAAGAAATATTGGGTGTATCACGGTATCTGTAGCTTGCAGAAGCCATTAATAACCCAAAACTAACCAATACACCCGTAAATGCGATTGATATAACTAGTAACACTTTTTTGTAGCTAACACTTTTTTTATAAATAATTGCTAAAAGTAAGAAAATTATACCTATAAATAATGCAATAAATGCACCCCTAGAAAAGGTTAAACCTATTGATAAACTGACTATAAATAGAGCAGAGCTATTTAGTTTATTACGTTTGTAGTAGCTCAATGTTAGTGCAATAAAGAAAAATGGCAGCATAGCATTGGCGAAGAATTGTGGCTCTGCAGCAAAAAGATTTATTCTTGGAAAACCAAGCACCCCACCAACGCAACCCTTACAAAGAATTCCAAGCGTATCACTGGAGAATGTAGAAACCATAAACTGACCAATGCCTAGTGCTCCAAAAACTATACCAAACACCAGAACAAGTTTTATGATTAATTTATAGTATTTACCAGGTAATTTGTTGGTTGCGTACCACCAACTACAAGCCACCAACACAACTAAAAATATTATTGATACTACCAATAGCGCTGATCGTTCTTTGTAAATAGCGCCTAATAACCCCAAAATACAAACTATTACTATTACTGTTAACCCTGTCGCAGCTAGTTTATTTTGTGTCCACATATTTGGTATATATTTGTATGTCGGGATTATACATAAAAGCATAAATAACAGGGCTATTAATTGATAAAGCCCAAACCTAAAAGAGCTAAAATTATAAAGTGGTAAGGCAATTGATGGGTATTTTGACAGCGGCGCCAACAAAATTAGGCTTAGGAATAAAACAAAACGAAGTCTACTAATAAAAAGCATTTTTGACATAATCTATATTAAATATTGTATGCGAGTAATCAAAATTGTGCTAATCTAAAAACAAGAACATTTTAGAAACAAAACCGAAAATGAAAAAACAATATAATAAACTTTGGATACAGTTTTTGGAGTACATAGTAGCCGGTGGCGCCTGGTTTTGGAGCGGATATTTTATTATTGTGTTCTTAACTCCAGTTATTGGTTTGTGGTGGGCAAATTTGCTAGGCAATGGAGTAGGGCTTACTATAAATTTTATACTGGAGCGCAACTGGGTTTTTAAAAAATCAAAAACCAAGAAACTCACTCAACTTACAGGAAAATATATTGTTTTTACGGCTATTAATTTTTTGCTAAATTATTTTATTTTAAAGGGTTTGCAATCTATCGGTATTCAGGTAGCAATAGGACAATTTATTGCCGCAGGGTTCTTTACTATCTGGAACTACTTATGGTATAGATTTTATGTGTTTAAAGGAGTGTCTACTCATAGAAAGGTTCGTCATCATGTCTAATGTAGTAGAAGTATCAGCAGTTAGGCCCACAAAAAAGCAGCGCGAACTACTAGAATATATCAGTAATTTTATTGCAGAACATGGCTACAGCCCTTGCTACCGAGAGATTATGAGAGGATGTAACTATACCTCCGTTGCTACTGTTGCCCTCCACGTTAATAGCTTAATAACACGGGGCCATCTACAAAAAAGAGACAGATCTGCAAGGTCACTAGAGGTTATATCAATTGATTTTGACAAGCCCTTATTGAGTAATGACATTAAGCCTGCAGATGAAAAGTGGTTGGTAAATTTAATTGAAGCAAATTTTAAATCGGTAGAGGATAATGCCAACAGACAGCTCGCTGACCTGGATAAATTATACGTATTAGTTGGCGCACTGCACGTATTGGGTCTTACTGGCCCAGAGCAGAGCTTTATGGCACGCTTGAGAACATTGCGCGGCTAAGCTCGCGAAACTTACATTATCATGGATGTGTTTGAGCCGTTAGTCTCTGATGCTATTTGTAGTTTTTCTCTAAAAGTTTGCAGAACAACCCCAGGCTGCTCAACATCATGAAGTATTACGTCTGGTTGATTTTGTAGTTTAGGAATATCAATTATTATATCTCCATACCCAAAATGATTTCCCAGATAGCTTTGTTTTACCCTTGCAGATATTATAGATTCTAGCCTGTACACTTCTTCTCCAAATTTACCGACGCCATGACTTACAGTGATTCCACGTTCGGTTATAGAGTAGTGTGTATGCTTCCAGGATATTTTCAAAAACCACAAACTTGCGGCATACATTATTATGGTAATAAATATAATTACTGTTCCCCAAAGTGTAAAGTTATAATCTAAAAAATTAAATGGTAAAAGTAAGATTAATATTGCAAATATAGCTATTAATACATATGCAATGCTAAAAAACTTAATTTTTAAATTAAGAGCAATCGGGCTACGTTTAATCTCCCATTCTTGTCCGTTTAAGCCGGTTACCTTCATTGACATATATTAAGTTTAGCGTACTTTATGTTGATCTCTCATATCAATAATTGATGATGGAGTGGATTTTTCTAATAATCCGCCATCAATATATAAATCTACGTCTGATCCAAAATATATTTTGGCTTGTTTTATGTTAGTCGCCGGTAGAGATCCCTCCGGATTAGCACTTGGAGCAATTATGGGCCCCACCTTTTTTATTAAATTTATTAAGCTTGTATTATTAGGCATCCTAAAGGCCAATGTTTTGGTGCCTCGATCTAAATAATACAAGTCAGACCTATCTGTGGGAAATATTAGACTGTATGGTCCTGGCCAGTATTGTTTTGTCGAGCTAAGCCAACTATCTTTAACTCCAAAGTCTAGCATTCTTGATGGCTTATCTATGAGTATGATACAGGGTTTTACTGGGTTTCGTTTTTTGGTTAAATATATTTTTTGTACTGCTGTTTTATTATCTGCACAGGCGACCAGTCCATAAATTGTATCCGTTGGAATTACTGCAATTGCCCCAGATCGTAAAACATCTACTGCATCAATAAAATTAACAAGCATATATCAAAAAACTCAACTTTAAATTAATTTATATTAAGTATATAGTTATAAATACAAATAAGGGAGTTTAATGATATGTTTTTTGCACAAGAAACAACGGATACGCTGGTTACGACAACTTATTCCACTGGTGATTCATCGGGAATGGCAATATTTGGTGGTGTTTATGCATTATTTTGGCTAGCTATAGCAGTTATAATGCTAGCAGCGGGCTGGAAGATATTTTCGAAAGCAGGTCAAGCAGGTTGGAAGATCTTAATTCCTATATATAACATCTATATATATCTAAAGATAATCGGCCGACCTGGTTGGTGGCTAATTCTTTTGTTTATTCCTTTTGTAAATATTATTATTGCCATAATTATTTCACTAGATTTGGCAAAATCATTTGGAAGAAGCGAAGTTTTTGGTATAGTCTGGCTATTCTTGATTAGCATTGTTGGGCACCTAATCCTTGGGTTTGGTAGCGACAAATATGTTGGACCTGCTGCAAAAAAAGCAGAGTAGACATGATATAAATTAAAAAATTCCCCACAATACTAAAGTGGGGAATTTTTTAATTTATGGAGCTTACGGGCTTAATTTCTTCGTTGTCCCATGCGGCTAAATAGTATCCTCTATTTTGCCTTACCTGAAACACAATACTAAGTACAGTTAAAATAATTATTAAACTAAGCCATAACCAAGAGTTAACAATTGATTGGCTTGCCGTAGTGTAACTAAATTTATCGGCATTAAAACCATTAATTAATATTAATACAGAAGAGCAGATTGCGGCTGATCCACCCAGGGCTGTAATAAATATTAAAAAATATTTAGGAACATTACCTACCATGCAGGCAATACCTAGTACCGCCCCAATAGCTATTCCGGTGAATGCAGAAATAAATCCTGCATTTATGCCAACAAGTTCTACAAAGCCCGCTCCTATCCAATAACCGACAGTCGCACCTATTAAGACTATAGCTAGGGCATAAAAGAAGTAAGCTAATACAGCAAAAACAATCCCCACAACCAAGCCTATTACTATGCCAGTTGTTGTACCAACAAAGGTTGCTCCAAAGGCATCTGCTCCTGCAGCTGCACCAATAGTAAAGCCAGCAAAAAATCCCCAAAGTGGTATTAATATTCTTGCTAAACGGTACCCAAATAGTAGCAACATAACACCTAAGCCACCGGCTATTAGTGCAAATAATAATTCTTTCATATTTTTATGTATCCTCCTTTATTAATAATAGCCTTTTTTAATAATTAATGTAAAAAGTTACAAATATCGTTGACGATGGTTTAACTATCTCTTATAATCAGCTGACGTAATTGGGTATACCCAACGCACCTTACATTTTAAATATTCCCAAAGTAATTTGGGATATTATTCCGGGGTAGCTCAGTGGTAGAGCGGGTCGCTGTTAACGACTAGGTCGCTGGTTCGAGCCCAGTCCCCGGAGCCAGACTCAGCAGGTAAATACCCAGACCGGGTTCCCTGACCAAAAGT
>CAZTUU010000030.1:0-9209 GCA_964616505.1 uncultured Candidatus Saccharibacteria bacterium
ATGGATTGCAAGCACTTGGTAATGAGCGTATTACCAGCCGCCAAATTGAGTCTGCTCGTCAGGCAATGACTCGTTATATAAAACGTGGTGGTCAAATTTGGATCAGAATCTTCCCGCATACCCCTGTTACTCGCAAACCACAAGATGTAAAAATGGGTAGCGGTAAAGGAAACCCAGACTTTTTTGTAGCCAAAGTTCACAGTGGAACAGTATTGTTCGAAATGCAGGGAGTTGCTGAAGATCAAGCCCGAGAAGCTATGCGTTTAGCAGCTCATAAACTACCCGTAAAAACTAGGTTTATTACCAAGGAAGAGGGCTAATATTATGGCAAAAGCTAAACAACCCAAAATTACTGTTTCTAAAAAAGTATCTTTCGATGATTTAATAAAATTATCAGCTAAAGAACTGACTGCTAAAATTTCAGAATTACAAAAAGAAGTTGTAGAACTTAAGAGGAATACCCTAACCGGAGATGTGCAAAACGTCCGATCATATATTAACAAACGTCGCGAGCTTGCTCGCGCATTAACCGCCCAAAAGCAGTTGGCGGAGGAGGATAAGTAAAATGGCTCGTACACTTACCGGAACTGTGTCTTCTGCGAAAGGCGATAAAACAATAATTGTTGCAGTATCGACACGCAAGACACATCCACTTTATCGAAAGCAATATTCGGTTACTAAAAAATTTATGGCTCATGACGAGACTAACAAAGCCCATCAGGGTGATAAGGTTCAGATATCAGAAAGCCGACCACTTTCAGCACGAAAGCGTTGGAACTTGGTAGAAGTCGTAGAGACCGCCCATATTCAACATGTTGAGAAAGAGGAGGCGGCAGCGTAATGATTCAGCAAGAAACACGTTTGGGTGTTTGTGATAACAGTGGTGCAAAAGAGATTTTATGCATACGTGTACTTGGTGGTACCCGTAGAAGATATGCTCATGTTGGTGACATTATTGTTGCGACTGTTAAACAAGCAAGCTCAACCGGAACCGTAAAAAAGAAGCAAGTTGTTAAGGCTGTAATTGTTAGAACAAAAAATACTATTCGTCGAAAAGATGGATCAAGCATTAGATTTGATGACAATTCGGCTGTAATTATTGGTGATGATAAATTACCAAAAGCGACTCGTATTTTTGGACCAGTTCCAAGAGAACTAAGAGATTTAGGCTATGCTAAGATTATTAGCCTTGCACCGGAGGTACTATAATGGCAACACCAGATACTAAAATTTATAAGATTCGTCTTAAAAAGGGCGACACCGTAATGGTCAAAGCTGGTAAGTACAAAGGAAAGACCGGAAAAATCGTGGCTGTTCATCCTACCGAGAACAAAGTTACCTTAGAAGGTATAAACATTGTAAAAAAACATGTAAAACCTAACCGCGCATATCCTCAGGGTGGAATTATTGAGTTAACTAAACCTATATGGGTCGCAAAGGTTGGTATAGTTGAGCCAACAACTAAAAAAACATCACGAATTGCATATCAGATTGATAAAGACGGTAATAAACAACGTATTTTTTCTAACACTAAAAAGGAGATAAAGTAATGGTTTCATCTAAAAAAACTTCTACCAAAACTGCCTCTACTGTTAGATTTAAAGACGCCTACAACAATGTTTATCGTAAAGAATTACAAAAAGAACTAGACCTATCAAACGTTAATCAAGTTCCTAAGCTAGAAAAGATTGTTATTAATGTTGGTCTTGGCAAAGCTAAAGATGATAAAAAGATGATAGAAGTTGCTACAAATACTTTACGTAAAATTACTGGTCAACAACCGGTAGAGACTATTGCTAAAAAATCAATTGCTTCATTTAAGCTTCGCGAAATGAATACTATTGGCATGAAAGTGACACTTCGCGGTGACAAAATGTATGAATTTATGGATCGTATTGTTACTTAAGTGATTCCTAGATTACGTGATTTTCACGGTGTCTCTACAAGTGCATTTGATAAGCAAGGTAACTACAGTTTAGGACTAAAAGATCAATCAGTTTTTCCAGAACTAGGTTTTGAAGAAACTACCACCCTACACGGAATGCAGATCAATTTTGTAATAATTAACGCTGATGGCAGTAACCAGGCGCAGGCTCTTTTGACAAAGTTTGGCATGCCGTTTCAGAAAGAAAGGAAGGCCTAGGCTATGGCAAGAAAATCTAACTTAGCCCGTGATCAAAAACGTCATAAAATGCATGCTAAATATGCTGCTAAGCGTGCCGAACTTAAAAAACTTGGTGATGCTGAAGGGCTAGCATTGTTACCACGTAATTCAAGCCCGACTAGGCTTAAAAACAGATGCAGTGAAACAGGTCGACCACGTGCATATATGCGAACATTTGGCTTATCACGTTTATCATTTCGTGAGCATGCAAGCAAGGGAGAAATCCCTGGTGTAACTAAATCTAGCTGGTAAGAAAGGAGTAAGAATATATGGTATCAACAGACCCAATCGCAGATATGCTTACTCGAGTTCGTAACGCTATTGCTGTTCAGAAAAACGAAGTAAGTATGCCTTATAGTAAGATCAAGCAAACTGTTGCCGAAGTTTTGGCAAAAAACAATTTCGTGGATAGTGTAGAGGTTTTTGAACTTGGTGGATTTAAGCGTTTAAAAATCGTTATTAACAAGCCAGAAACTAATGCTAATATTACTGAAATCAAGCGTATGAGTACGCCTGGACGACGTATGTATACAGGCTCAAGTGATATTCCAAATATCAAAAATGGTCGTGGGATTGTAGTCATATCTACAAGCCGTGGAATCATGGCGGGTGCCGAAGCCAAACAAGCAGGTTTGGGTGGCGAATTAATTTGTAAAGTTTATTAAGAAAGAATAGGAATAATATGAGTCGAGTTGGAAAACTACCAATCGCAGTACCGAGCGGTGTGACAATCACTGTCGACGATTCCTTTGTATCTGTTACAGGCCCAAAAGGTACTTTAAAACAGTTTACAATGCCAGGAATCAATATTGCGGTAGAAGGTGATCAGATAGTAATAACCCGTATAGATGACGAGCGTGAACATCGTGCGAAGCATGGTTTAATGCGTGCGCTTGTTAATAATATGGTTACCGGGGTAACTACCGGATTTTCTAAAAAATTAGAAATTAACGGAGTTGGTTATAGGGCGGCTATGGAAGGTAGTAAGTTAAAATTATCACTAGGCTATAGTCATGATATTTATTTTACAGCCCCAGAAGGCGTAAACATTGAAGTAGATAAAAGTAACGGTATTACTGTTAGCGGAATATCAAGACAACAAGTAGGCCAGGTAGCTGCCGAGATTCGTGCATTCAGAAAACCAGAACCTTATAAGGGCAAAGGTATAAAGTACGAAGGCGAACGAATACTACGTAAGAGCGGAAAAAGCGGAAAGGATAAATAGGAAATAATATGAACCATACAATCAAAAAGTTACATAACCTAACTCTCCGCAAGGCTCGAGTTCGTTCGACAGTTAGTGGAACACAGGAACGTCCAAGACTGACTGTAAGTATTAGCAATCATCATATTAGTGCGCAGATTATTAATGACGAGCAGCATAAAACGTTAGTAGCAGCCACTACTATTGGCAAAAAATTAACTGGCACAATGACAGAAAAGGCAGTAATCGTAGGGACTGATATTGCTAAAGCTGCCAAAAAAGCCAAAATTACTAAAGTTGTATTTGACCGTAATGGTCGTATTTATCACGGTAGAGTTAAGGCACTAGCCGATGCAGCTCGTAAAGAAGGTTTGGAGTTTTAATTATGGGACCAAAAAATAATCGACGAGACAATAGAAATAAGCCAGAAGAGCAAGAGAAACAATTTGACGAAAGAGTTATAAACATTGATCGTGTCGCTCGCGTAGTAAAGGGCGGTCGTCGCTTTAGATTCCGAGCTCTAGTTGTTGTTGGTGATAAAAAGGGACGATTAGGCATTGGTATAGCTAAAGGTGCCGATGTTACAACTGCAGTTAGCAAAGCTGTAGATGTTGCTAAAAAGAACTTTATAACTGTAAACTTACACAAAGGTTCTATTCCGCACGAGGCTTCGGCTAAGTTAAGTGGAGCACATATATTAATCAAGCCCGCCAGTGCAGGTACTGGTCTTATTGCTGGTGGTGTAGTAAGAACAATTCTAGAAGTTGCTGGTGTTCATGATGCTCTTTCTAAATCTTTGGGATCTACCAATAAGGTAAATACTGCATATGCAACTATGGATTGTCTAAAAGCATTGGTTCCAAAATCTGACTGGGTTGTAAGACCTGTTAAGATTATAAAAACAACTGCTAAAGCAGAAGCGGTTGTGACTGAAAAAACTGAAAAAGTTGCTACTAAGCCAGTTACAAAGCCTGCTAAAGACAAAGTAGCTACTAAAAAAGTGACTACCAAAAAGGAGTCTAAATAATGAACTATCACGAACTTGATGTTGCAAAGCAAAAAAGTGGCAAGCGTGTTGGCCGTGGAATCTCTGCGGGGCAAGGTAAAACAGCTGGCCGTGGTACTAAAGGGCAAAATTCTCGTACTGGTGGCAGGCGACGACCAGGTTTTGAGGGTGGTCAAACTCCAATAAATAAAAGAATGCCAAAACTACGTGGTTTTAAATCTAAAAGACCAATAGTAGAAACGGTATATACATTTGAGCTAAACCAGTTTGCGGGTAAAAAAGTTAATAATTTTATTCTTGCAGAAGCTGGGCTTTTGGCCAATCCTCACGCTAAGGCCAAGGTTGTACTAAAAGGTGAGCTAACTTCTAAGGTAGACATATCTTTGCAAGGTGCTACTTCTGGTGCAGAGGCAGCTATAAAAAAGGCGGGTGGTACTTTTATTAAAGTTCCACAAATACCTAGACTTAAAAAAGAAGAAATAGTAATAGTAGAAGAATCAAAATAAATAAATCTTTAAGATACTATTTAAATAGCCCACAAACTGTGGGCTATTTTTTATTGGCAGAATATAGGCCAGTCAGCTCAGCTTGGTCAACTATATGACCTTTCATGGCAGACTCTAGCTCGGGGCGAGAAGTATTAATAGGCAAATCTAGCACTGTATCTAATGCGTACAAGTAAAAATTATATCTATGTGTACCAATTGGAGGTTCTGGGCCACCCCAGACTGTCATATCAAAATCACTAACGCCAACTATGACATCATCGGGCAGATCACCTTCTTTAAATCCTTTAACAGTAGCAGGAATATTCCATACTACCCAATGTGTAAACCCATCTGACCTAGGTGCATCAGGATCATGACATACTAAGGCAAGACTTTTTGCACTACTTGGAACACCACTAAAGTTAAGTGGTGGACTTAGGTTTCCACCCCTGTAAGAATATTTGGTTGGTATATGAGTTTTATGATCAAAAGCTGGGCTAGTAATTTGCATGCTATCTCCTTATGCTTACAGCTTAACACATTTTTAAGTCAATAATCTTTTAGGCAAATATTTTTTGGCCCTTACGGCTTAAGCCTAAAACTAGATCTCTTTGATCGTTATAACCCATATATATTAAACCTCGGTTTTTTAAAGATTTAGTAAGGTGCAGTAGACGATTCTTGTCAAACTGGTAAGATTCTACCATGTAGTTTAGGCTTTCTTCTCCGCGCGCCTTAAGCTCTAATAAAATTAGAGTGGCCTCTAGCGTTAATTGCAATCTTTTCATTTTATTACCCCCTGTTATTAGTGGACTATATTAGCTTGCTACTCGTACCTGAGAAAATGCTTATGTACATAAAAACTACAACGTATATTAATAGTAAAATGCTTCTGGTTTTTCTATAATGTATATAGCTATGTAAGTACTGGGTGGAGTACTTTTCACACTTTTCACTTGCAAGCCAATTAACAACTTATTAAGAATATACACACCGTCAATCATTGACAGGCGTCACTGTTCTAAAACATATTCTATTACTAATTGTAGGCTTGGTTATTTATTTAAGTGGTCAACCTTGTTATTTCATTAGTGATATCAAACTCCAATTCCACTTAGCGAATTTTAACTAATCGCGGAGGTAAGAATATGACAACTAAAAAAGTTGTAAACCAAAAAGTCGATGTAACGGCTTTGTACTTTTCTAAGACAAAAACAGGCCTAAAAAGCTATCCTAAAAGGATAGAATACGGAGGTAAATCATTTACTTTCATAGAATCTGGCCTGCAAATAATAGTTAGTAGTGGTCAAAAAATAGTGCAGCTATTTCAAATGACAGATGGCTCAAGCGACTACAGCTTAAGGCACGATGTCGAGCAGCACGTATGGACACTTACAACTATTACGCAAAATTAATCCGGCAAAAGCCGGTTTTTTGCGTTTTATATTGCAAAAAAGAAGTAATTTTTACTACTACCGACTTATATATCGGAGACTATGTGGTAAAATATCAACTAAGTGTTAAGAGATAATAAATTAGGGTAACAAAACATATATGAACTGGCGAATTATACTGCGCTCTCTAAAAAGCGCCGACATGAGAAAACGAATTTTTGCTGTTTTGGGCATGATTATTGTATTTAGATTTTTGGCACAAATTCCAATTCCACTGGCAAATCCAGAGACTCTAAAACAGATTTTAGAGAATGTTTTTAATGCATCTAGCCAATCTCAGTTCTTAGGTTTCATGAACATCTTAAGTGGCGGTGCGTTAGCTAACCTATCTATAATGCTTGTAGGTCTTGGGCCATTTATTAATGCATCTATCATTATGCAGCTATTAACCAAGGCTATTCCCAAACTTGAGGCCTTAAATAAAGAAGGTGAATACGGTCGTAAAAAAATTCAGCAATGGACTAGACTACTAACTCTGCCACTTGCTATTGTTCAGTCTATAGGTACTATTTTTTTGGTACGTCAATACGCTCAAAGCTACGGTGGTTTGGGTGATGTTGTATCTACTGCCTCTATGGGTCAATGGGTATTAATGGTTGCTGCACTTACTGGTGGTGCAATGCTACTAATGTGGATGGGAGAAATCGTTACTGAGCAAGGCGTAGGTAATGGTATCTCATTAATCATTACTGTTGGTATTGTTAGCTCACTTCCTCAGATTATGGGTAACTTAATATCTTCTGTTACACAGCAAGGAACATCATTTAAAATATGGCACTATACGCTAAATATAAATGCAAAATCATTATGGATTACGTTAGGAATAATTGTTGCATCGTTACTGGTAACTGTTTTTGTGGTGTACCTCAATGAGGCTCAAAGGCGGCTGACGATTAGTTATGCTAAGCGGTTGCAAGGCAATAGGGTGTATGGCGGTGTAACTACCACTCTGCCTATTAGGCTAATTACAGCTGGTGTTGTTCCAATCATTTTTGCCATGGCATTTCTATCATTACCTCAATTTCTTGGTCAACTTTTGGCTCAGAGCGCAAGTGGAAAATGGCAGGCTTTTGGTGAAAAATTAGTTACTCTCTTTCAGAACCCGACAGCACAAACAATGTCTCAGGGGGGCTGGCAAGTGTGGCTATACCCGACTGTTTATTTTTTGCTAGTTTTTATGTTTACTTTCTTTTATACAAGTGTAGTATTCAATGCCAAAGAGATATCTGAGAACTTGCAAAAGCAAGGGGGCTTTATAGATGGTATAAGACCAGGGGTTCAAACAGAAAAATATCTTACCTCAGTAGTTAATAGACTAACTCTATTTGGTGCACTTTCACTGGCGTTGCTAGCAATATTGCCAACAATAGCCCAGGTGTTCTTAAAGACCGACCAGATTGCTATTGGTGGTACAAGCATATTGATCTTAGTGGCTGTAGCCCTAGAGACGCTAAGACAACTAGAATCTCGCGCCTTAATGATTACCTACGATGATTACACTATAGATATATCCTCTAAAGATAAAAAAAGTAAACCAAAAAGATTTAGTTTTAGGAGAAACAAATCGTCTGAAAATGCAAATCCTGCATAAAATCACATTTTACCCTTTACAAACAGATATGTATTGTTGTAAAATACATTGACGCTAAAGATTATATGGCAAAAAATAAGGAAGTTATCGAGTTAAATGGCGTAATTGTAGAAACCCTCCCAGGGACTCAATTTAAAGTTGAACTCGAAAATGGCCATAAAATCATAGCTCATGTTGCTGGAAAAATGCGGAAACATTATATTCGTATCGTACCAGGCGACAGCGTGACGGTTGAATTGACACCTTACGATCTTACGAAGGGTCGCATAACCTACCGCAAATCATAGTGTTTTTGGAGGAGTGATGCAGCGCAATATTTTACGCCAAATATTGCCTTGGATCATTCTGACAAGACATTAACAATATAAACTAAGCAGTGTGTCACCACAGCATTAAGGAGTGATGATCCGCATGAAAGTGCGTGCAAGTGTTAAAAAAATTAGTCCCGACGACATTCTAGTTCGACGTAAAGGTCGACTATATGTTATCAATAAGTTAAAGCCAAAACATAAGCAGAGGCAGGGTTAAATATGGCGCGAATATCAGGTGTAACTATTCCAGTGGAAAAGCAAGTATGGGTTGCCCTTACTTATGTGTATGGTATTGGCTCTAAAAGCTCATACGATATACTTACAATCGCAAAAGTAGAACCTACTACTCGTGTGAAAAACCTTACAGATGCTGAGATTAGTCGCATCCAAGAAGCGATTAATGACCAATTTGAGGTAGAGGGTGAGTTGCAACGTAAAGTTGTAACTAACTTAAAACGATTAAAAGAAATCAAATCTTATCGTGGAATGCGTCACAATTCTAACTTGCCGAGTCGTGGGCAACGTACTAAAACCAATGCACGTACTCGTCGTGGCAAAAAGACTACTGTTGGTGGAACAGCTAAAAAAGTAGCGGCAAAGACTTAAGGGAGACTATAATATATGGCTGAAACAACTACTACAGTAAAGAGAAAAAAATCAAAGCGAAACGTGCCGATTGGGCAGGTTCACATACTAGCGACATTTAACAATACTATTATTTCTGTAACAGATAATAATGGTGGATTGCTTGCTGCCGCAAGTTCTGGTGCCTGTGGTTTTAGGGGTTCTAAAAAGGGCACTGCCTATGCAGCGCAGATAGCCAGTGAAAAGGCGATAACTGCTGCAAAACAGATGTACGGAATAACCAAGGCAACTGTTTTTGTAAAAGGTATTGGCCTTGGCCGAGATGCTGCTATAAGATCAATTGCTGGTGCTGACGTTTCTATAGATAATATTAAAGATGTAACTGGTGTACCACATGGTGGTTGCC
>CAZTUU010000031.1:0-5989 GCA_964616505.1 uncultured Candidatus Saccharibacteria bacterium
CAGCTATTTAATTAGCCGGCAAAGACAGCTAAAGTATTTTTGCTATATTTTCGGGTTATCATCTTCGCTGCCTTTCCTTTAATTTGTAGTGTTTGGGATTATATCATAATAGTCAAACTATGCAAAATGGGGGCGACTTGATAAAATATAAGTTATGCAAAAGATACTACTCTATTATAAATTTACTCCTATTGCCGACCCAAAAGTCGTTATGCTTTGGCAAAAAACACTTTGCCAAAGTTTAAATCTTAAGGGCAGGATATTAATTTCTGTCCATGGAATTAATGGTACGGTTGGTGGTGATATTGAGGATCTAAAAACATATATCAAAGAAACAAAACAATTTAATGGCTTTAAGGGTACAGTTTTTAAGTGGAGTGATGGATCAAGAGAAGATTTTCCTAAATTAAGTATAAAAGTTCGCAAAGAGCTTGTGGGTTTTGGTGTTCCGGATGAGGTTAAGGTAGATGAGAATGGCGTAGTGGGCGGCGGTAAACACCTAAAACCCGAAGAGGTAAATAAACTAGTAGAAGAACGTGGTGACGAAGTTATTTTTTTTGATGGGCGTAATGCCTACGAGGCACAGATTGGTCGATTTAAAAATACAGTAGTGCCAAATGTGCGTACTAGCCATGATTTTATTAAAGAAATAGAAGACCCAAAATATGATTCTATAAAAGATAAGCCAATTGTTACTTATTGTACTGGTGGTATCAGGTGTGAAGTATTAAGCTCTTTGATGAAGAGTCGTGGCTTTAAAGATGTCTACCAGATATATGGTGGTTTTATAAAATACGGCGAAAAATATTCTGATGATGGCCTATGGGTGGGTAGTTTATACGTTTTTTATAAGCGCATGAACCTAAGCTTTAGTGATAAAGCTAAAACAATTGGTATTTGTACTCGCTGTAAAGGTAGCACTAGTAACTTTGAAAACTGTTCTTATATGCCTTGTAATAACTTAGTGTTAATGTGTCAAGATTGTTTTAAATCAGATGATACTTGTAGCCCAGACTGCTCCCAAAGTCTCAGCACTGTAGCAATATCTTAATTTCTTTACTAACAACTGGTCTATAAAAAAATAATACTAGTATAATTGTTTTAGATGACAAGTAAACTATCTGAAAAATTAAAGCAATTACCAAAAAAACCAGGGGTATATTTTCATAAAAATAAATCTGGTGAGATTATTTATGTCGGCAAAGCAGCTGCTTTAAATAGCAGAGTAAGGCAGTATTTTCAGAAAAGTAGATTGCGAGACCCAAAAACTGATTTGTTAATAGCAGATATTGTTGATGTAGATTGGATTGTGGTAGATAGCGAGGTCGATGCTTTATTTTTAGAAGCCGAGATGGTTCGTCGCTATATGCCAAAGTACAACATATTGCTGCGAGATGATAAATCTAGTTGCTATATTAGGATAAATACAAAAGATAAGGCACCAGCGTTAAGTATTACCCGTAGACCATTAGATGACGGGGCTGACTACTACGGCCCATTCTTAAGCACTAACCCAGTTCGTAAAGCACTCAAATATTTACGAAAAGCTTTTCCATATTCTACTCATACTACCTTGCCTAGTAGAGGCTGCTTACAGTATCATCTTGGTCTTTGTCCGGGGCCAGAAACAACTGAGTATGATGAGATTACTTATAAAAAAAATCTAATAAAATTAGTTATGTATATCAAAGGCCAAAGAACCCTAGTTATTAAAGATTTAGAAAAAGGTATGCTTACGGCATCTAATAATCAACAATTTGAGCAAGCAGCAACTATTCGGAACAAAATCAATGCTTTGAAGGCACTGCAAGCTCAGGTTTTATTTGGAGATCGCGAAAACATGGATCTATCTAAAGATCACGCACTTATTGATTTAACGGAATTATTAACTCTGCTTAAACCACCTCGCAGAATAGAAGGTTTTGATATAAGTCATATGAGTGGCACTGATAATGTTGCTAGTATGGTTGTGTTTAATAATGGAGCAGCCGATAAGAATGCTTACAGAAAATTTAAAATGCGATTAAATGGAAACGATGATTTTGCTCATATGAATGAGGTAATAATGAGGAGACTATCATCCAAAAATCTTAAGGCATGGGGCAAGCCCGATCTAATACTGATAGATGGTGGTAAGGGCCAGCTAGGCGCAGCTATAAAAGCTCGTGACGAGATGAACATGAACGTTCCTATGATAGGGTTAGCTAAAAAGTTCGAAGAAATTGTTATTAGCAAAGACCACAGTAATGTAGAAATTGATGATAAAAAATTAATAAAATTAAAAGGATACAAAACGGATGAATCTTATGATTTTGTGATATTAGATTTACCAGATAATAGCCATATAGTAAAATTATTGCAACGAATCCGTGATGAGTCGCATCGTTTTGCAGTTAGTTATCATTCTGTTTTAAAACAAAATAGACAAACTACTAGTATTTTGGATGACGTATATGGAATTGGCCCAGTAACTCGCAAAAAGCTAATAAAAAAGTTTGGATCACTACGGGGTGTAAAAGAAGCATCAGAACAGGACTTAATTACTACAATTGGTAGTAAAAAAGCAAAAAAACTGTTAAACGCAGTAAAGTATTAATTATGAAGTCCATCCCAACTGAGTTTTTTACAAATAATCGACAAAAACTTACTAATAGTTTAGATAAGCCCGGTCTTATTATCGTGCCGGGTAACGGATTATTGCAAAGCAGGTCTGATACATCGTATCCCTTTAAGCAAGACAGTAATTTTTTTTATCTAACGGGTATTAATGAGCCAAATGCAACCTTAGTGATTGATATGCGTAACTCAAAGCAATGGGTGCAACTGCCAATCAAAAGCGACGTAAACTTGATATTTGACGGTAGTACAGATAAAAGCTTATTGATCAACAACTCTGGGATTAATGAAATTATTGATGATCAAGAAGGGTGGCGAAGAATAGACCGGGCTTTAGAATCTAATGTTTTAGTATATTCACCAGAAGCACCAAGACCTTACATAAAACAGGTTAATTTTTACACAAACCCCCATAGACTAACTATAATTAATAAGTTAAAACGTCGTAAAAAAGTGAATTTGGTAGATATACTAGGCACGTTAGCACGACTAAGGCAAATTAAGCATAATATAGAGATTGAACAGATAAAGACTGCCGTAAATATTACTAAATCAACTTTAGATAGTATATTACCGATAGCTATAGACTATAAATCAGAAGCGGCCCTAGAGGGAGCAATTTTTGCAGAATTTAGGAAACATGGGGCATCTGGACATGCCTATGAACCAATTGTAGCTTCTGGATCAAATGCCTGCATATTGCACTATATAGATAATTATCAACAATTGACTAGAGGTGAGTTGCTGCTTGTAGATGTAGGTGCAGAGGCTAATAACTATGCAGCAGATATATCACGTACGATTGCGTTAGGCAAAAACTGTGATAATAGGCAAAAAAATGTTATAGATGCTGTTGAGCTTGTACAGCAAGGTGCAATTAATTATCTAAAAGCAGGTAAATCATGGTTAGGCTACATAGATCATTGCAATGAGCTCATGGCAAATCAATTATTAAGACTTAAATTAATTACATCCATAAGAGATACGGATGGTTTAAGACGATATTTTCCACATTCAATATCTCATTATTTAGGTTTAGACGTACATGATGTTGGCAGTTATAAAGACGATTTTCAAGAGAATATGGTTATTACTGTAGAGCCAGGTATTTATATCCCAGAAGAGGGAATTGGCGTAAGAATTGAAGATGATATTGTTGTAACAAAATCAGGCGCTAAGATCATATAAAATAAGCCCCTAATCTGGTATACTTGCAGATTGCAATGCTTATTCAGTTTATAACATTTTTAGTGAGATGGTTTGCCAATAGCCTCGGGCTTTGGTTAGCTGCACAAGTATTTAATCTAGATACTTCTAATGATAAGTTCTATGTCATTATTATTTCTGGGCTTATTTTAGCTGTTTTAAATGCACTTATTAAACCTTTACTTGTAATATTTACGTTACCGGCAGTCGCTCTGAGCCTTGGTTTGTTTATGATAGTGATTAATGGGTTCATTGTATTTTTGATGGATCTTATCTATAGTCCATCGCAAGTCGGGTCTTTTTGGAATGCAATACTTGTAGGTATGGTTATAGGTTTGGTAAACTATATAATAACCTTTGTAATAGGACGTACGAGGAAAGATTATGCATAGTATATTTAATTACATTACAGTCGGCTCTGCAGTATTAATGATAATAGTGATATTACTGCAAACACGCGGTGCATCTTTGGGTGCCGGTTTTGGTGGTAGCGCAGAAATTAATACTGTTCGACGCGGTTCTGACAAAACTATTTTTCAGCTCACTATTGTTTTTGCAGTTATTTTTGTAGTTTCTATTATTTTAGGAATAATTGCTAGATAATATTTATGATAAGTCGAAAGACACACTTGCGAATACGAAAACACATTCGTAAGCATAAAAAACTAGTTTCTAGAGTAGGTGAGTCTGCTAATAAACAGTTAGATAGGCATTTCTTTAGGAGATGGCATAACGTGCATGGGGCAAGCCGATTCACCCTAGGTTGGATGACATTACTAGTTATATTAATTTTTGGAGTAATAGTTCAAACAAAAATGCTCGGTGGGTATTATTTATTCAACACTCCTTCATCTGGCGGGGTTTATACAGAGGGCATGGTAGGTGTGTTTAGTGGGGCTAATCCTATATACGCAACAACAAATGCTGATTTATCTGTTTCAAAGTTAGTTTTTGCCTCTTTGTTAACATATGATAACAAAAATCAATTAGTCGGAGATTTAGCACAGTCTTGGGAAGTGGATGATAAGGGTACGACGTACACCGTTAAGCTAAAAAATAATCTCTTATGGCAAGACGGACAATCATTAACTAGTGATGACGTTGTCTATACTTTTCAAACAATCCAAAATCCAGATGCAAAATCTCCGCTTTTAGCTAATTGGATGGGTATTAAAATAGAAAAAGTCGATAACATGACTGTTAAATTTATACTGCCAAATGCATACAGTCCATTTATCTATTCGTTAACCACGGGTATTGTACCTAAGCACATACTCAGTAATATAAGCGCATCTCAGTTGAGAAGTGCTGCATTTAATACTGAAAACCCGATAGGGTCCGGACCATTTAGATGGAAGAATATTAGTGTCACTGGTATCAACGCTAACGATAAAACGGAAGTCATTCAGATGACTAGATTTGATAATTATAGATCCTCGCAGGCTAAACTAGATGGCATTACACTGAATCTTTATCCAAATATTGAAGACCTAAATAATGCTTTATCATCTAATAAAATTATTGCAGCTAGTGGAATGAATTTAGAAGAAGATAAGTATGTACAGAGTAATAAAACACTATATGATTATCCTCTTATGAGTGCTAATATGCTTTTTTTAAAGAATACCTCATCAATATTATCTGACGTCAAGGTGCGCCAAGCACTCACAAAAGCAACCAATACCAGTACTATTTTATCCGAGCTAGGCCATACATCCATCCCTGTAAAAGGTCCATTACTAAAAGGGCAAATAGGTTACGATCCAAAAGTAACCCAGCAAACTTTTAATAAAACAGAGGCGGCTGCTCTATTAGACTCTGCGGGTTGGACGCAGGTTTCTGGAGATCAATTTAGAAAAAAAGACGGAAAAGAACTAACTTTAACATTAAAATATGATAATCAGGTTCCAGAATATCAAGGCATTACAGAATCACTAAAGAAGCAATGGGCAGAACTAGGTATTAATTTAGAAATAAATAGTGAAGAAAAGCAAGCTCAAAAACTCCTAGATACGCATGATTATGATATATTACTTTATGGAATAAATATTGGATATGATCCAGATGTATATGCGTATTGGCACTCTAGCCAACTAGACAAAAAATTACCAGTACATCTTAATTTATCTGAGTATAAGTCCAAGGCTTCTGACTTAGCACTAGAGGC
>CAZTUU010000031.1:6021-8480 GCA_964616505.1 uncultured Candidatus Saccharibacteria bacterium
AAATCATTCTTAGACGCTTGGCAAAGCGATGCACCTGCGATTGGCCTCTATCAGTCTCGTTATTTGGTAGTTGCTAATCAGCCTATTTATGGCGTAGACGCAAGAGTCATTAATGTACCTGCAGATCGCTTCAATAATGTTAACCAATGGATGATTAATACAAAACGTATTACCAAATAAAGCTCTGATTTGAATACGAAGTTGTATTTAAGCTGGGCGATTTAGAAATGAAGTGCAGTTATTTTATTATAAAGTTTTTTATATAAAGCACTGCTATATAGTATAAAATTACTTTTAACTCAAAGAGATTATGCTAATATAGTAAGTATATTTATGGTGGGAAAAAACAATGAGTAAAGTTGCTGAATATTTACAAGATCATATTACTGGTGAGGTTGTGATTGCTCCAGAAATACTTGAGCATTTTTCTACCGATGCTAGTATTTTTAAGATTATTCCACAGATTATTGAGTATCCGCGAATAGAAGATGATATAAGAAAGACCGCTCGTTTTACATGGCAGCTTGCAGAAAGAGGCAAAGTTATCCCAATCACGGCTAGGGGCTTAGGGACTGATCAAGGCGGTGCTGCTATCGGAAGTGGTATTGTTATGATTTTTCCTGCACATATGAACAAAGTCTTATCACTTAATTCTAAAAAAGGTTTAGTGACCGTACAACCTGGTGTTAACTATGGTCGACTAGAACAAACCCTACAAACACATGGGCAATTCATACCACCATATCCCACTTCGGTGGAATATAGCACAATTGGTGGAGCAATATGTAATAATGCTGGTGGAGAAAAGACTTTAAAGTATGGTAGTACTAAAGATTATGTTCGTTCATTAAGGGTCGTATTAGCTAACGGAGATTTGATTACAACAAGCAGATTATCTAAGCGTGAACTAAATAAAAAAAAGAGCCAAGCTGATATGGAAGGCGAGATATATAGAGCTGTAGATGGGCTAATATGTGACAACACTAAATTACTAGATGACAATAGAATCTTTATAAATAATAATAACGCAGGTTACGATTTATGGAGTGTAAAACAACCAGATGGCAGTTTTGACTTAACTCCGTTATTTGTCGGGTCACAGGGAACTTTGGGTATCGTATCGGAGGCAACACTAGAGACTGAACCATATAATCCACAGTCTAGCCTAATTGTTGGGTTTTTTGATAATATCGAGAATACTGGAGAAGCAATAAATAAAATTCGTAAATTTCAGCCGTGTAGTCTTGAGATTGTAGATGGTAATTTGCTTGCTTCAGTAGAAAAGAACAACCCTAATCAGTTAAAAAGATCCGAAAAACCTTTCGATAAACTGGTGCTTTTTGTGGAATTTGATGATTACAAGGACAGGCACCAGAAAAAAAATATCAAAAAGACTAAAAAAATATTAGAACAACTGGCACGATCATTTCAATATGCCGCTGATAGAGAAGAGCAAGAAGAACTATGGAAGATAAGACACAGTGCTTCTAGCATCATTAGTCATTCAGTTGGTAATAAAAAGGCTTTACCAATCATAGAAGATGGTTCTGTACCCCCAGAGAGATTTACAGAACTACTACAAAAAATATATGAACTTTTTGAGCATTTTGGTATAGATGTAGCAGTTTGGGGTCATGCTGGAACTGCAAATCTGCATGTTAGGCCGTTCTTAGATTTAGATCGCGTGGGTGACAGGCAAAGTTTGTTTGTGATTATGGACGCATACTACAAAATGATATTGGAAATGGGTGGTACAACGAGTGGGGAGCATAATGATGGGCGTTTAAAGGGCCCATATTTAAGACAAGCCTATGGAGAAGATCTGTATGTACTGTTTAAAAATATTAAACAAGCTTTTGATCCATACGGAACGCTAAACCCGGGTGTAAAAATCGACGTAACTAAAAATGACTTACAATCAATTATTAGAAGAGAATATTCCTTAAAACACTTATCGGCACATATGCCACGTACCTAGATTTATGTTTAGTATATGGGACATTATTGGCTATATGGGATCATTGTTAATAATTCTTGGGTTTTTTATGGTCACACGCGCAAAGTGGTCGCCACAGTCATTAAGATACTTGCTAATTAGTCTAATTGGCTCTGTCTTACTTGCAATTTATCAATGGCATCTTAAGGCATATGCCGGTATCTTATTAAATCTTATATTTGGATTTGTAGCTATATGGGGAATTATATCTTTCGTGATTTATAGGAATAAATAAAATCTAGCATTACTATTGAGTTTTACTCAAGAAACAGGTATGATTTGTAACGTCTCCATAGTATCCAAATACCCATGCGCGGATGGCGGAATTGGTAGACGCGCTACCTTGAGGTGGTAGTGGCCGTAAGGCTGTGGAGGTTCAAGTCCTCTTTCGCGCACCATAACAAATTATGGGTGATTAGCTCAGTTGGCTAGAGCACCTCGTTTACACCGAGGGGGTCGGGGG
>CAZTUU010000032.1:0-8078 GCA_964616505.1 uncultured Candidatus Saccharibacteria bacterium
CCATTACCACCATATAAAGGTGTGAATCCATAGACTACAGAGCTATCCGCCGTAGAAGACCGAGAAGATCGAGATGAAGCTGTATTTGCAGCTACTGCAGCAGGAGCAGGAACCTTACCATCAGGAATAACAATATTTTGACCTACAACTAAACCACCCACTTCTGCATCATTAAAAGCAGTTAGTGTATCTTTGTCGGCACTATATTTAGCAGCTAATGATTCTGCAGTATCGCCTGCAGCAACTTTATAAACAATACCGTTGCGAGGCGGTAGTAATAACTCGCGACCTACGGGTACAGAATCACCGGTAAGACTGTTAGACCATTTTACGCTATCTGTAGTAACACCAAATTGCGTAGCAATAGATGCAACAGTATCGCCATTTTTAACAACATATTTTTGAATATCTTTATTAGATTTTGTCCCACCAGTTACAACCTGAGGCTTAGTTACCACAGCTTGGTCAGTTACAGCAGATGCAACTTGAGCATTAAAAGAATCAGCCTGATTAGAAACAGCTATAGCCTCGGGCATACTTGTAACCTTGGCAATATTAGATGCAATATCAGCCGAAGACACAGCATCAAGAGGTGCTGCTACCTGAGAGTCTTGTCCTAAATTAGACAAGTTCGAATTACTAAAGCTAGCTGATGAAGTATGATTATTGCTACTCCATATAAATCCAGTAACTGCAATAACTAATGCAAAATTAGCTAATATTAGGCCATGTTTAAAAAACGATTTCTTTAATCGTTTCATACGACGACGATCTGATAGAGCAGAAAATTTCTGTTCTATGGAAGGCAATTGCCTTTTAGTTGTATCAATTATTGGCTTCTTTGCAGTGGCCTTTAAGATGTTACTAATGTAATTCTCCTGGCAAACCTCTATTATGATAATTTGCCATTTCGCTGTGCTATCGTTTAATTGCTATAGAATACGTGGTAACACTCATCGAATAGTGTCACGGCGCTAATAATAAAAAGCCGTTTTTTGATAGTTGCGACCGATCCTTGAATACTCACTTTTTGTTGCATAGCAATAAAGCTAGTCAAAAAATCGTATTAACAGTCTATCGAAAAATAAGCACTTTGTCAAGACTTAAATGATGCTCCACCCCTGTTAGCTATAGAGTAATGTGGTCGTTACTGGCATAGTTTTGTACAGTACTTCTTAGTATTAGCCTCATGATCTTGATTGGTATTAGCATAGTATGTTTTACCGTCATCACCAGCAACAAAAAATAGGTAACTATTAGGGGAAGGATTAGCGACTGCTTCCATAACACTCTTTGTAACATTACTAATTGGCCCTGGTGGTAAACCAGGGTACTTACGCGTATTATACGGTGAGTCTATTGAAGGTGATGGGCTTACTCCCAAAATGGCAGCCGCATACTGAAAGGTAACGTCAGATCCTAGAGCCATGTTAGTTTTAAGACGATTTAAGAAGACCTGCGCTACCATGCGCCTATCTTCATATCCTGGCACCTCCTGTTCTACTACAGAGGCTAAGGTAATGCCCTGATAAGGACTCAGACCTTGCTTTTGAAACTGGTTAATAAGCTCTGGGGTCAAAGCAACAGCCATGGCATCTAAAGATTGTTCAATAATTTCTTTGGGTGTAGTAGATGAAGTAGTCTGAAATGAATCCGGATATAGATATCCTTCTAAGCTAGCATTAGTTGGCTTAGTTACTAAGGCTGGGTGATTTTTGTAGGTTGCTGGATTTAAGGCAATATTTACCTCAGACTCATCATAGCCAACCTTTAGTAAATCCTTCTTAATTTGATCCAACCTCTGGCCTGGCAAAATTGTAAATAAATTTTTCTGTACCTTGCCAGTAACGAGACTATCAACAATTTGGGGAACAGACTGGCTAGAATCAAGATTGTACTCACCTGCTTGCAGATCATTACCTAAACCCTTATTACGTAAATACCACTCAAAGGCCTTGGCATTTTTAATAACCTTTTTTGATTCTAGTAAGTTTGCTATCTGCGACGGGGTTGACCCTGAATCTATTGTTACGTTTATAGGAAATGAACTGCTGGTAAATGGATTTAGCTGTTGCTGATACCATACCCTTACAGACATAACCAATCCAATAACAAACACTAGAAAGATAACGATTGATATTATCAATATCTTGCGTTTATTCTTACTTTTTTTAGTATTATGCAAGTATTTCATATAGTTTTTAGATAGTCCTCTAGTATTATAACTGCTGCCATAGAATCAATTTTAGACTTTTCATATGTTTTGGAGCCTTTCAGACGAGACTCAGCCTCTACTGAGCTTAGTGTCTCATCCTGAAAGACAACTGGGAGATTAAAATATTCTAGCCCTTTGGCAAAATCACGCGTATAGCTACTTTGGTCTGTCTCATTGCCATCTAAGCTACGTGGTAAACCAACAACTATTGTATCAATCGAATATATATGGATTAGCTCCTTAAGTCTACTAGTAAACTGATTATCATTGCTTAGGGTTACTATCGGCTCTGGCAGCCGAGCTATTGTATTTACTCTTGCAACGCCAATACGCTTTCTGCCAACATCAAGCCCTAAGACGTTATTTATTGTCATTGCTAGAGACAAAATTAACAGTAATATGTTTGGTATTTTTTGGAGTAGAATTCACCCAAAACGGACTATATTTTATAACTACATCTGCTACACCAGGTTGATCTTTGATGGTTTGAATGCTTTGGCCATACTTTTTGCCAGCAATACTGCTAGCAATTACTGGAGAATCTTGTTTTATACCTGTCTGGGCATTTGTAGTAAGCGTAAGGCTCAGCTCCCCAGTCTTTTTTTGACTGTCGATAGTAATAGTTGCATTTTCTAGGCCGTTATCGAATATAGATTGGCCAGACTGGATAGCTTTTTCTGCAGAAGACTGGACTAATTGCTTTAATGCATCCGTGCTTAGGCCGGACATACCAAATTTAAATGTAGATGATACGGTAGATGAAGCTGCCTCTTGCCCGACAGCTGGCGAGCAAACTGGTGTCGTGTGTGTTTGTGTAAACGTATCTTTTACCGGTGTTGATCCGGATGTTTTTAGATCATTAGCCAGCTGACTTTTATAAGTATCTACATTAATATTTAAGACTGCATTGCTGGCATTATTACAATCATCCTGACTGACTACAGTAACTAACTTAGTGGTGCCGCCTGACATAGCAGAGCCTTTACCGTATATGGTGCTTCCTTTATTAGAATTATAAATTCGCCCAGCGCTTAAATTATAGTTATCTCCGCCATTTGTCGCTACTACCGAAATAGCGGCAGATACACCATCCTCCTTACAAGCTCCACCACTAGTAAAATTACTACCAGGTACGCTTGCATCTGCAGTTGTAGTAAAAGAAAAACCGTTATTGGTAAATAAGGTACCTGCGGGTACTGCAGTAGTATTATCGTTACAGTTAATAACCGTCATAGTACCTGATGCTTTAGTACCAACGTCTTTTTGACCACTGGCCTGAAACTGCTTAGTCTCTGTTTTACTAATATTTTTTGTATTAACTGGCACAATATTACCATTTATATCTAGGTTTTTAGCAGTTGTGCTTCCGGTTAAAGAAATTTTTATTGGAATAGATTTATTCTCTGTAGTTATAGTTACGTTTGCACGTGGTAAAACAACTATGGCCAAGACTATGCCTACTATAAGTAAGATAATTACAGCAATTGCTATGAACAGTTTTAGCCTAAATTTATCAAAATTAGGAACTTTTAGTTTTTTATCTTTTTTTGGTGGCTTTTGCTTATCTTTATTGGCTTCTGTGGCTACTGAATCAATATCTGAGTCATCACCAATTTCAATCGGATCTTCCTCATCGTTAGATTTATTTTCATCATCTAGATCACCAATAGGCTTTTGCTTATCTGGTTCACTAAGACCATCATATTCGCTAATATGCTCTTCCTCATCCAATGGCTCATTGTTCTTTACCGAAGGAATAACTGGCTTGGACTGCAAGGATTTTGCAACAGGAAAACCCGTGCTTCCTGCAAGTGCTATAAGTGAAGCCTCGCTTGTTATTAACACTACATTTTTTCCAGCTGCAGTAGATGATTTTTTGAGAATCTTCATATTAACAGGACTTTGTAAAACAGTACAACGTTTAGGTAGTACTAAAGCAATAATTGTACTTTTGGAACCATTTACTTTATCTGTAATGGTCGTAATCTCATCGTCTATATCTATATATACTGTGTCTTTTTTCATATCTTTAGTACCTTGTTAATTCTATCTTTAACAGTACCCTTTGGCGAATCATATTGTAACAAAGTATCCATTCCAACACGTAATAATCCCATAGCAGTTATATAGGTGTGGTCATCTATTTTACCTGTTGCGTCTGTTATTCCAACGACCTCACTAGGTTCAATAAGCTTAATTTGAGGCTTCCGTGTAAATGGTAGATCACTATACCACTCGGTTTGTTCTAATTTATCCGTCAAAAGCTCTAAAGATGCACCACCTCCACAAAGCCATATTTTGTGTGGTAAGTGATCTAATCGAGTAAATTCTTCTAGGGCTAATTCTACACCACTAAGCCAAACTGCCATGGTTTTCTGTAAAGCTGCCTCGACCGATTTTCGCCGTGGCCCAGGAGTACGCCCATTTGATAAACCAAGTTTTAAGCTTTCGGCTCTCTCAAAATCAACATCCAAATCTCTTGCTACTGACTTTGTAAAACTTCGACCCCCTATGCCGAACATCTTAGTACCCTCTACTCCGCCCTCATTAACTACGGCAATATCAGTTGTACCACCACCAATATCTATAAGTACTGCACTTAGATTTGTGTCCGGATCATCACCCACTACAGACCTAGCTACCGCGAATGGTTCTGCAGCTACTGTCAGCAGATCTAAGTCTAGCTGTTCCGCAACTCTTTCTATAGCGCCAATATAGATAAGCGGAGAAAATGCCGTATATAGTTGCACGCGTACATCTTTACCCTTAAAGCCCACAGGATTAGTCACTCCATAGCCATCAATATCTATGTTTATTAGCGCACTATTAACTAATTTAAGATCAATTTCTTTACCGCCATTCTCTAGTAATAATTGTTTTTGCGCTTGTTTTAGGGCTCGCTCCTGAACCAAGCCAAAAATTTTATCTACCTCGTTAATATCTATTTCTTTATTTGGGTCTTTTCGGCTGAATCTAACAGTAGTAGTTATGCCTTTTACAAGCTCCCCAGCAATGCCAATAGCAGCGCTTCTGCCACTAACCCCTGCTTGTTGCTCAGCCTGATGAAGTGCGGCATCACAATTAGCAACCACAGCAGCAATATCGGCTATCGCTCCTGCCTGCATATCCGATAAGGCCTGATGTTCGCGTCCAACCCCTAAAATCTCAATGTTGTTATTATCATCAATTTTTGCAACCAGTGCCTTTACAAATTCAGTACCAATATCTAGAGCTACCAATAAACGTTCGTTGGTATCTGATTTTGCTTTGCTTTTTAATTTCTTAAGTTTACCAAGCATATACGTTTTATTTTATCATAAGAGAGCCGGCAGTAGTATCGCTTGCTTTTTAATTATATTTATTTTATAATTATTTATTATGGAAAACCCAAGCTACGAACATGGCTTAGACACTAGTGGCTTCTTTAATGATCTAATAGATAGCCGTTACGTAGTAGTTGAGGCTTTAGAAAATACAGGTAAACAACAATACTCTTCTTCTGGTTGTGAGACGATTCTATATGCTGTTCATGATGAGCTTTCGCCACACTTAGATACAAACCTCAAAGCTATACAGGCCACCGTGTCATTAAATTTTTATATATTAGAAAATCAAGAGTTTAGTATTGATTCATTGACTATTGAGCCTTATGATGGAGCACCTATAATCTATTCAATAGAAGATGGCTTAGCTACCCTAAAGATAGGTAGCAATAAGGTCATGTATTATACAGATACTGAAATGGTTAGTAATTCTCTTCTGATGTTTGTACCTAAGACTGAGTATGCAGACCCGTCAACAATAGCAAAAGCGATATTTGAGCATTCTGCGCATTCAATTAGAAGCATACATGCAACCATAGGTAGCGTATCAATTGCCAGTATAGAACGAGAAACGCTTAATGATACAGTTCATGCTTTAGAAATTACGACAAGCTATCCACATGAATGTGGTCTAGTAGTAGAACAAATAACTAGTGTAGAGGAAAGCTTAAGAAGAGCCACGAATGGTAAAGAAACTGAAAGAATGGTAGATATTCGCGCGGGAATACCAGTAATATATCATCAGACTCGTATGATAGATGGCAAACTCATTAAAGTTAATAAACCGTCAAGACTTCATGCCGAAAACGCTCGTGATTCACTCGAGAGACTATATGAAGCAGCCTTCTCTGTAGAATAAATCAAACCAAGACTGCCTTAATACGACGAACGCCGGCACTAGAGGCCTCTTCTTTGGTGATTTTAAACTTTCTATTACCTTCGTATAGTTGTAACGTATAGTCAACGTGTGGACCACCACAAATCTCAAAGCTAAAAGGCTTATCTGTATTATCAGCAATCATTTTATAAACCTTAACCGTATCACCATAACGATCGCCAAATTGTCCAAGTGCTCCTTTTTCTTCAATGGCTATTTTTGTAGGATATTCTTGCCAACTAACTTTCAGATCTTGAGAAATTTGTTTATTTACAATAGTTTCGACTCGAGCGATTTGCTCTGGAGTCACCTTTTCGGGATGTGAAAAATCAAAACGAAGTCGCTCCTCAGTAATATTGCTGCCTCTTTGGATTACATGATTGCCCAATACATCACGGAGTGCCTGATACATTAGATGAGTTGCTGTGTGATATTTTTTATGTTGAAGTGTTTGGCCACCTAGCCCGCCCTTAAAAGTTCCCTTACTTGCAGTTTGACTTCTTAGACGTTGTTCGGCCATTTTATTATCAAAATCAGATTTCCATTTGTCTGAAAGCTGTATATTCTGTTTATAAGCTTCTTCTGTGCTTAGTTCGGCAGGAAAGCCATAAGTATCATACAGTTTAAATACGACATCTCCAGTGAGACCACCTTCTTTAGTTAGTTTTACAAATTCACGAACACCCGAACGTAGCGTTTGACGAAAAACCTTCTCTTCTTTCGTGAGCACATCAATAACCTTTTGACGGTTATCTACAACTTCCGGAAAGTCATTATGATATAAATCGGCGATTACGGGCACAAGGTCTTGCAAAAAATTCTGTTCAATACCTAGCTCAAAGGCAAATCGAATAGCACGACGCATTAATCGACGCATTACATAACCTTGTTCTTTATTGCTAGGAACAATGCCATCAACTGCTAAGAATGTAGCAGCCCTCAAATGATCAGCAATAACCCTCATACTCTCGGTATGACTATCATATTTCTTTCCACTTAAAGCTTCGATTTTTTGAATTATTGGCCAAAGAAGGCTTATCTTAAAAACGTCCGGACTATTAATCTTAGCAGCGGCTATTCGTTCTAAGCCACCGCCAAAATCTACATTCTTTTTTGGTAATTTAGCAAATCCATCTTCGGTCTTAATATATTCCATAAAAACACTGTTGCCAATTTCCATAAAACGTCCACAATCACAATTTGGATGACAATGCTCACCATATTCGGGGTTGTGCGGAATAAAGTCGAACTCATAAAATATTTCACTATCGGGGCCACCCGGCTCACCAATTGGCATGTCGCTAATCTTACCAGCTCGGCACCACCAATTTTTACCAGCATCATAATAAAATATACGCCCACCCTGCATACCAACTTTATAACCATTTTCTTCAGAACCAATATCAACCATTTTGGCATTTATGTTTTTATCTGAATATAATTTTTGCAAAATTTCTGCACTATTTGTATCTTTGGGTATATTAAAATTTTTATCACCAATAAAGCAACTTACATATAGCTTATTAGGGTCAAGACCAATTTCATCTACCAAAAAACTAAAAATCCAAGTTAGTTGTTCTTCTTTAAAATAATCACCCAAAGACCAATTACCAAGCATTTCAAAAAATGTAGTATGACGATTATCACCCACTTCATCAATGTC
>CAZTUU010000033.1:0-419 GCA_964616505.1 uncultured Candidatus Saccharibacteria bacterium
GTATATCTGGTTCGCGGTCATCTGCTGATAGTTCCGTTGTTTATGGATTTACTCCACTATACGGTGGTAATGGCTATTCACCAGGTTACTGTACTTGGTATGCAGCTAGTCGTGTTAGTATTCCACGTAACTGGGGTAATGCTAACACATGGGATAACAATGCAGCCGCAAGTGGCTGGACGGTATCCTCAAGACCAGTTGCTGGTGCAATAGCTCAAACTGATGCTGGTGGCTGGGGTCACGTAGCGATTGTAGAGCAAGTATCGCCAGACGGCAGCCAAATAATATATTCTGACATGAATGGTATAGCTGGATTTGGCCGCGTAGGTGTTAGTGGTTGGGTTCCAACTTCACACTTCCCTCACTATATATATCGCTAGATTTTGAGTGCTAACATTAGCTTATAGTTCTATGCATTC
>CAZTUU010000033.1:429-3491 GCA_964616505.1 uncultured Candidatus Saccharibacteria bacterium
ATCTTACAATCTAATCTGTTAAAATTAGCCAATGTCTTCACTAAAAACTAAACATCTTCTACAAACAAAAGTATGGGCTGAATTTCAAGAATCATTGGGTAAAAAACCAATATATAGATCTGGAGATAACTGGAGCTATACGGCTTATCTCGAAACAGGATACGGAAAAATAGGTAGCTCATTTAGTAGATTGTATGTGCCCTATGGTCCAGCATGTAAAGATAAAGCTTCTCTTGATTTTGCACTAAAAGATTTAAGCAAAGTGGCTAAAAAATTTGGTGTAGATTATATAAGAATCGAACCGGTCTTTATTTCAGAAAATACCGATAGCATAAAGCATATTGATGGATATAAAAAATTGGCTCATTCATTTCAGCCAGATTTAACTATTATTGTTGACTTAGATAGAGATTTCGAAGATGTTGTTGCAGTTATGTCTAAAACAAATCGTTATTTATGGAGAAAAGCATTTCAAAATGGCTTAAGGTTTGAAATCAGTTATTCTACAGATAAAATAGACACGTTCTTAGATATGATGCAACATACCGCTCTGAGAACCAATACTAAGCTAGCAAAGGTAGATTATTATAAAAACCTTATGTCTAGCCTGTCGGTATCAAAAAATGCTGGCTTAGCCTTTGTAAGCCATGATGGTAAACAACTAGTTAGCACTCTATTTGTCGACGACTTTGAATCTAAAACACGTTATTACATGTATGCTGGCTCATATGATGAAGCTAGAAAATACAGTGCTAATGCACCCCTTGTAGTATTTTTAATGAAAGATGCCCATGATCACGGTATGAAATATTTTGATTTATTTGGGGTTTCACCAAAATCCGAAGAAAACCATAGTTGGGCTGGCATTAGTAAGTTTAAGCGATTATTTGGTGGACATGAGGTGGCCTATATGGGTACATGGGAGAAGCCAATAAAACTATCTCGCTACAAAGTTATGAACTTTGCACGTAAATTCTCCTCAAAGTAACTTGTTAAAAATTATAACTTCTATCATACATCTTCTAGCATCACTCATGTATACTGTAACTAAATGTTTGTAGATAAAGTAAAAGTTAAGGTTGAGGCTGGCAATGGCGGCAATGGTGCCGTCAGTTTTAGGCATGAGATATACGTAGATAAGGGTGGCCCGGATGGTGGTGATGGTGGTAGGGGTGGCAATATTATTTTACAAGCTAGTCGTAATCAAAATACACTGGCGGCTTTTAGATATCAAAAATTAATTAAGGCCGAAAATGGCCAAAATGGTAGTAAATCAAATAAACATGGTCGATCTGGCAAAGATCTTAATGTTGCTGTACCAGTTGGAACTGTCGTAATTGGTCCCGAGGGCGAAGAATTAGCAGATCTTAAAGAAGATGGCTTTACTTTTAAATTAGCGGAGGGTGGATATGGTGGTTTTGGAAATGCCCATTTCACATCATCTGTTAGGCAAGCTCCAAGGGTAGCTGAAGTAGGAGAAAAAGGCCAGAAATTTGATTGTTTATTTGAGTTAAGAATGATAGCAGACGCAGGCTTGATCGGCTTACCAAATGCTGGTAAAAGCAGCCTACTAACTGCGATAAGTAATGCTCGCCCAGAAGTCGCAAACTATCCATTTACGACCCTGGTTCCAAACTTAGGCGTAGTAGATGTAGGCGGTGAGTCTATCTTGTTGGCAGATATCCCGGGCTTGATAGAAGGGGCGAGTGATGGCAAGGGGTTGGGTGATGAATTTTTACGCCATGTTTCTAGGTGTGATGTTTTACTGCATCTAATAGATACTAATAGTAATGATATAGTGGATGACTATAAGACAATTCGTTCAGAACTTGCTGCTTATGATCCTAAAATCGCCAAAAAGCCTGAAATAATTGTCTTAACGAAAGCCGATACTTTAACGCAAGATATTATTGATATGCAGGTGCAGCTATTAAAACCAGCCTTAAAAGCAAGAACTAAAGTATTTGTTATATCTTCGTACTCTAAGCAAGGTTTAGATAAATTATTATTTGCTGTAAAACAAATTATTGATAAAAATAGAACTAAGAAACAAAAAATTATTATGGATGCTCCAGAGATTCCTGTTATTAAGTTGCCAGATGCTTTGGATCATTTTAAAGTAAAGAAGATAGATAGTGGTTTTATGGTTACCGGCAGAAAAATAGAACGATTTGCTCACAGAACTGACTTTACTAACGAACATGGCATTAGGCGTATACGTGATATATGTAAAAAAATGGGTATCTTGAATGAGCTAAAAAAACAAAAAATAGAAGCAGATGATGAGATTATTTTTGGTAGCCCTATGATTGGAAAAATAATCTATTAAGTTAAGTATGCAAACCCTATATTTTTATGATTTAGAAACCAGTGGTATTAATCCGCGTAGTTCACGAATTATGCAATTTGCCGGTCAGCGTACAGATCTAGACTTAGTACCTATTGGAGATCCAGACAATATAATAGTCAAATTATCAGAAGATATCTTACCAGACCCAGATGCCATTATGATTACCGGCATCTCTCCGCAACAAACTTTGGCAGATGGTATTACAGAATCAGAATTTTTAGATTATTTTCACAAAAAAATTGCATTAAAAGGAACTATCTTTGCAGGCTTTAATACCATTAGATTTGATGATGAGTTTATTAGGTTTACGAATTATCGTAATTTTTATGATGCGTATGAGTGGCAATGGCAAGACCAGCGAAGTAAGTGGGATATTTTAGATGTCGTTAGGATGACACGTGCACTTAGGCCAGATGGCATTAATTGGCCGTTTACTCCAGATGGAAAGGCGAGTAATAGGCTAGAACTGCTTACATCCGTCAATAGGCTAGACCATTTTAACGCACATGATGCCTTAAGCGACGTCAATGCTACTATTGCGGTCGCTAGATTAATAAAGCAAAAACAACCTAAACTTTTCGACTATTTGTTATCTATGCGTGATAAAAATGCTATAGCAAAGCTTGTTAACTCTTCGGAACCTTTTGTCTATACTTCTGGTCGCTATAGTGCAGAGTTTGAAAAAACTACAGTAGTCATCTCGATAGCATCT
>CAZTUU010000033.1:3501-8063 GCA_964616505.1 uncultured Candidatus Saccharibacteria bacterium
TTTGTATATGATTTACGATATGATCCTGCACCATTTGCAGATATGTCACCTGAGCAATTGGCGGAACTAATGGCAAAATACAAATTCGAAGAAGGAGATCTAAGACTACCGGTTAAACAACTACAATTTAATAAATGTCCTGCAGTGGCTCCAATGAATGTTCTAGATATGGCATCTAAAAATAGACTAAAAATTGATACAGAAATAGTCAATAATAATTTACAAAAGTTGGCAAAGATAGAAGATTTTGGAGACAGAATACAAGAGGCAGTAAGAATCAATGAAAAGCAAAGACAACAGTCTATTGTTAGTGATATTAACATAGTTGATAATCAACTTTATGATGGTTTTTTTAATGATTATGATAAAGAAAAAATGCGTTTAGTGCGTGAATCAAAACAAGATCAGCTTGCAGACTTAAGTCTTGATTTTGCGGACAGTAGACTAGGCAACTTATTGTTACTATACAAAGCCAGACAATTCCCCAGTAGCTTAAATATTGACGAACAGTCTGAATGGCAAACGTATAAAAAGCAAAAAATTTTAGATGGAGACCAAGAAAGCCCACTAGCTAAGTACTTTAGCCGTATTGATCAGCTGTCTAAGCAGTCAGGTCTAACTAAAAACCAGCAATATTTATTAGAAGAACTTAAATTGTATGGACAAAGTATCGTGCCCTACGATTCAGAATCGTAGTAGCCTAATATTATATTGATATTAGGTCAATTGCTTTTTGTTTTCTTGATAAATTAATAATATAGATCAATCGTCGTATTATTTTTGTTTTTATTTCAATAAATAACAGGGCTGTTATCCCTATAGATATAATATAACTATCAAAACTAAGTTGTATATTTGTGCCAGGAACAATACCCAGAGCTAAAAAATCAGAGCTAAACAAAGCATTGAGTAGTAGTTTGATTGTTCCAATAATTTTTGGAACATAATAAAAAATTTGGATTAATATCATAGTAACTTACCAAGGTTGTATATACAATACTACTAATTACACAAAAGAACAAATATAGTATATAAGCATTAACGTTTAGTGCGTTTTTTAAATCTTTCTCTATTGACACTAAAATCTACTATTGCTATTGCGATCAGTGCAATTGCTATGCCGATATTTATGTAGGTTCTATGATAAATTAAAATCCATGCGCTTATACAAATTAATATCACTACTACAACATCATGTATGATTTCTACCAAAAAATTTCTAGGAAAAAGTACATAAAGTGCATCATTACCTCTGTCTTTAGCTACACGTAGTAATTTTTTTGCCCATGGATTATATATAGAAAGTAAACCTAGACCAGCAAATATCAAAGGTATGCCACCTGGGCCTGGAAGCCAGCCAAAAAGTAAACCAAGAATAATTAATCCATATCCGGCAGTATCCACTACTATACGTTTAAATAGTTTTTTAAACTTTTCCATAGCGTTATTATTACATATAATTTGACAAATTATTTTACATAAGTGTAGAGTTTAAATAGTTTCTTATCAAACCAATAGGGGATAAATTTGGCTAAAAATGGTAAAGAATGCATGACTGAGTTGGGTATAGTTCGTGATACCTTGGTAAAACCAAAGACAGACATTAGTATTGTTCGTCCAGTCCTGTTTCCTTCCCCTCGGGACATTAAAGCAACTACAGTAGCCTTAGAACACTATAGTGGTGGCGTATTGGTGCCTAAATCCATCCCAGACATGTCATTACGCATATTGGGCTCATCTTCACTAAAAAGATGGATGAGTGAGCAGCGAGGCCGAGATACTCTTATAAAGGCTGAATCGATGAAGCAATTTGAAGATGAAATGTCTGCAATGGATCTAGATGATACTCGCAGCTTGTCGGTATCTGGTATTTTTGTTAATGATGCTGATGTTTTGTGCGCAGAACTTGTGGGTGACGAAATTGCCATTAAGGAAGAAAAAGTTGCTATAGCCGGTTTAATTATTAGATCTCATAAAAAACCACTATCAAAAATAGATATTGCAGAAGTTTATGGTTCTGTACATTCTACGGTTGAGATAGCAGATGTTAACTGTAATTTATTGAATGGCCAAGATTATAAAGATTTAAAAAATTATCCAGAAGAATATATTATTGACCAATTTTTCGAAAGATCATTCGTTGATGACATTGCTGAGGTTCCAATACCTCAATTTTTTAAAAATATAACTTTTGGAGGCTTACGAGTTGCTATTACTAAACCGAATAAAGATATTAGTCCACCCAGAAATATTTTGCGTAGGCAACCAAGATATAATAGAGACTTAAATAGACTAAAAATTGTACCAGAAAGTGGATTTTTAGATGATTAAATACAAGGAATTAGCATGAGGCTAAATAGTATTGGTGGCAGTATGTTGCCAAGATCTGGTTCTCCTAGTGCAAACAAAGAGCGTCGTAGGGCAAAAGAAACTAGGGTAGCATCTCGCAAGGATCAGCAAGAAAGGTTGGCACTTTTGCACGATATACAGCCATTTGGTATATACCGACCGCTAGAGAAAGAGTCATACGATTCAGTAGTAGCCGCTACACTGGAGGCGGTCCATGAGTCAGCTAACTATCTGCAAACTGCTAGAAAGCTAAGAAATGACATTGGTAGGATTGTGATCAATGGAGATTTGGGAATGACTTTTATGGGCTATCAGGCTATGCGACATGGTTTAGAGGATGCGGTCAAAAATCGTAGTGTTAACCCCGAGCAGTTGATTGATGATTTAGAACAAATAGCCACTCCTGAAGTAAGGGTACCAATTAGCCATTTTGAATGGAGTGGTAATGGTAGACGCAGATTGATAGCTAGGTTCACGCTAGATAGCATGGCAAGGGCAGAGTTGGATGATCAAAGGCGTCAGATAGATGATATTTTTAGTAAGCATGATATTAGACGAAGGCCAGTTGAACCAGATCACGTTTCTTTGGTTAGATATGGTAAGTATGGTGATAAACAGGATTTAAATAGTCATCACAGAAGGAAAGTCGCAGAAAAATTTGGAGATATATTTAACGACAGAGATGTTCTTAATTTGGCGCTGGGCGGTATGAATATTGGTACTAGCTACTCAAAACCTTTATCCAATGATCTTAATGTTACGGTTAGATTTTCTAACGAGATAGAAGACTAATTTTGAGCTACTGCCTCTAAGTATGATCCAAGGACAGTGATTTGATTGCCGGCATTAATTAATTCTTTTTGAATTTTAACAAAGTTTTTTTGGCTACACAGACAATCTATGTAAAACATATAACTCCAGGGTTTGCCTTCTATTGGCCTGGATTGGAGTTTTGTAATGTTGGTTTGACCTTGGGCAAAAACCCCTAAGGCATTATATAAAGACCCCGGAGTGTGGTTGGTCTTTAGAATTATAGATATTTTGTTGGCATTATCGGGAACTTCGTTGGTATTTTTTATAACTAAAAATCTAGTAAAATTTTGTTTATGATTTTGGACATTCTTTCTTAAAGTTTTCATTCTATAGATTTTTGCAGCTAGTTGGCTTGCGATTGCGACAGAATGATTGTTTTTTAAATGTTTTACCAGTTCAACACTAGCTGCCGTATCATAGTTTTCTATTCTTTTAGCATCTGGTAAATATTTATCTAAAAAATTGCTACATTGAGCTAATGCTACTGGGTGAGAATAAACATTTTTAACACTGGCCATGTCTGTATTTTCAAAACCAATTAAGCATTGGTTAATGGGCTCTAATATTTCACCAACTATAGGTAGATTATTTTTTAGTAGTAAATCGTAAACTTCGTTAATAGAACCAAATAGTGAATTCTCGATTGCTACAATACCACTATCAGCTTGGTCAGCTTTTATCGTTTCAAAAACTGCTTTAAAAGTAGTACAAGGTACAATGTCAATATCTCCTCCGTAATATTGTTGTGAGGCAATATGATGGAATGATCCGACTTCTCCCTGGATTGCTATTTTCATTACTGCCAAATACTATCATACTCTAGAAAAAAGTGACATTTTTTGCTAAAATATATGATCAGCATGCAAGAATTTATCAGCGTACAAGGTGCACGAGAGCATAACCTAAAAAATATTAGTGTTAAGCTACCTCGCAACAAGCTAGTAGTAATTACAGGCTTGTCTGGATCTGGTAAATCTTCTTTGGCATTTGATACAATTTATGCCGAAGGCCAAAGAAGATATGTCGAGAGTCTAAGTAGCTATGCAAGACAGTTTTTGGGCTTAATGGAAAAGCCAGATGTTGACCAAATAGATGGCTTAAGCCCTGCTATTTCTATAGATCAAAAATCTACTAGTCGTAATCCACGTTCAACTGTTGCAACCGTTACGGAGATCTACGATTATTTAAGGCTACTATATGCACGAATTGGTCTGCCTCATTGTCCTATATGTGGCAAGCCTGTTACTAGACAAACCTCTACAAATATAGTAGATCAAATTACCAAAGACACAAACAATGCAAAAATAATAATATTAGCACCAGTAGTTATAGATAAAAAGGGTGCTTTTGAGCACATACCAGAACAATATCAACGTGCAGGTTTTGCGCGTGCTAGGGTA
>CAZTUU010000034.1:0-616 GCA_964616505.1 uncultured Candidatus Saccharibacteria bacterium
TTTTATATAACGAGTCATTGCCTGACGAGCAGACTCAATTTGGCGGCTGGTAATGCGCTCATTGCCAAGTGCTTGCAATCCATAATCTCCGTGAGCTAATTTATTGCCTACAGTGGCTCTGCCACGAACTTTTCCCTTAAACACCTTTCGGTGCTTCATTTTGCTAGGAAGTAACATATTAAATTACCTCCCCTTTATATATCCATACTTTAACACCAATGATACCAGCGGCTGTCTTAGCGCGAACATATCCATAATCTATATCTGCACGTAAAGTATGAAGAGGTACTGAGCCTTCGATAGTTTTTTCGCGTCGAGACATCTCGGCACCATTTAGGCGACCAGCGATCTCTATACGAACACCTTTTGCTCCTGCACGCATTGTTGCGCCAGCAGAACTCTTCATAGCACGCCTAAAAGCTATACGTCGCTCAATTTGATTAGCGATGTTCTCTGCTACAAGTTTAGCAAGTAACTCTGGCTTTCGCACTTCTTCTATATTGACACGCGCTGGTATACCATAAATTTTCTCTATAGCAGCCTTTAACTCTTGGGCTCCAGAACCACCACGACCAATAACAACGGCAGGGCGGCCCCCACGGCAAAGGTAGCCGCC
>CAZTUU010000034.1:643-7279 GCA_964616505.1 uncultured Candidatus Saccharibacteria bacterium
AATTAGGTTTGGAGATCGTTCGATGTCAACTTTGTTAATAGAACCCCGTGCACCAACTTTTTTATCAATTAATCTACGTAAGGTAAGATCTTGCGTTAAGAATCTTGCGTAATCTCGTTTGGGAGCAAACCATTTACTACGCCAGTTTTTGTTAACCTGTAAACGAAAACTAATTGGATTAACTTTCTGTCCCATTATTTTGTCTCCTTCTTTGGTGTAGATTTCTTTGCTTCAGTCACTTTTTTAGATACTCGGATTTCACCATCAACAACTACTCGTATATGACTAGTACGGCGCTGAAAAGGATGAGCACTACCACGAGCAACTGGCTTGAATCTTTTAAGTCTAGTACCTGGGCTAACACTTATTTCTACAATCTTAAGAGTACCTGGCTTTAGATTATGATTATTTTCGGCGTTAGCTTTAGCACTATTGATCACCTTAATAACAGGCTCAGCGGCTCGACGTGGAGTATGTTCTAAAATTACTAGAGCATCTGCCACTGTCCGACCTCGTACTAATGCTGCAACCACTCCTACTTTTCTAGGAGAAGTGCGAACACCTTTTGCAATTGCTTTTACAGACATATCATATACCTCTACTTCTTCGCCAACTTACCGCCATGGTTGCGGAACTTACGAGTTGGAGAAAACTCACCGAGTTTGTGGCCAACCATATTTTCTGTAATAAAAACTGGAACATGGAGTTTACCATTGTGCACTGCGATAGTTTTGCCAACAAAATCTGGCGAAATAGTACAGGCACGTGCCCATGTTTTAATAATTGTTCGATCCTCTGGTCCTAAAGCCGTCACTTTTTTGACAAGCTTTGGATCCATGTATGGTCCCTTTTTAAGAGAGCGACTCATATGTTAACCCCTTCTCTTTGCCTGATGACGGCTTTTAACTATAAATGCATTACTAATTTTACGACGACGTGTTTTGAAGCCCAATGTTTTTTGACCCCATGGTGTACGAGGAGCCTTGGCCATGCGATGCCTACCACCATCTCCACCACCGTGCGGATGATCTACTGCGTTCATAACAACACCACGAACTGATGGACGCTTGCCCAGTTTTCGATTACGGCCAGCTTTACCAATTTTTACATTCTGATGTTGGGCATTACCAATGGTACCGATATGAGCCATGCAATTAACATTGATCATGCGGACCTCTCCACTAGGCAACTTTACCTGAGCATAATCTTCATCTTTGGCTACTAATTGTGCACCAGCTCCAGCACTACGTACAAGTTGTGCGCCACGTCCGGGCTGTAATTCTATGCCGTAAATTGTACTACCGGTAGGGATATTCTTTAACGGTAGTCGATTGCCAATTTCAATGGCTGTTTCTTCGGCAGATTCAATTTTGTTTCCAACCTTCATGCCTTGGGCGGCAAGTGTATAGTGATACACGCCATCTTGGTCTTTCAGCCGAGCAATACGAGCAGAACGGTTAGGATCATACTCTATAGCCTCGATTGTCGCAATAATTCCGGGAGCAAGCTTAAAGTTTACTAGTCGGTAATAACGACGCACACCACCACCACGATGACGAGTAGTGATACGACCTTGATTATTACGACCTACAGAACCCTTTTTAATCTTAAGTAGACTTTTTACAGGTTTTTTAGTCGTAATATCAGCAAAATCCTGGGTGGTCATGCCACGTTGGCCGGGAGTTGTAGGCTTGATTATCTTAATAGCCATTATTTATCTCCTTCTTCTGCAGCAAATACTGGAATAGACTGACCATTCTCTAGTAATACGTAAGCTTTCTTAAAATCAATTCGCTTACCAGTAATCTGTCGACCACCCTTGCGAACTGTACGCTTAGTTTTACCTTGCATACGTACTATATTTACAGTTTGAACTTTTACATTATACAAAGCTTCTACAGCTTTCTTAATCTCTATCTTATTGCTAGTTAGAGGAACATTAAATACATAGGTGTTAAGATCGGCTGCGGCAGAATATCCCTTTTCGGATAAACGTGGGGTAATTACTAAAGTCATTATTTATCCCCTCCTAATCGTTTTTCAATTAACTCTAACGCTGGCTTGGTAATAACAATGTTCTTAGCATTCATAACGTCATAAATATTTAAACCAGCAGCACTAGATACAATTAATTCTTGAATATTATTTGTGGATTTCATTATATTGTCGTCTTTAGCAGCAACAACGAGAAGTGTTCGAGAAGGTGCACCCAATTTACCAAGTAATGCAACAGCTGTCTTAGTCTTGCCATCTTTCACTATAAAATCTTCAATCACTACAAAGTTTTTATCTTTGCTGGCAAGTGTTAATGCTTGTTTTAGGGCAAGTTGTCTAGCCTTAGTATTTAACTTGCGGCTGTAATTTTCTGAGCCACTTGGTCCAAAAGTTATACCACCACCTCGCCATATTGGGCTACGAATAGACCCCGCACGAGCCCTACCGGTGCCTTTTTGTTGCCATGGTTTTTTACCGCCACCACTAACTTGGCCACGCTTTAGGGTTTTTGCTAGGTTGTCTCGCCCATTAGCAAGATAAGCTAAGTAAGCATCTTTTAGCAATTGATGATTATTAACCTCTACTGAAAAAATTGTTTTTGGTAATTTTGCTGCTGTGGCAGATTTTGATCCAGAAGCAGTAAATGTATTAACAGCCATTATTTTGCTCCTTTCACTATAATTATACCTTTTCGAGGTCCAGGTACGGCACCAACAACACCAATAACTTGGTTTACGGTATCTACTAAAGCAATTTTTAGATTACGAACAGTAACTTGCTCATGACCCATTTGTCCAGCCATTCGCTTACCTTTAAAAATCTTTTGTGGGTACATAGAACCAATAGAACCTGGCTTACGGACGTTTCCGTTACCACCGTGAGTCTTGCGACCACGCTGAAAGTTATGTCGTTTAATAGTTCCGGCAAAACCTTTCCCTTTACTTATGCCAGTTACGTTTACAACGTCTCCAACACTAAAAACATCAGCCTCTAATTTTGAGCCTGATGCTAATCCTTCTTCTACCGCCTCTACACGTACTTCTCGCACAACTTTTGGCATTGCTCCACTTTTTTTAAAGTGGCCCTCTTGGGGCTTTGCAACTTTTTTAGCTTCTTCGAAGCCAAGCTGCACAGCAGTATAACCGTCGGTGTCAACCGTTTTGACCTGTGTAACTACACAAGGGCTAGCGGAAAGCAATGTAACAGGTGTAAGCGCACCATCATCTGCAATGATGCTGGCCATACCAACCTTTCTCGTAATGAGAGCTTTCATAGTTATCCTATCTTAATTAACGTTCCTCAGCTAGCTTCGACAAAGCCTTTTGAGCATAAAAATGCTTGGTAGTAGGCAGTATCTCTGTTATTTACAGGACTTACCAACATACCAAGGAACAATTTACTATACTAAGGATTGATTCTACCAATTATCGACATAAATGTCAAGAGTAATATCAGAGGTAGCTGATAAGCACAGTCATGTAATATACGCCAAAGCCTAGGATGCCTAAAATTTACGTGTATCTTATAAAACTTATACCTATTATAGGTATAAAATATGCCCAGCTGTAGCAGTAATAATCAAGCATACGAAAATTAACTGATGAGCTTGCCTAATTATGCAATGCTAATAAAGTGCTTCACAATTGCTTCGCTATACATCGCACTTAGTAAAGTGAAAATTGCAAAAAATAGCATAGTGGAGCCTATTACTATACGTAGTTTTTTGTTTTTGATAATCATTATTTTTATTAGTGCAATTAATCCAATAATTAACGCAAAAGTGACTGTATAGTTTTGCACTGCTCTTAAAGATCCTAATAGCTCTTTGTTATACTCTACAGCTTTGCTTATATTTATACCTGTTAAATAGCTATAGCTACTACTCTGAGATATTGCACTTTCTTGTAAGCTAAATAAAATAACAAGTAAGATAGCGGTGGCAAAGATAATAAAAGAGCCTACCAGGGTCTCTATTACTAACACTACTGGATTACTTGTATACTTTGCCTGGGATGAGTTACTATTTTGAACTTTTGAACTTGAGCTTTTGATTGTTTTTTGTTTTTTCATGATACTTAAAACATTAGCACTATGCAGGTACTATTACAATACTAATTATTCAGGGTTTTGGACGCATTTTATATATTTTAATGTAAGTAAGTTTTTACTATTGCATATACACCTAGCAGGCCAAAAAAAACACTTGTTATCTGATACCCATGATGTGTCATAAAGGTACTCATCCTATTTAATGCCTTTTGGCTATTTTTACCCATAGCCAATATTATTGCTATCGGTACAAGTATTGGCAGCATACTTGTAAGCACCATAGCTAATAATACCCATATGCCTACTAGATAGCCTACTTTATCAGAGCTTAGTGTAGTACTGACTGGTACATACATCATAATCGTCGTAACATTTATTAACATCATTGTTATGCCTAACCCAAAATAATCTATAAGTTATTGGCTTATATTTGTTTTTGTTACATTTTTATTAGACTCTAGTTTATTTTTACCTTTTTTATATATCCTAAAAGCAAAGACAAACAATGCGATACCAATAACTGTATGTACGATTTGATCAATTATGGTTGGATCTGTATTTGCAGTAGTCGGTACATGAATTACAAGTATAAATCCACCTATAATAGTGATGGTAATAAATGCACCTAATGCAAAACAACAAGCCTTAGCCATAGCTCTCTGCCTACTAGATAATACTAAAATCGTAACCAATAATACCGTAGGGCTTATAGCAGCACCTATTACAAATGGTAGTATTGATTTAATCATTAACAACATACTACCATTAACAAACAGTCCCCTCAAAGATGAAGAGACTGTTTACATTTTTTACAATAAAAGTTGTCTACCTTACATTTTAATTTCGGCGTCACAGCCAGCAGGTAGACTTAGATTCATAAGGCTGTCTATAGTCTTTGGAGTTGGGTCGCTTATATCAATAAGGCGCTTATGTACCCGCATCTCATATTGTTCGCGACCTTTTTTGTACACATGTGGGCTTTTGACTACTGTATATACTGTTTTACGAGTAGGTAAAGGTATAGGCCCTGCGATAGTTGCACCAGTACGTAGAGCAGTATCTACAATTTGTTTTGCAGACTGATCTATAACTTTATGGTCGTATGCCTTGAGTCGGATACGAATCCGTTGTTTTGTTGCTTTTGGCGTTTCTGCCATAATTTATTTGATCCTTTCATTCGCCATTCTGGGCGAAATGGCACTGTAACCTCTCTCAGACTACAATATATAGTGTCTAAACGAGTTCTTCAGCACATTTAATTTACATGCGTTACAGTAGCATTATTAATCTGTTATTGCAAGTCTTGCTATGTTAATTATTAGCCTTAGGCACAGTAACGGGCACAGATGGTGCGCTCGGTAAGTTTATGCCTAGTTTTGCTAAGACATCAGATATTGGTATAGCATTCGTGGGTATACTTACTGAAACGGGATCATTACTTGGCTTAGAATTTAGAGTGAGACTAGCATTTACCGGAGCAACACCTTTTGTACTGTAGTTTACAGTACCGGTAATATCATCACTGTTATTACTTAACGTGATAGTTGCTTTAAAATCTGATTTTGACTTTACGTTTACATTCTCTATGTAAAACTGAACAGAATCATTTTCTTGAACTACTTGGCCAATATTTGTATATATCTGAGTGTTACCGTTTTCATTTATACGAATCTGATTTACCAAGTGATATTTAGAATCTATCCACAGTTCATAAGTATTCTTGTCATTATTTACAGAATCTTTACATGATTTTATACTACTGTTTTTTGACTTTTCTACTAAACTAGCACCACCTTGGCCTTGATTCGATAACTTTTGCCAAAGTCCAGAAGCATATACTTCTGTAAAAATTGCTTGGCAATAATTACTGGCATTGGTCTTATCTATTGTTACATTATAATGGTATGAATTTACACCATTAATAGTTTCTTTACCTACATAATTTTGGTTTTGAAATACAGCCATATTTTTATTATTAGTAAATAAATAGTCTGCTGTAATCTTTGTCATTGATTTTACAAAACTAGATGAATCTGAAGAGGAAATATTTTGTTGGGTAGTATTTTGTTGAGAATTACCAGGAATTAGTGCATTTAATGTACTGCCATTAATGACTATCCACTTACCTTGATACTGAGATAGTTGCGGTAACATTTTGTCTATTCCTAAAGAGTTTAAGCCGGTCACGTTAAGGTATACGTTCGGATATGTACTACCATTTGGCGTCTGGCTTATAAGCTGAAAATTAAGCGTACTGGTTTTTTGAATTATTGATTTGACGGCCAAATTTATATCTGTCTTACTTGTCGTACTGTTAAAAACTGAGGAAACTGAACCATTTAATGTATTACCCATCCATGTTGCATTCGAGGCTCCACTAATTGATGATTTACTGTACGCCTGCATTTTGGCTGGCGATACCTGGGAATCTGTTATTTTATTTACTGCCTTATTGGTTCGAGACATTCCATACCACCAAACAAATTTAGGACTCGTGACAACAAGATATCCAATTCCAGCTAGTCCAACTAATACAGCAATAATAATAACTGCTATTGTAATAGGAATATATTTCTCATCAAAAAAAGCAGA
>CAZTUU010000034.1:7289-8049 GCA_964616505.1 uncultured Candidatus Saccharibacteria bacterium
TCTTACTATAGCCTGGCTTTGGCGTTGCTGTTGAATCAGTAGATGTCATAAGGTTAATGTCACTTGGACCCATCATCTTCTCTACATCTTCCTCGGTAATATCTGAACCTAGTTGTGATTTACTTGATTTTGATATCTTAACCGAGGGATCATGAATATCATTTATGCTTACTGGTTTAATATCATTCCCAAAACTATCCTTAGCCATGTGCCCATACCCTTTATTATTTATGATAATTATAGCATAAGCATGCCTAAAGGAGTTACAGAGTACACTCAGATTTATAATTTTTAGATCATAATTTAGTACGCATATCGATAGCACAGAAAATTTATCAATTATAACTTCCAAACTGGCAAAGGCACTTTTAAATATTGCTCGATATTCCAGCTAAGAGTCAATGGTGTATTTTTATAGCTATATTATATGAGAAATAAAAAACTAAGAGCCGTAAGTATTCGGCTCTTAGTTTTTATTTATTTGTTTGGGATAACTAAACTATTTAATAATCTTAGTTACAACACCAGCACCAACGGTTCGGCCACCTTCACGGATAGCAAAACGCAATCCTTGTTCCATTGCAATTGGAGCAAGTAGTTTTACCTTAAAAGTGATTGTGTCACCAGGCATAACCATTTCTTTATCTGCAGGTAATTCAACTTCTCCGGTTACGTCAGTAGTTCGGAAATAGAATTGAGGTTTATAACCCTTAAAGAATGGAGTGTGACGACCGCCCTCTTCTTTTGTAAGAATATAAAC
>CAZTUU010000035.1:0-5093 GCA_964616505.1 uncultured Candidatus Saccharibacteria bacterium
GCTGCAACCACTATGTCTGTGGCCTTAGGATCAGGGCCAGCTCTACGTACTTTTTCCCATTTGATTGGAATCGCACTTGTTTCTTCTTCTGCGATATCTTCTGGTAGCTCTAAATGTACCGCTCCTGGACGTTCTGCTTTTGCAGTGCGCAGTGCTTGATATACAGTACTTGGTATACGGTCTGAGCTTATAATTGTTTCTGCCGATTTTGTAATTGGTCGCATCATTCGAACAACGTCAATTATTTGAAACTTGCCTTGCTTACTTTTTTTTATAGGTTTCTGGCCTGTAATAACGAGTAATGGCATAGCACCAAGTTGGGCGTATGCAACGCCAGTTACTAAGTTAGTAGCACCAGGGCCAAGTGTTGATAGGGCTACTCCAACTTTGTCAGTAAGCCGACCTACTGTTGCAGCCATGAAAACAGCCGTTTGCTCATCTCTGACGAGGATTAATTTGATTGAAGATTTTCTTATAGCATCAAGGAATGCAAGATTTTCTTCGCCCGGTAGCCCAAATATATATTCTACCCCAGCTGTTTCTAGGCACTTAACAAATAATGTTGCAGCCTTCATTTGATGGTCCCTTTCACTATCTTTAATTATTACTATAATACGCTATGCAAACACGAAATAGCACTGTAAATTAAACAATATTTGGTACAGAAATTAGTTATTCTGAATTTTATATGGATCTATGCATTTATTAGAGAGAGTTTAGTGATCGCTCAATATCATTCAGGGCATTGGTATTATTAGATACATCTATTTTGTCGATTGCATTGTTTGCACTATCTAGGTCGGAAGATGATTTAATTTGTGGGGCAGAGTCTGAACTTTGTACTACAGATTGAGTTTGTTGATTTTGTGATGAGCTATGAGTTTTATTCCATACGTAATAACCAACTATGCCAATTGTTGCAATAATAAGTATAGTTAGCAAAAGAACCATACTATAGAATCCAGATTGTTTGTAGTTACCTATCACCGTTTACCGCCTTACTTTTATTGGTTGTTTTAACGGCAGAAATGAGATCTTTAAGAGACTGTTTGTATGTTTTAATGGCATTGATTTCTTGTAGATAGTTATCTTTATAGCTTTGTAGACTAAGAGACGCATCGCCCGGGTTTGTTCCACACTTAAATAGCCTAACATCATTAGTACTGTTATCTTGTAGGTTCTGTAATAGTTGTCTTTGGGTGTTTACATTAAGAATCAATGTCTCGTAATTAGGGACAGTGATACTATTATTTTTTATAAAGTCTTGAATGCGTGAGTCTATAGTGCTTAGGGTATTAATATGATTATTTGTAGAGTTGTTTACATTATCTAACTTAGATTTAAATGATTGATGTTTAGATTCGCACTCTATAAGATATTTTTCTTTAGCTTGCTTTAGGCTACTAGCCTCGGTTTCAGATAATTTTTTAGTTGCTTCGCGTTTTTGTTCTTCTAATTTTTTTTGAACCTCAATGCGTTGTTTTTCGGCCTCATTTTTTTGCTCTGTTAGTTTTTTAGCCTGATCTTTGGCTGCCCGCGCAGCTTTTTTAGCTGCTTCTTGTGCCGAACTATAACTATTGTTTGGAGCAGTTCCATTTTCGGCTAATGCGACAGGGCTTATTGTAAAGTAAAAAACAAAACTTAAAGTTACAATGGCAAAAAATGTTTTAGATATTCGATTCATTTTTTATCTTCTACTAGCACTAACATTATGCTATTGTTTTGTGAAATTTGTCAAATATATATAGTGATGCCACCAAGTAATCTAGATATAGTTTTATGTTTTCGTTTATTGTAACGAAAGGTGGCTTCTGAAACTTCAATGTCCGTAGGGCGCAGTAGAGCTCCATCTTTTATGGCTTTAGTTTTACCACCACTAGCATGATTACCCACCGTAACTTTGTCTACCCATGCTGGGTTACCAACAGCTATTGCGCCTGCGCCGGGTCTACCTAATATATCGTTTGGCAATGTATTCCATTCGTAATGACCATCTGCCGGGTTATTTATTGGGTCAACTATTGTTTTACTCATTGCTTGATCGTGGGGCCCTGAGCCATTATCGTGAGAATATTCGCTACCTAATGGCGTTCTTTGCCAACGGTACATTGCATCTGGGCCAAACATTTCAGCGATTTTTTGTCCAGAATTATAGTAATTATGTAAATTTTCTACGATCTGTGGGTCAACTATAATAGTTTTATTTAACATAAAACTAGCTGCTACTTTTGCTATTGAGGATTTTTTAAATTGCTTTTCTTGTTTGCTGTTATGGATTGCCTGTTCGATGACTCTAGACATCACGTCTACTGTTGCAACATTACCAGCTCGTTCGCCCATACCAATATGAGTTGACTCTACGATATCAAAACCACCAACTAATGCCGCCATAGAAAATTCAGCTGAACTGTTTACATCATTGTGCGAGTGTATGCTGGTACTCACTTTACCGCCATAGCCATGCTTAACTGCTCTATTAAATATCTCCAAAGTCTTAGCATTCCACAGTGCATTTTGCGAATATCCGTAGGTGTTAGCTAAATTAATATTTACATTGCGTGCACCATAATCGAATAATTTGTCGGTGATTGATCTGTAAAAATTTATTGCAGTTTCTGGTGATACAGCTGTTGCGGCCTCGCCTGATATAGAAAATTGTCTGAACCCTGAGTCTACTGCTTGCTGTGCGGCAATTGCTACTCTATTTGCCGCTTGAGTATCAGTATATGGTTCTGAGCTAGTTTTTCGTAGGTTTGGGTCAAGCCGGTCATAAACATGCACAATAGTTTTATCGGCCATAACTTTGTGCCAGTCATCACCATAAACTTGTTGGTATGCACCAGATAAAACTGCGCAGCCATCTTCTATTATTTCTTTTTGGCTGCCAAATAGCACTTGGATTTTAACATTTGCGTACCTATCATCAGATAGTTCTTTTTCCGCAATGTGCTTAATAAGTTCTATGGCAAGTTTCTGGTCTGTGTCATTACCTAAGTGGCCTATCTCAATACGATCTACTCCAGTTTCAATTATGTAATCAAATATTTGGACTCTCTCAGAAGTATTAAGTTCATTGGCTCTTTGCTGTTGGCCATCCCGCAAAGTTACGTCACAAAAACCAATTTTGTTTGGTCTAGTATTATTGTGATTTTCGTATGGTTTTATCCAATCTGATACTACTTGTTTCTCTGATTTTTTCATATGTTTACTAAGATTCCCGTTTAAATTAAAAAAAGCTTCTTTTTGATTGAAGCCTTTGATTGCTTGGGGCTGTGCTAACCGTATTAAACGGAGGCTCCAACCATTGTGAAGCACAGCCTTTGTAGGCTTAGCAGTAAGTTCAACTGAGCTAAATGTTGGTTCATTACTTAACAAGTTATTACTTTTTTGGATTATTGTCAATTATTTGATACTTCATTCTCTCAGATAGCAGATTGCTAATATGCAATATTCTGCTACTAAATAAGCTTTATAAAAAGTTATAGCACTTTTGGGCCCATGGTGTAGGTATAATTCATAACTTATAGAGCTACGAGTAAAATAAATATGACCCAGTTGAATACCTATCATTTCTACCTAGCTCATCAATTGCTAGGATGACTCATCTTCAGTGAGTGTTATTATAAAGCCAGGTATAATTATTCAAGGATACTAGGGTGTTCATAAATATAATATAGCGAGCACCTACACAAAATGCTTGCTTACCGATATGATATGATAAAGGAATATTATTTGGCTACTTAAGCTAATCGGAATAAAATTGCTAAACGATATTATATATAAGTTAAAGACTGATAGATTTTGGCGTAATAACCTTATATTCTTTATTGGATCTATGGTAGTTGCTGGCTTAAACTATCTATTTTACCCAATTTTGGGTCGGTTGATGAATTTAGAAGCATTTGGTGAGGCTCAGGCTTTGATATCCATGTTCCTGCAGACCGGTATATTGCTTAGCGCTTTTAGCCTTGTTGTTGCAAATGTTGTTACTAATAAAAATGACGAGTTTCAAAAACTAACTATCATTAGGGAACTAGAAAAATTGGCTTTTATCATCTTAATAGTGGGAGCTATATTAGCACTTTGTTTTGTAGTACCTATTCAGAATTTCTTAAATTTTGATTCACCCTATCCTTTTGTGCTACTAATGGTGTCTGTACTTATTAGCGTTCCGATAGCATTCCGAAATGCATTTCTACAAGGTAAATTAGATTTTTTGGGGATGTCGTTCGGAGGAATTATTGTTGCCCTGGGAAAGATAATTTTCTCGGTATCATTAGTAGTGATTGGGTTTAGTACGCTTGGGGTGATGGGTGGAATAATTTGTGCACAAATGGTTACATTGGGGTATTTAATTCATCGGGTTTCTAAGAGGGGCTGGAAGTTTGGTCTACGTAAGGACAATATTCATTTACCGATGCTGGGGTCGGTAAGGCCTGAGCTGATGTATGGAGGACTAGTGTTTATTGTGAACTTCATTACTATACTATTATTTAGTAGCGACATATTGGTTATTAAACATTATTTTAGCCCCGAAGAAGCTGGATTATTTGCAGGTGTAGCTGCAATAGGAAGAATTTCTTTTTTTGCTAGCATGTCAGTTGCCGGAGTACTATTCCCTTCTATCAAATTGAGCCAAACCTCCGCCCAAAATAAAGGATTGTTCATTCGATCGGCACTAATTACCCTAGCAATTAGCCTACCAATATTTATAATTTTTGTCTTATTCCCATCACAAATCATAAATCTAATGATTGGATCAAGATATCTACCCGAGGCCGGTCTATTGCCGCGTTTAGCTTTTGCGGCTTTATTGATTTCATTCGTAAATCTACTATTTTATTATCACCTTGCCTTGCGTCGTATATTTACTATTTATATTGCTTTGGTAGGAATAGTCTTTACGATTATACTAATTGCTAATTTTCATAATACGCTTGTTCAGGTAATAAATGACTTTATCTATGGTAATATTTTATTATTATTAATATTGATAATATGGAGCACATCTGGAAGATTAGGTAAGCAAATATGAGTAATAAAGTAATCTCGATTCTTATTCCTATTTATAACGAGCGTAAAAATATACCAGT
>CAZTUU010000035.1:5103-7577 GCA_964616505.1 uncultured Candidatus Saccharibacteria bacterium
GATGGATCCATCGTAGAGCTTAAAAAACTTACTAAAGTAGATAAAAATGTAGTGGTTATCGAATTATCACGTAATTTTAGTAAAGAGATTGCAATTAGCTCAGGCCTCGCTGAAGCTAGTGGTGATGCAGTTATTATGATAGATGCTGACTTGCAACACCCTCCTGAGTTAATTCCTGATTTTATTAGTAATTGGACAAACGGTGCAGATGTAGTCGTTGGTGTTCGTAAATCTAACGAAGGTCAAAGTATAATCGCAAAAAGTCGGAGTTGGCTATTTTATAAAACTATAGAAAAAGTTTCTAACACAAAAATTACTCCTCATGCTACTGATTATCGACTAATAGACAGGCGTGTAGTGGATGAATTTAATAGATTTACCGAGCACAAACGGATAACGAGGGGCCTCATAGACTGGCTTGGTTTTGATAGAGTGTATATTTATTTTGATGCACCAAAACGTTTACATGGAGAAGCAAAGTATGGACTCAGTCAACTCATCAACTTAGCTGCTAATAGTTTTGTGTCTCTTAGTTTCTTCCCACTAAAGCTAGTCGGCTACCTAGGTGCTGTTATTACTATTGTATCTGCGTTACTAGGAATTGCTATGTTTATAGAAATATATCCAATGCACGATGCTTTAAATATAAATATATCAGGAACAGCAGTACTAGCCGTAGTTAACATCTTTTTGGCCGGAATGATGTTGTCTAGTTTAGGGCTACTTGCTATGTATATTGCACACATTCACTCAGAAGTTGTGAATCGTCCGTTGTATGTAGTTAGAGATATTCATAAAACTAAAAGCCCAAAAAATAAATAGTATGAAGGTTTTGTGGTTTACTTGGAAGGATTTAAAACATCCTCTTTCTGGTGGCGCAGAGGTCGTAAATGAAGAACTTGCGAAGCGATTAATACGAGATGGTAATGAAGTGACTCTCGTAGTGAGTGGATACAAGGGGTGCATCAAGGAAGAAACAATCAATGGCTATAAAGTTATAAGACTCGGTAACAGATATACTGTATACTGGCATGCATGGCGATATTATAGAAAAAATTTCAAAGGCTGGGCAGATTTAGTTATAGATGAGGTTAATACGGTACCATTTTTTGCAAGCTTTTATGCTAAAGAACCAACTCTATTATTTATTCATCAGCTAGCAAGACAAATTTGGTTTTATCAATCTTGGTTTCCTCTTAACATTATTGGATATGTAACAGAACCCCTTTATCTATGGGCTTTAAGAAATAACAACGTCGTTGTGGTGTCAAATAGTACTAAAAATGATTTACTAAGATTCGGTTTTAATTCCAGAAATATTTCCATTATATCTGAGGGGATAAAAATTAATCCCATCAAGTCAACTGAAAGTCATAAAAAATTTACTGATCCCACTCTCTTAAGTTTGGGCTCAATACGGAGCATGAAGCGCACAAAAGATCAGATTTTGGCATTTGAATATGCAAAGCAAAATATTAGCAATTTAAAACTAAAAGTCGCTGGAAATATTGATGATGATTACGGCAAAAAAGTTCTTAAAATGATCAATAATAGCCCATATTCTGCAGACATTGAATATTTGGGTAAAATTGAAGAAAAGCAAAAAGCTGTATTGATGCAAAAGGCTCATCTAATACTGGTTACTAGCGTTAAGGAAGGATGGGGGCTAATTGTGACTGAAGCAGCAAGCCAAGGTACCCCGGCAATTGTGTATAATGTAGACGGACTTAGAGATAGTGTTATTGATGGAGTCACTGGTATAGTTTGTATTGAAAATACCCCCCGATCATTGGCGGTCTCTGTGCAAGATATATTACTAGATAAATTAACTTATCAGCAAATGCGTGAAAATGCATGGAAAAACAGTATCAAATATGACTTTGATGCTTCATATGCAGATTATGCAAAGATCATTAGTTTTTGATTACAAATAAATTAATATTATGCATAAAGAATTGCTATAATTACATGATAGTTATGACTAATTCAAAGTTCCAGCAGCCACTAGTTTCTATAATTGTCCCCACTTATAATAGTTCACATTTTTTAGATAAATGTTTGAAGTCAATATCTTTACAGGTATATAAAAATATTGAGCTTATTGTGGTTGACAACAATTCTACTGATAATACAAAAAAAATTGCTAGTAAATATACTAATAAAGTATATAACAAAGGTCCTGAAAGAAGTGCACAAGTTAACTATGGAGTTGCTAAAGCAAAAGGTAAATATGTTTATAAAGTTGATTCAGATTTTGTATTAGATAGTTTAGTAGTTTCTGAATGTATCGATAAAGCAAATGAAGGATTTGGTGCAGTTATAGTGCATAATTCTCCTGATGTAAATGTAGGTTGGATAGCTAAGGTGCGTAAATTTGAGGTTGATATGTATAAGTATGACCTAGTACATTCTTCTGCTAGATTTGTCTTGAAGAAAAATTATGAACAAATTGGCGGGTTTAACGAAGCGATAAC
>CAZTUU010000036.1:0-1004 GCA_964616505.1 uncultured Candidatus Saccharibacteria bacterium
TGTGGGTATAACTTCTATTGAGGCAGTTGTTGAATATTTAGAAAACCAAGGTAACGAAAAGATATATTCTAGGCATTTACTAATAAATACTGCATCAAAAGCTATGTTACATAAGCTTGATTTTAAAGATCTAGAAAAACCCTATACAGATAAAGACGGCCTAGAATGGCAAAATGTAGTTAAGGAAGGTAAATAAAGCGAAAGAGAAATAATAAAAGTGTTAATTATTCTGCGGACGTTTAATAGATAGTAAGTAATTATCAGAATTTATTTGTGCAGCACAAATAGCACCGATAAGCACATCATCTCTGACCTTATGTTGACCACCCATCTCATAGTCAGGATCATTGTAAAAGTAGTTATTATCCTCAAAGCCAGTTAAAACAACTGCGTGTTCAATCACCTTACCTTCATTTGGATCTGCAACGTATTCTTTTTTTATTGGATCGTATTTAGAACGGGGGTAATCATACATATAATTAAAGTTAATAATTGCCATGACAGGCCCTTTAGCTAATAAACTTTGTAGTAGATCATTAGTACATTTAGTAATATCTATTTTTCCACCAGCTTGCAAATAGGTGACATAAGCATCAATAAGCAAAGGTGCATAAGATGTACGAGCAGAACTGATACCGTTTATCTGAGCTTTCTCCATCTCGTTCAGTAGTTGATCTTGGGAAAAAGATTTCCAACTGCGATCAATAATTTGTGCATCAAATACATACATCGTTACGTCCAGTTTGTTATCTCTTACAAGCCATGTACCAATATCTGCAAGAAGGGTACCCATTGGCTTTCCTTCAGCACTAGCTCTAACTGGAACTATTGCCTCAATTTCATCTGGAGTTTCTTTAATACCATAAAAGTTAAGAAATTGAGACGTAGATGTTTGTACACAATTAGATGATGTACTTTGGATTTTAAGAGGTAGATTATGTTTTATATTCATAAGCATCATTATAACAAATGGAGACATATTAACCCTGTTTTAACTCTAGGCG
>CAZTUU010000036.1:1014-1572 GCA_964616505.1 uncultured Candidatus Saccharibacteria bacterium
CACAGTAGTTGGAGTTGCAGATATGACAAGTGTGGATCTCCAAGTAATGTCGTTACGAAAGACTTCTTAGAAAATCTTTTTATTTGCTATTATTAACATAATGAAACCAAAGTTAATTATTCTTAACGGGTCACTTGGAATAGGAAAATCCACGCTTGCCAAACGCTATGGAGAGGAGCATCCATTAACGTTAGTTCTTGATATAGATAATGTGTGGGCTATGTTGAGCCATTGGAGACAAGAAAAAGAACTATCAGCACCATTGTCAAAGCGAATGGCTATAGAGATGGCGCGTACTAACCTGCAAGCTGGACATGATGTAATAATTCCACAGATACTCCAAACTACCGAACTTGCTGATAGTTTTAAAAAATTAGCTAAAGACTGTAATGCAAACTACTTTGAAGTTTTACTTAATGTAAGTAAAGAAGAAGCCATAAGAAGATTCATCAAGCGTGGCAAAGAACAAGGTAGTCCGACTGGTTTCCGACCTGGTGGGATTATTGATACGAGCGGCAGAGAACTAAAATTAGCCAAAATGTATGACAATATGACTGA
>CAZTUU010000036.1:1582-6577 GCA_964616505.1 uncultured Candidatus Saccharibacteria bacterium
AATACCAATAAATGGCAGAAAAGTTGTAGATACAATATTTTTGAAAAACTAAATATTTGTATAAGGAATAAAAAATGAGTGAAGAAAATACTAAAACATCAGAGATTGATAAACAATCAGTAATTATTGATACGAGCGGTAGAGAACTAAAATTAGCCAAAATGTATGACAATATGGCTGAAGTTGTTAATGCAAGTCATTATGTCATTACAACTGAACCAGTTTTAGGTGACATTGACGAAACTTATTCGGCTTTAATTAAAAAGATAACTTGAACACATACTAATGTATGAGTTGACAAATAACTAGCTTTATGCTAGTATATTTTTTAGTTAAATAAAACAAAAGGATTATGAAAAATGTCAGAAAAAATAAATAATAATGCTGAACAAGAAAATTTACTGGGGATGACTCCAGAAAGTGCAGTTCACCTTTCTGATGCGGAATTAGAGAAACTTGCAATTGATAGTGAAGTTATTGAAAGGGTTGTTGAAATTGGTAAATTAACAAATGGAAGGATCTACGTTGAATCCAAAGATCCTATGACTGTAAGGTATCTTGATGGAAAAGAAACAGCCTTTAATATCTGGGGTATGGATGTATCTAACGACTATGGTACACGAGTAGAGTCTATGGGTACTTACCTGCGAGAAGGTGAAAAGTTTATTGAGGTACAACCGCCCTTCGAAGACTAAGGCATGCTTAAATATAAGCATTATAAAAGGAGGTCATGAATTATGATCTCCTTTTTGTTATAGTTAAGTGATGGCAACAGATCCAAATACAATACGAAGTTATAACCAAAATGCAGAGGGATATAATAAGCACGTATCAGACCCAACTGATAGCATTTTCCACTCTTATTACGAGAAACCTGCAATTCGGGCCGCATTACCGTCTTTAGATAATCTTGAAGTCATAAGTATAGGATGCGGTAGCGGTGTTGATACACGTTGGCTGGTAGATAATGGTGCTAAAAAAGTAGTTGGTATTGATATATCAGAAGGTTTGATTGATATTGCAAAACGGAATCACCCAGATATTGAGTTTCACCAAATGGATATGGAACAGCTTGATTTTGAAGATGCTAGTTTTGATCTTGCTTACTCAAGCTTGGCTATCCATTATATAGATGATTGGACACAAACACTGACAGAAACGCATCGTATTTTACGAGAAGGTGGCCAGTATGTATTTTCTTGTGGTCATCCTATAGACAGTAGTCTTGAATTTGAAGTTGATGGAAATATAAAGTATGCAAGATTAGGTAGAAGAGTTAATTTAGATACCAAAAAACGGCTTTTCTATGGCGATTACCTTGCCGTAGAAGATAAAGGTGTAAAGCCTTTAAGTTGGATGATAGGTGATATTGAAGTAACTACTTATCATCGAACAGTGAGTAAAATGATTGAGCAAATATCGGCAGCTGGTTTTAAGATTGAACGGTTAATTGAGCCAGAGCCAACTATTGAGATGCAAGAAGCTGCTCCTATAATGTATGAACAATTACGAAGAATACCAGCTTTTATGATTTGGGTACTTAAAAAGCAATAAACAGTCTATCTAACAACTACTCTCTAAGTTTTAATCATATCAACAAGTTCAGGAAAGTGTTCTTTTCTAAAATGACCTTTATCTTCAAACATATATAACTTAGCATTTGGTAGTTTATTTTTATATTTATGAACATCAGCATTCGGTACCAATGGATCATCATTACCTTGTATTAATATGATGCCACAAACTTGGTTGCTGAATTTTGATAACGATTTTGGAAGCTTAAAGTTTGCTAAATCTCCTTTACTTGGATCTTGAAAAGAGTCATGAAAAGAGTCATGAAAAGGTGCAGCGACTAAGTATACAGCTTTGATCTTTTTAGGCAATATATTCGTTGATAAGTATTTGGCTAAGAATATTCCACCAAGTGAATGGCCGATAAGAATTAAATCATCATTTAGTAGTGGAATAATACGCTCGAACCAGATCTTCCATTCTTTATATTTAGCATTTTCTCGATTGGGCATGGTTGGAACAAATACTTCATAGTTATTTCCCAAATCTTTACCAAGATTATCTTTCCAAGCTGTTGATCCCTTAAGTTTTTCTATTCTTAGCTCTTTGGTTTTTAAAAAATCTATATATTCTTTATAGTTTTTTGAAACAGAACCACCATGAATTACTAAAATTTGTTGTTTCATCTAGGTATGATTATATCAAAATGCAAAAATATTGTTATTTTTATGTGTTGACAAACAAAAGGCTTATGTATATAGTCAAAGTTAATAGTAGTTAACTCTACTCGAGTAAAAATCAAAAGATTTATAAAAAAGGGAAAAAACGTGGACACAAATTTTTTGCGTCTGCGATATCGCATATCAAGGGCGTGGCATAATTTGTCGCAGTCGTTGAGTTTTAGGCATAAGCATGCAAGGGCGGTATCGGGGAGTATTACATCTATAGATGTAGGGCATTCATCTTTGGCGGATGGGCTAAGCCCTACAATAAAAAAAATAGATTTTGTGGCTGGGGCAACGGCTTTTAAGCGTTCTAGGATAAAGCATAGTTTATTAAACGGAATGATTAAATTGTTTGTTACTGTGCTAATAATTGCAGTAATATTGGTGGCTATTGGCGTAGCATTAAACGTAAAGTATAGTGGCCGAGCTTTGCCATTTACGCACATTGGAGGCGTGTCTGTTGGTGGAATGAGCGAAGTAGAGATAAAGCAGGCTTTGGATGCGCGTGTATCTGAGCTGACAGTATCTTTTGTCGATGGTGGTTTAGTTAAAACTGTTCCTCTTAAAGCCTTTACTGCTAGCGTGGATACCGAAAGTGCCAGTAAAATGGCCGTTAGCGGGCATTTTAACCCTCTAAAATTTTTAGATAGACGTAAGATTGATCCAAAAATTGCTATTAATGAGCGTCAGCTAGCTGGATACCTCAGGTTAAATGTTGATTCTACAAAAACTGTATCAGAAGATGCATCTTTAGTAATTAGCAGGGGTAAATTACAAATCCAGCCCGAAACAGTAGGCTATCGTACAGACGTACATTACATAGCTACAGGTATTTTAGAGTCACTTAAAAAATTAGAAGATACAACTGTAAATGTTAATACGATGACAATAAAACCACAGGTTTATGCGGTAGATCTGCAAGATGAATTAACTCATGCCAATGCTATGGTTAATACCGATGTGTCATTAGCATACGGTTGGGCCACTGTTAAGCCAACGTTAGCCCAAAAGCTAGCTTGGTTACAAATATCTAGAGTACCGGGTACAACAAATACAAAAGTTGATTTTTCTCGCCCAGCAATTAGAGAGTACGTTATTGGTTTATCTAAGAAATATAGAGTTGACCCAAAGGCAGAGACAAAAACTACGTTACCGGATGGTACAGTTAAGGTAGAGCCCGGGCAATTTGGCAAAAGTATACAAAATGTAGATGAAGCTACAGATGCAATAATCTCCTCGTTAAGCAATACGAAATCTAACAAAATAACCTTAATATCTTCGCCAATTGCATACCAAAAATTAGACCCTACGGTTAATCAGGTAGCAGTAGTGCCTGCAGCGGCTACAAAACCCACAACAAACTAGAACAGTCTTCAACCAGATACGTTAAATATAAAAGTATAAATATCATATATACTATATCTGTTAGCTTTTGGAGATATTATAATCGCTATTGATAAGCCTAAACGACTAGTATTAATAGACGGTAAAAGTGTATTTTACCGAGGTTATTATGCGATGCCCGGGTTATCTACCAAAGATGGAACTCCTACAGGTGGGGTTTATGGATTTACGGCACTTAGCTTAGATGTTATTAAAAAATTGGACCCAGATTATGTTGCCGTAGCTTGGGATAAGCCAAAAACCAATATTCGTAATCGTTTAGAGATATACCCTGCCTACAAAGCTGGGCGTAAGCCTGCGCCCCCAGATTTTTATGCTCAAATACCAGTATTACATGAGCTATTAAATACTTTTGGTTGGCCACTATATGAATTGGATGATTATGAGGCTGATGATATTATGGCTGGTTTAGCCAAGAAGGCTAACGACGAAGGAATAGAAGTAATTTTAGTAACAGGTGATTATGATTCGCTGCAGCTATTAAATAAATTAACACATGTTTATTTGCCCCAGAAGGGTTTTAATATTGAGTTATTTAAAGAGGCAGCATTTGAACAAAAATATGGTATTAAGGTCGAGCAATTCTTAGATTATAAGTCTTTGGTTGGTGATAGTAGTGACAATATCCCAGGGGTACCTGGTGTTGGTGAGGTGGCTGCTCGTAACTTGCTAAATACTTATAAAACGCTAGATGACATTTATGATAATATCGATTTAATTAGTGGCGCTGTACAAAAAAAGTTAGTTGCCGGCAAAGATAGTGCCTATATGAGCAAAAAATTAGCCACGCTATACAAAACAGCTCCAATAGATTTAGATTTAAATGCTATGGATGTTCACAATTATGATCCAACAGCACTTAGGGATGAGCTAAAAAAACTTGAATTTAAAAGTTTGATACAACAAGTACCAGATGCTGTAGATGGGGATGGCCAAAAAATAGAAGCTGTAGCTGCACCGACTGATGATATAAAGTTGCCTAAATTGATATCTTTAGAAAAATTTGATGCCGCAAATAAACCAATTTATATTCAGGCATTTTGCAAAGACAAACAAGGGTTTAATCCATATTGTTTAGTATTAGGCACAGAAGATCAGGTGACACTTATTAATATAAAAAATAACAAAATTGAAGATGTAAAAGTTGTTGATATGTTAAAAAGTGCACCATTAATTGGTTATGATGTTAAAACATCACTAAAAGCACTGATGTCTACCGGAATCAATAATAAAAATGTTGTTCATGATGTGCAAATTGCTGATTTTTTGCTAGACAGTCTTTCTAAAACAAAAAGCCTTAGTGAGCTAGCCGAGCAGCAGCTAGATCATAATTTACCTGATATTGATGATATAC
>CAZTUU010000036.1:6587-7018 GCA_964616505.1 uncultured Candidatus Saccharibacteria bacterium
AACTTACAAAGCAGCAGCAAAAGAAACTAAAAAGCACAGGCAAGCTAGAAGAGTTGGCTAAAAAGATAGAATGGCCAGTGATACCAGTGCTAGCCGAGATGGAATTTACGGGAATTGCTTTAAATATTGGCTATTTAGAGGCTATGAGTATTAAGTTGCAAGACGAAATATCTGATATTGAACAAACAATTTATGGATATGCTAACCAAGAATTTAATATTAGTAGCCCCCAGCAACTTTCTAAAGTTTTGTTTGATGATATGGAGCTACCTAGTACTGGTATAAAAAAGGGTAAAACAGGTCTTTCTACTGCGGCTAGCGAACTAGATAAACTAAGGGGTCTAAATCCTATTGTTAATGCAATAAGCGAATATCGTGAATTTACAAAGCTTAAAAGTACTTATGTAGATACTTTGCCTAATCAGGCTGGC
>CAZTUU010000037.1:0-6623 GCA_964616505.1 uncultured Candidatus Saccharibacteria bacterium
GCACTCTATTGACTTAAGTGCCAATATTTTTTATCATTAGTAGTGCTAAATATTATAAAAAGGGGACTATAGATATATGAGTGTAAAGATTCAACCTTTGGCAGATTACGTAGTAGCCGCCCAAGAAGAAGCAGCTACAAAAACTGCAAGCGGAATTTTATTAACTCCAGGCTCAGAAGAAAAGCCTAAAACAGCCAAAATATTGGCTGTAGGTAAAGATGTAAAACAAGTAAAAATTGGTGATAAGGTAATTTATAAAAGTGACTACTCAACCACATCTATAAAAGTTGGTGTAGAAGATTACATTTTAATTAAAGAAGAAGATTTATTAGCAATTGTTAAATAATTAGGGGTAGTAATTTATTATGGCAAAAAAAGTTTTTTATGATGAAGACGCACGCAAGCGTGTTCTTGGTGGCGCAGAGATTTTATATAATGCAGTAAAGACAACCATGGGGCCTAAAGGTCGGAATGTTGTTATTGGTAAAAGTTATGGTTCGCCAAGCGTTACGCACGATGGTGTCACAGTAGCAAAAAGTGTTGATTTACCAGAGGGCGATGACGAAACTTTGGGCTATAAAGTTGGCGCTGAGCTTATAAAGCAAGCTGCTAATAAAATGAATGATGTGGCTGGAGATGGTACGACAACCGTAACCGTGCTTACTTATCATCTATTAAATGAGGCTAACAAGTTGATAGCAGCTGGGCATAACCCCATGGAACTACGCAAAGGTTTAGAGGAGGCTGCGACTGAATCTATAGCTAAATTAAATGGTTTAACAGAAGATATTAAGAGCAAGAAATCGAGAGTAGCAGAAGTAGCAACTATTTCTGCTGGTGATAAAGCTATAGGCGACTTAATTGCTGATGTAATAGAAAAAGTTGGCAAAGATGGCGTTGTAACAGTAGAAGAAGGACAAGGATTGAGCTTAGAAAGTGAAGTTGTAGAAGGCTTTACTATAGATCGTGGATTTGTTAGCCCATATTTTGTAACCGATGCTGTACGAATGGAGGCTGTATATTCTAAACCAGCAGTACTTGTTACTGATCAAAAAATTACTAGTATTCAAGATTTATTGCCAGTTTTAGAAAAACTAGCACAGGCAGGCAAAAAAGATTTGGTACTTGTAGCCGAGGATGTGGAGGGCGAGGCACTTGCAACATTAGTTCTAAACAAACTAAAGGGTGTATTTAATACTGTAGCTGTTAAGGCACCTGCATTTGGTGATAGGCGTAAAGACATTTTAACTGATATTGCAATACTAACTGGCGCCACTGTTATTAGTAGCGAGCAAGGTCATACTTTTGAGAGTGTAGATTTATCTATGTTAGGTTCTGCCCGTAAAGTGCTTGTTACGAAAGATGAAACTACAATTATAGAGGGAAATGGCAATGTTACTGAAGTAAACGCGCGTATTAAGCAAATTAATTCACAGATAGAACAAGCAAGTAGCGAATATGACAAAGAAAATCTAGAAAAGCGGCGAGCAGCCCTATCTGGCAAGGTTGCAGTAATTAAAGTTGGTGGTGCTACAGAAACAGAGATAGAAGAAAAGAATATCGAGTTGATGATGCGGTTGCTGCGGTTAAGGCTGCTCTTGATGAGGGTATTGTGCCTGGTGGCGGAGTAACATTAGTTAACTTAGCATCAGAGATTAAATCAACCGGTAATGATTCTTTAGCTGCCGGTAAACAACTTCTTAAAAATGCTTTAGAGCAACCTTTTAGAATTTTGTTAAGTAACGCCGGTATCAACGCCGATGAATGGTTGCCGCAAGTTAAGGCTGCTAAACAAGGGCAGGGTGTAAATGTTAATGACCCTAGTAAACTAGTTGATCTTAAAGCAGAGGGTATTGTTGATCCAACCAGGGTTACCAAAGAATCTTTACAAAATGCAACATCTATTGCAGGCACGGCAATGACAATGGGTGCATTAGTAGTGGATATACCAGAAAAAGCTGCTCCAGCTATGCCGTCACCTGGCGGTATGGGTGGAATGGACATGGGCTACTAGACTCTAGACCATAGAAGATACATGAAAAAGCCTCTTTTAACGAGAGGCTTTTTTAGTACCTAAAGCATTAGCATTTAATATAATGTTTTTTGATTTTGTAAAGGAGCCTATGTATACTGTTATCAGTAATATTAAGGATTTGATATGACATGGTTTAAAAAGAGTTCTGTGGACGGTAAAATTGACGGGCCTATTGATATGGTTAAAGAGGCAGATTCCGTAAGTCGGCCAATGGCTATAATGGTTGTAATAGCAATAATTTTGCTAACTGCTAGTGTTATATTTTGTTTATTTGTTGGTGGCAGATGGCTGTATCATCAAATAAAACCTAGCAAAAGTACCAATACACCCGCAGCATCTAATAAACCGGATAATGAATCTCCAGCAAATCAGCCAGCTACTACACCACCGGCTTCTACTCCTGCCCAATCCTCGAATAACAATTCTAATAGCACTAAACCAGCGACGGTACCAAGTTCTGGACCTTCACAATTGCCCAACAGTGGCCCGGATCCTTCACAGCCTTAACTAAAAAACTTAAGAACGTTCTTGAGTAAAGTAGTTTATTTCTTTTACTATATCTAAAAGCGCTTGAGCTTTAGCTTTGTCGTCTTTAATAGCCTGTGCAGATGTGTAGGCTTCGTTTAGTAGAGACTGATCATCAGAAGCCTGAATCATCATCATAGTTGTCTGAAATTTTTCTAACGGATCTTGATCTAGGTGGTGTACTAAAGGCGTTAATTCTTGAAGGGCTTTTTGCTTAATATCAAGCAAATCTTGGCTTGCTGGGTTGGTTGTTGCATGCGTAGTTGCTTTTGTATCTGCTGAAGACAATACATCTGTCGGTAAGCTACCGTTACTATTATTATCATCGGTAGTTGGTGTAACTACTGTATTATCGACAGCTACTTGCTGATCTTGACCATTATTATCGTGATTATCGTGCCCAAACATAACTACCCCCCCATAATTTATAACTTTCTTTAGTTAAACATTAGCATATTATTTAGATTGTTATCAACCATTTTGTGTTAGATATATTACAATGTAGGCTAGATACAGTAAACAGGAATAAAAATATTATGCTTGATGATTTGAAATTAATACATGAACGTGACGTGCAAGATGCACTAGGAATTGCCGAAAAACAGTACACGCAACTAGAAATTGACTATAATCTGGCAAAAATAGAGGGTAACTTTAAAAATGTAGTAGTAGCTGGCATGGGTGGGTCTGCATTAGCGGCCGCCTTTGTTGGCAGCTGGCCAGGTATAAATTTACCTTTTGAGATTTGCAAAAATTATGATATTCCAACTTATGTTAATGAGGATACACTTTTTATTGCCTCCAGTTATTCTGGTAATACAGAAGACACTTGCAGCATTGGCAGAGGCTAGGGAGAAAGGTGCAAAAATTGCCATCATAACCTCCGGTGGCTCATTAAAACAGATTGCATTAGACAAAGGATACCCGGCAACGGTGTTGCCAAGTGGTTTTCAACCTCGTATGGCTGTACTTGCAAACTGGGCAGCCTTATTGCAAATATTGGATGCCGCTAGCATTACTAATAAAGCTTCATTAGAGCTAAGAGCTAAGCAGCAATACATGCATGAAATTAGTAAAAGCTGGCTACCTACAGTTGCTACTAAAGATAATCTTGCAAAACAGATTGCACAAGATGTAGCAGGCAAAAATATCGTTATATATTCTGGCCCAAAACTGTTCCCATCCGCCTACAAATGGAAGATTAGTTTTAACGAAAATGCAAAAAATATTGCTTGGTGTAACCAATATCCAGAGTTTAATCACAATGAGTTTTTGGGCTGGACTAGTCATCCATTAGAAAAGTTATATGCTGTTATTGATTTGCGGTCTAACTTAGAAAATCCTAGAGTACAAAAACGTTTTGCGATTAGTGAGAGGCTATTGAGTGGGCGTCGACCGTCACCAATAGTTGTTGAGGTAGAAGGTGTAGATATATTAGAACAATTGCTTTGGTCTGTAGCCTTGGGTGATTTTGTTAGTCTATACACTGCTATATTAAATGGCTTAAATCCATCTCCGGTAGAATTAATTGAGAAACTCAAAATAGAACTAGCTAAGTAATTAGATGTTATAGGCTGGAATATACTTTATTGTTCGAGTCTGTGCCTAGAAGTATTTTTTAATTAAAAATATTTTCTCTTATTACTCTACTTGTGTCAGCAAAGTTAAGTAAAACTGTTGGGCTACATAATCTGAGTAGTCCTTACCCAACACCTACACTCTATCGTCTAGCTTCTACTCATGGCGTAGTGCTTGGATAGGGTCTTTACGCGCTGCCTGGATTGCTGGTGCCATACCAAATACTATTCCTACTAGAGTAGCTATTCCGGCTGCAACAAATATTGTCTCTAAAGAAATGTATGGCTTAAGGTCTGTGGTAAGCCTTAGCGTGTAGGCTATGCCCACAGATAATAATATTCCTATGAATCCACCCGTAACGCTCATAACGGTTGCCTCTATTAAAAACTGGCTTAATATTTGACGATTGGTAGCTCCTAACGCTTTTCGCACACCAATTTCTCTTGTACGCTCACTAACACTAACAAGCATAATATTCATTATTCCTATTCCACCAACCAATAAAGATATAGCGGCAACGGCAGCTACGAAGGTTGTTATAACACTAAAAATTTGGTTTGCTGCCTGTAGGTATTCGTACTGGTTAATAACTGTAAAATCTTCTTGATTTGCATGGTTAGCTAGCAGGGCTTTTTTTATGTCTTGCCCGACTTTTTCAACATTTTGCCCATCTGTAACCCTAACGTCTAATTCATTAATTTGAAGTTTGTTATCTGTTAATGTTTTTCCAGTATCATAAGGTATATATACTATATTGTTAAAATTTTGCCCAACATTCAGCATATTTTTAGGTGTAGATTCTAAGGTACCTCTTACAATATATTCATGCCCCCTAATTATCAGAGTTCGCCCTATTGGGTCTCTAATCTTAAATAGTTCCCAGGCTATATCACTACCAATGACAGCATCATTTTTTCCGTTATCATTCGTATCAAAGAAATCGCCATTTTCTATTTTAAGATTTAAAATATTTTGACTTGCAGGATATACAGCCATAATTTTCGTATTAGAATAATTCTGCACATCATCCGAACTTATTACTCCAGCGATTGTAGAGCTAGGACTTACAGCCTGTACGCCCGGTATTGTAGCGATTGTAGCAATATCTTTGTCGGTTAGGGTGCTTGCCCCGTTAGAAGCATCGCTATTAAAATTCGTAACTTTACCATCTGAGCTACTAGTAAATAATTTACCTGGTTTAACAATAACTACATTATTACCAAATTGATTTACTTGAGATAGTACTTGTTTTTTGACACCTTCACCAACGGATACAACAGTTATAACGCTAGCTACCCCAATAATTACTCCCAGCATGGTTAATGTACTACGTGCTTTTGAGCCCTTAATGCTGTGCATAGCCATTTTTACATTTGTTGCAATTATCATTTTTTGTTAGCCTTTTTAAGCTGTCGTTTATTTTTTTGATGTTTAGACGACTTGTTAGATAGTAGTTTGTCAATTTCACTTGGAGCATTGTGAAGTTTTGTGATATCTGCAAGCTCATTTTCTTTAAGATCCTTATCTTGGTGAATACGTCCGTCTCGCATATAAACTACACGTCCGGCGTGAGCTGTTAAATCTGGGTTATGTGTAACCATTATAATTGTATTACCGCCTTTGTGAATCTCTTTTAGCAGTTCCATAATAGCTTCGCTACTTGCAGTGTCTAGATTTCCGGTAGGCTCATCGGCAATTATTATTCCTGGCTTATTAATAAGAGCCCTGGCTATAGTGACACGTTGCATTTGCCCGCCACTAAGTTGGTTAGCCAAATAAAATGAACGGTTTTCTAGGCCGACTTTTTGCAATATCTCTGTCCCTAATTTTATTCGGTTAAAAGAACTTACTCCCTTATATAGCAGGGGTAGGCAGACATTTTCGAGTACTGTTAAGCGGGGTAGTAAGTTAAAGCTTTGAAATATAAAGCCAATTTTATCACGACGTACTTTTGCTCGGGCATTGCTACGAAGTTTTGATACATTTTTAGAACCTAAAAGGTACGTGCCCTGACTGGGTCTGTCTAGCAATCCAATCATATTCATTAAAGTACTTTTGCCAGAGCCGCTTGGACCCATTATGGCTACAAATTCACCTTTTTCTACATGTAGTGATACGTCATCTAAGGCTAACGTCGTAGCGTCTCCAAAACCATATACTTTACTGACGTTCTCTAGCTTAATCATAAATCTTTAATATAGTTTACGAATATACATGGCCTTAAGACAAGGTGTTTTTTAATTTTAATGATATTTTATATAGTGTAATTCATTTTACCGTACATGGAGAGGTCGCATAGTTGGTCTAGTGCGCCGTCTTGGAAAGGCGGTATAGCGGCAACGTTATCGAGGGTTCGAATCCCTCTCTCTCCGCCAAAAGCTGTATAATGAAGTATATGCGGCAGATATTAAAATTTAACCCCAGGTATTTTGGGTTGTTATGGGCGCTTTTGGCGCTTAGCTTATTTGCTGTTATTTTAACTTTT
>CAZTUU010000038.1:0-6592 GCA_964616505.1 uncultured Candidatus Saccharibacteria bacterium
CTGATCCGTCACTAGTTGGTCGCTGATCCGTCACTAGTTGGTCGCTGATCCGTCATATGTCTACAATAAACTTAATTGTTTCTTTGTTTTACCTTTCGGGTAAACAAATAAGAAGTTTTTAGTTGTTATTTCATAGCTCCATTTTGATTTTATATTAACTGCTAATTTTGCTTTTTTAATAAGCTCCAATGATGCTTTTAGTTTGTACTTAAAATCTTTACTATTATTGTCACTTCTGCATAATTTCTGAATAAAATCAATTGCAAATGGAATAGGTTTTGCATGACTTTCATAAAAATTATACAACCATCTAGCAAGTTGATTATCTCCAAGCAAATGGCGGATATCTGCACTAATTAGAGTGTACTCATTATCTGCAAACAACGGTGTCAGCTTTTTATTGTATTCAATAACTAGCTTACCATCACCTTCTGTATCAATATATACGTTGTTTATTAAACTTCCAGCAAATATCTTGGTATTTGTTCGAATCAAAACAGTTCCAAATTTTAGCCTTAGTGCTCTCTCTGTGAGTTTTTTTGTCCGTTCTTGATTATATGAAAGCCTCATTTGCTGACATAGGTCATATAGTGATATACGAAGTTCGTTGTCTACTTCACGATCCTTGGCTAGATACATCAATGTATCCCACACCTCTAAGTCATTTTGATCTAGATGCTCTCCGCCAAATGATACTTCATATTGTGACATAGTAAATATCGGCTCATCTTTGACTAGTGCTCTGCGCCCTTTCCGTACCATACCAAATAGAGCACCACGTAAAAAACAATTTGGTATTGCCCTCTTATCTTCAAAAATTTCCGGTAAAAGCTGTTGCATAGCAGTACCAAGTAACTTAGCTTCCTCTTCTGCTTTTATGCGTTGTTCTTTAGTTACTAGATGTTTTTTAAATTCTTGAATTTTATCGTCTATCTTAGCCATTAGAATATTCCTAGTAGTTTTTTACGTTTAGGCTTTTCTGGTTCTTGTTTATTTTCTAATAAGTGAGTAGTTTTTTCTAGTTGTAACATAAGCCATTTCTCGCGATCTCTAGCTTCAGATAACTGAGACTCTAAGATTGTTATTATTTTATCTTTTGCAGTGTCTATTTTATTGTCTATATCTGTATTAATAATATCATTCTTATTGCCTAGTTGTTGTATAGCACCAAACACTCTTATCAATTCTGATATGTCTATTTGTTTAACACCATCTACACTCTCTACACTAATAATACCAGTATTAATGTATTTATTATACATGGTTGCACGACTAATATTTACAAGCTTAGACGCTTCTGTTATACTCACTTTTGACATTGTTAATACCTGTATAAAATAATGTATAATTATACATCACTTATTTTTATAAACTTCTCTACGATTACCAATCTTAACAGCTAATATGATTAGCTCATTATCTTTTATTTCACAAATAATTCGATAATCTCCTACTCTATATTTCCAAAATTCGCTAAGCGTTCCTTTTAATGATTCTCCAACTGATCTAGGATCTTCTAGACAGGCAATCCTATTTTCTAGAAAATCTTTTATTCGACGCTTAACTTGAGGATCTAACTTATCGGTATCTTTCTTCACAGAAGATAAATATTGAATAACCCAAGTCATAGATCATTCCACATGTCTTGTGAACTTAATACAGTTTCACGACCAGCTCTCAAGTCTTCTAAACGCTTCTCAGCAATATAAATATCTTCAAGATTATCCATATAATTCATTAGAGCTTCTTTAACATAAAAAGACTTACTCCTATGAGTATCTTGAGCTAATCGTTCTAGACGTTCACCAAGAACCTCTTCAATTCTAACAGACAAAATCATTATTAAGCCTCCTTTAATGTTTACATGTATGACATTTTAAGCTTTATGTAATAATTTGTCAAGCTATAAATAAAAAAGACTGCTAAAAAGCAGTCAATCTAAGGTCTAAAATGATTAAATTGTTGGAACAATTATTTATCGTTAATAACTCTCAATATTAACACTCCAACCATTTTGCATGCAGTATCCTGAGAAACCAGTGCTTCCATCGCCAGACATATAGCAATTATCTTGCTGACTAAGGTTAGAGAAATACTCCTGTAAACTAATTTTAATGTTATTACCATTTATATTACACTGTAGCGCAGAATTACTATTTGTGCTACCTGCGTTTTGAGTTATATAAGCACATTGACTCGTTGGATTAGTATTAAATATTTGATCAAAAACGATCCCACCATACATCTGTACTGCTGTTGAGTAATTATCAAAAGTGCCTATGGTAGTACCTTGCCAAGAACAATACTCTAAAAATGAAACCGGAAATTGATAAGTAGAACTTTCTGCTCCTTGTAGAGTTAGCATCACACTAGCACTATAGTTATATCTTTGATCTAAGTTACACACTCTAGGGAATAAAACCGCTGCGTAAGCGCTAACAGGAACAACATCACTGCTAGACAAATTCATTGTATCATAAGTATACGAAGTTGGGAAAAATGGAGGAAAATTCTGGTATTCATTACCATAACTATGCTCAGAAAGATTTCCAAATGGTAGTACGGTATTTGTTTGTGTAACAGAGACAAATGGAGAACCATAATGGTTATAACCATCATCTGAAGCTAATAAATTGTATACTTCTGGATTTAATATATCCCAAATATTACTACTTTCATTAATAAACAGCAAGCTATTTGCTCCTGCTTGTCCCCAAGCAATAACCGTATTAGACTCGAAATTATAAGGATTAACGCTACTGAATAATTTTTTTGTGGACATATTCGCTTGAGAATTATTGTTATACCACATACTGCAGGTTTCTATCTTATTATAATTTTTACCAGATAAAGAACCTTTTGTATTATACAAAGCGCTGGCATACCCAGCGTTAAATTTAGCACATGTATTATCATCAAGGACTTTATTATCTGTAACATGTGGAGGGGTAATGTTATTCTGCTGTCCAGAACCACCATTATTGCATGATACGACTGTTAAGCCTAGTAATAGATAAGTTACTATATGGAATTTTTTGCAACTGTTGCTCATGGATGCATAACCTCTAGAGATGAAACTTGATGGATATTTTAACCTAAAACTAAAAGCTCAAGATTATATTTCGAATTATAGCCTAAACTGACAGTTTAAAACTAGTAAAAACATGTAGAAATAGACTCATATTTAGCTTTTATTGACATGCTGTCAAAGAACTCTATAGTTTTAAACCTACACATATTTATAAACACCACGGTCTTAAACCATGGTGTTTATTGATCTAACCGCGCCCCTATCCAAATCAGCAATATTTTAATAAATTATCCTCATTTATAAACTCATACCCCAGTCACGGCTTTGTTCTTTTTCAACCTCTGGCGTTTTCTCCTGTTTTTTCTGATGCTTAGGTTCGTCCAAATCAAGATCTGGCACATTCGAGAGATCCAAATCTGGGATGCTATCTAGATCTAAATCCACCGCATTATCAATCTCAATATCTAGCCTTCGGCTTTCTAGCACTTCCTGATGTTCTGGGTTAGCAAGGCTAATATCAGCATAACGTAGATCATTAGCTAACACCCCAATAGTCGCTTTTATAAAGTCATCACTGCCATTTAGATTTAACTTATTACCAAATTGGCTAACCGCTACATCTAAGGCTAGTTTGATACTTTCATCACTAACATTATTCACATTGATATGAGTTTTATGGACATCTATATCACCATTTCTACTCGTCCAGTATTCATAATCACCAATGGTCTGTTTAGTAAAAAACTCCTTGTGTTCTCTGGCTATATCGAAGAGCTGATAACGACTACTAGCGGTTATAAAATTGTCTGCTGGAGTTTTTAACCGCTCAATCGTTTCTTGCTCCTTGGTTTTCAGTTCAGCCAATACTTTTTCTTCAGCTTGTTTTAACTGCTCTTGTCGTAACAACTCTAGTCGCATTAATTCATGTTGTCTAGCCGATTCTTGTTGTTGTTTTAGCTGTTCATCAATCCGCTGTTGTCGTTCAATGTCTTGTTTTTGTAGCTCTAAACGCTCTAACTCTGCATGTTCTATCGCTAGATGATTGCCATCATTATAAATCTGCCGATCTAACTGTATAATCATATCAATAGTCCGATTATGATTCCCCAGATCGGTTTCTACTCCTTGACGTTCCAGTGCTACCGCTTCTTTACCTAGGTGTTTCCTAACAGTGTCTCTATCTTCTTTACGTTCACAACTAACCGCTAAATCCAGCCCTGCCATCTCCAGATGTTTATTCTGGATAGTTTCCCAACTCTTGCGGATTTCCTTTATTTGTTCTTGCGTTACTGGCACATTATTTTTCTGGCATTTGGTATTGTTCCACTCAATAGCAGTACGTTCACCTAAAGTCAAAGTCTCTGGGTTAAACTCTCTGGTAGTAGTCAATATATGTGCATGGATATTACCGTTACCATCTTTTTCATTATGGATTGCCCAGTCTGCTACGTTGTTATATTTACTGGTTAACTCTTTGGCAAATTCTCGCACCAATTCTATGTTTTGCTCAGTACTTAGTTCTTTTGGCAATGCTATAACATACTCTCTTGCTGTTCTACTATCCTTGCGGTTTTCAGCAAGTTCAGCATTGTTCCAAATCTCGGAACGTTCTTTTTTATCTAGTGTTAAATCTTTATGTGTGATTTCTGAATGAACCAAGTCTTTGGACATTTTAGCACTGTTATATTTGTGTATTTCACCAGTGCGCATATCTGTGATTTTATCACGGCAATTATATGCAATTTTAGCTGTTGCACTGTGTCCACTACTTCGGCTAACTGTTTTTATTTGCATTGTGTATATTGCCATTTTTATCTGTCCTAATTTGTTACTTTTGTAAAAAGTAACGCACTGCTTTGTGAAACAAGGCGTAAAGTGCGCTCTTATCTCATAACTTCGCTACGAGTACTTTGCTTGTATCTTAAATATCAGCACAATTATACCAAAAGATATCTCACTCTATTGTAAAATAACTCATTGTATAAACTTTACACCTCAATGTAATCAATAACACACTATGGAGAACTCAGCATGACAGATAATAACCAAGACATTAACGATAAAATAGCAACAAAGAAACTAACCATTAAACAACTTGAACTACAATTTAAACGATTAGAGCAACAACAATTAAAAGCTAAAGAAAAATTAGCTAAACAAATTGAACGTGAACGTGATAAAGAACTAAAAACGCAGGCTCGCAAACTCCGCAATAAAAAAATATATGATTGGGGTGGCTTAGTACCTCTAGTATTTAGCGCCGATGAATTTGACAAGATTGCCGATAACAGTGATTTAAAAAAAGTTCTTATCGGTATACTGATTAAAACCAAACAAGAATTAACCACTAATGGCTTTGGGTTAACCGCTGATAAAAAACCTAATTGGTTAGAATTTTACAAAAACCAAGGTAAGAAGTTTTTAGAAGAAGAACAAGATGGACAATCAGCATAACCAGAAACTTGATGATGAAACCCTAATCAAAGCTTTTCTTAAAAAACAAAAGGAAATCCAAGACCAATTCCTCGTTAATTTTGCAAACACCAAAAAAACGATCGACACAACACAACTAGAGAAGCTCGTAGACGAACAGAAAGCCACCTTAGCGCGATTTTCTACCCTAAAGCCTATCATGGATACATCCAGCATAGAAACAAGCGCTAAAAACGCCTTAAATCGTGCAGTTGAGAATTTTGATTTCAAAGGTCTACGTGATAAAGTTGCCGAACAGAACTTAGCTATAGAACGCAACAACAACCTGCTGTCTAATGGAGCTGGAAAAAAACTCAACATATGGCTGTTTGTACTAGCCTTGCTCTGGGGCTTAATCATAGGCATGTGGACTACCTGGTATTTTGAAGTTCCTGCTATGATAACTGGTAGCTACGAAAAAGAGAAACTCTTAGAAACCTATCGCAAAGGTTTAAACGATAGTGATAACTTTGTGAGGTATGTCAATTCAAGCTGTAAACTCAAACAAGGATTTGCCAGTTTTACAAATCAAAGCATACGTTGTGATCAATATTGGAATTCACCAAAGAGTTTAATCAAGGATAGCGCAAATAAATAACGGGGGTATGGGGGTGAGCTCGTCGAACCCCCATGTATACGAGCTATCAGTAGAAAAACAGGCTTATATCGCGGTTTAATCTCGAGTTAAGCCAAATCCCCCTCGTGCCTTAACTAACATTAACCTTTAATTCAAAAGTTAAGCCTAAAATCTGTAGATATCTCAACAAAAATATTTAAAATCAATCATGAGCGGAGCGAATTAAGATTTAACAGTGCATGTGGCTTAGGGCGGGCGAACGACATAGGAGTTCGGGCGACATGCACTGTATTAAATTTGGATTAAAAAATGAGCGCCTAAAAACACATGTTTAAAAAAACACCTCTTGCGCGATGATTATATAAAGGATTAAATAGAGGATTAGGGATTCTGTAGGGTACTGCAAATGTTGTGGTTTATAATAATATTGGTCGCTGATCCGTCATTATGTTGGTCGCTGATCCGTCACTAGTTGGTCGCTGATCCGTCACTAGTTGGTCGCTGATCCGTCA
>CAZTUU010000039.1:0-1847 GCA_964616505.1 uncultured Candidatus Saccharibacteria bacterium
CCAATCTACAGCATACTGTGGCTCGTTTATTACTTTTGCCCAAGTTTTTGGATCCTTTTGGATTAACTCGTCTGGATCTTTACTATTTGGTACGGTAATAATAGATAGCTGTACACCTATGCCCTGAGCCACATTGATAGATCTCTCGGCGGCGGCAATACCAGCCTTGTCTTGGTCGAAACAAAGCCTTATATCGTTAGTAAAGCGTTGCAATGTCTTAAGATGATACGTGGTTAGCGCGGTGCCAGCAGTAGCCACTACATTTGTTACATCAGCTTGATGACTAGCTATAACATCTAGATTACCCTCTACAATCACAACATAATTTGCCTGCCTAATAGACTCTTTTGCTTGGTGTAAACCTAAAACATGCCGGCTCTTATCGTACAAAATAGTCTGTGGAGTATTAATGTATTTAGGAGCATCTGGATCATCATTTAGCAATCGAGCCGTAAAGCCAATCGGCGAACCCTGGGCATCGCAAAGAGGTATCATTATTCGACCACGAAACATGTCGGCCAAACCACTATAGCGCTGAGCCGACAGACCTGCAGATTTTATTACTTCTGGTTCTATACCCCTTTTTGTCAAAAACTCTGTTAGGGCTTTGCCTGTATTTGGCGAATATCCGAGCCTAAAATCTATAACAGTTTGTTGATTAAAATGACGCTTTTTATTTATGTAATCTAGGGCTTTAGGGTTTTCTAATAATGAACGCTGATAATATTTAGTTGCCAACTCCATAGTGTTCATTGATTTATCTTTTTGCTGCCGTAGTTTTCCATCGCCCTTTTGATACAAGCTAAGGTCTATGCCAGCTTTACGAGCCAAGATTTCTAAGGCACCCCTAAAATCAACACCTTCCATCTCCATAACAAAGCTAAAAATATTACCGCCCTTACCACTACTAAAATCGTGCCATATTTGTTTTTCTGGGCTAACCATAAAACTAGGAGTACGCTCCGAGCTGAAAGGTGATAAACCCTTAAAATTACGCCCGGCGCGCCTGAGCTCGACGTATTCGCCAACTACGTCTTCTACCGAAAGTCGATTTTTAATATCTTCTACTGCATCCATCTGTTATTAATTGTACTCTTTTATCCGATTTTAAGCATAAATGGTATACTTAAAGTCATATAATTATGGACCCAAATCAACAAAATCAATACAACTTTATAGATGATAGTTCTAGCAATTTGCCAGAGTCCAAACTACCTGTTAATGACAAAAAACATCGGATAATTTTAGTTGCTGGTGGGGCAGTTATTTTACTAGTAATTGCCATTATTTTAATGATTGTATTCTCTGCAGCAGGTAGTAAAGATAAGGTTAATTTAATTAAAGTAGCTGCTACCCAGCAAGAAATTATAGATATTACAAAAACCGGCCAAGCAGATATACGTGACGCCAAACTATCTCAGCAATCATCCTCTACCAATGCCGTAGTAACGTCTCAAAACCAAGAGCTGCAAACTTATATGGGCAAAATTGGTCTTAAAAAAGTAGCTAAAGATATTGCTGCTATACAAGATTTTGGTTATAAAAATATCCTAAAAGAAGCCAAAGCCAACGGAACATTTGATGCTAAATTTACAGAGATATTAAGCCAACGTGTAGATAAATATAAAATTAACTTAAAAACTGCTTATTCTGCAACCTCTAATACTAGTCTTAAAAAACAATTAGGTGATGATTATAGTGCAATGAATGTACTATTCCCCGCACCAGAGCAAAAATAAATAGCCTAGTTAGTCTTTGTTACAAGATTATAACTAAGTCTTATAAGACCTTGAACATCATCCCAGGGTAACTGGCCAGTGAGTAATATTGTATTCCAATGCTTTTTA
>CAZTUU010000039.1:2016-6468 GCA_964616505.1 uncultured Candidatus Saccharibacteria bacterium
CTTTATGGTTCATAAACTATAGGTTAAAGGTTTTGGGCATTAGGTTCAATAGATAATTTTTCTAGGTAAAATTTTAGTTCATCAATAGATTCCTGTATATCATCAAGTGCACGGTGAGTTTGTTGTTTATCAAAACCAATCCCATATTTACCCTGCATCAATATTTTAAAACTACTAACATCTAGCATTCTATAATGAAGCAGCTGCTCTACATCCGGCCACCATCTTCGTATAAAAAACCTATCCTGGTGGATACTATTCCCTGCTAATATGGCTGGTTCTTTAAAGTTTCTTTTTATAAAATCTGCAAATTCTATAACCACATGTTGTTCGTTTGGGGCAGCCTGCACACGAGATAACATGTGTTGTACGAACCCACTCATTCATGCGATTCAACACTTCTGGCGGTTGATAAACAACACCTTCAAACCTATCAAGTTCTGTAAAATTAAAATCGGTAACAATTGCTGCAACCTCTAAAATTCTGTCATTATTAGCATCTAGCCCCGTCATCTCTAGGTCTACCCATAAAAGTTTAGTTGGCTTGCTGCTTGGATCCATAACTATATACTACTATTTTTCGACATTATTTACTGGATTTTGAATACTTTTACCAAGAACTAATGCGATAAGTGCCATTCTGGTGTACATACCATATTTCATTTGCTCAAAGTAAGCCGCTTTTGGATCAGCATCAACAGATTCGTGAATTTCGCCTACTCGTGGCAGTGGATGCATCACTATCATATCTTCTTTAGAGTGTTCCATTTCTTCTGTGCCTAAAACAAATGAATGTTTTAATCTGTCATACTCAATTTTATCAACAAATCTTTCTCCCTGTACGCGTGTCATATATAAAACATCCGTATTAGGCAATGCAGAATCAATGGAATCAAATCTTGTCTGAGTAATTCCTGCCTCTTTTAATTCACTTTGATATTTTTTTGGCATCTGAAGCTTGTTTGGTGAAACATATTGTAAATTTACACTATATTTTGATAATAATTTTGCCAAAGAATGTACTGTTCTACCATGATGTAAATCACCAACCATAGTAACGGTCAGATTATCAATCTTGCCTAGTCTTTCGTTAATTGTAAATAGATCTAAAAGTGCCTGAGTAGGATGCTCGCCAACACCGTCCCCAGCATTTATTATTGGCTTTTTTGCAACTATAGCTGCCAACGCAACTGATCCAATTTCTTTATGCCTTAAAACAGTTAAGTCAGCATACTGCTCCATGGTCCTAATAGTATCAGCAAGAGTTTCTCCTTTAGATACTGACGAGTAATGAACGTCATTGATGGATATTACCGTCCCACCAAGCTTGTGCATAGCAGCGACAAACGAAGATGATGTACGTGTAGATGGTTCATAAAACAAGTTTGCTAGTTCGTAGTGTTTTAATAAATCAGTACCACGCTCTTTTTCTTCCATAGCTCTCATTGCCTCCGCTTCAGAAAAAAGAAGATCAATATCTTTTCTATCAAACTGATCTATAGATATTATGCTTTTACCTTCAAAGTCACCGGCAATTGGTTCACCTGTATACAATTTATTCACTTTTTACCTCAATTAATGTCTGCCGTTACTTACAGTAACGTTTTTTGGGTATTTATAAAAATGCTTATGATTAATAGTAGAAAAAATCCCGCGGGGCTGATGCCACACACGGGATTTAAGATATGTTTGATAGGTACATATCCGAAAAACCTTTTGCGGTCTCGCCCATAGTTATAAGTGTTTTATCCTTACTCCAGGAATATTGTCACTATTTCTTATGGATCCCCGCTCAAGCAAAGTTATCGTAACTTCACTTTTCTAACAACGGCAATAGCCAACATAGCAAAAACGCAAGTTAAAATTGCGCTGCAAACACCTATGACAAAAGGATTAAACCTCTTGTCATCATCCCACATAGCATACATACCGTATATAATGAAAGTTAAAGTGCCCGCAAATGCTAGTGCGGTCATAACCATTTCAGCTCTACTTTGCTGCAACGTAGCTAAAGCCATAGTAAAAACTACAAACATAAAGCCAAGCGTTGCTCCAAATGTTAGAGCTAATGCTGAAATATTCATTCATAGTCACCTCCTCTCAATCGAGCTCGACAGTACTTCCGTCAAGGGCAACTATAAAAACATATTATAGCACTTATCTTTATTTTTTACAAGTTACATCTTATCGAGTGGGTGAATACCAAGTAATAACAGGCCTGCTTTTAGTGTGTCAGCATATCGCTCAACCAATGCTCTTCTAATTGATTCTCGCTCGTCGCCCACCACTTTACTGTTCTCGTAAAAACGGTTAAATACCTGAGCAAGCTCGTAAAGATACGTACAAATATGATGTGGCATAAAGTCATCGATGGCTTTAGATAATGCAATTTGATACTGAGTTAAAGCTCTAGCTAATGATCGTTCATAGGGTGTTAAACTAGAGAATTCTGTAGCATTTTTAATTGTAGATTTCTGCAATATACTTCTGGCTCTGGCGTGAGCATACTGTAGATACGGCCCGCTATTACCATGCATACTAATAGACTCTTCTGGGTTATAAATAATATCACCACCAATACGCTGTTTTAAAAATGCATACTTTATTGCACCAATTGCTACATCTGGGTCATCCTTGCCATACCTTTCACTATTGGCGGCAATGGCAGAATCAATAATGTCATCTGCCATCAGCACATTACCTTTGCGGCTACTCATTTTTTTACCGCCAGTAAGTTTAATGATGCCATGTGTTAAATGTTCTGTTCTTTGAGCAACTTCTGGATAAAAACTCTTCATAGCTTCTAGTAAGACTTTCATGTATTCAACAATATCATTAGCGGTAATAACAATACTTTTATCAAAATGATAGCTCTGCCATTTGATAACCGCCAACCCCAGTTCTTTTGCCTCGTATGTCGGTAATCCATTAGAATTCATAAAAACTCTAGTATGAAGTCCAAATTCTTCGCCTTCAAACACTACTGCACCATCAGACTTCTTAAATACTCCCTTTTCTAAACCCTCTTTAACTAGATTTAATCCAATGGAGATCACTTCGCTTTCGGGAATATACCTGTCAAATTCAGTAACACCCAATTCTTTATACAACTCAGCAAAGCCATCATAGCTCCACTGCCGACATGTCCAATAAATTTGTGCAAAGTTTGATGTAGTATCGTTGTCGGCATGAAGTTGGTAAATCCTTGTATTCAAATCAATGATTTCTTGCTTTTTTACCTCATCATCTTCATAAGCCTCATTGCCCTCTACATATCTTTGGCTGACCCACTTTGGGCGTTTAGCAAAATCAACATTAACAAGCTCCTTGGGTTTTTCTCCGCCTAAATAAGTGATAATTCCATACATTGCCTTGGCGGCGTTAAGTCCGACATCACTGCCATAATTAAGGCGATATGTTGTTGCACCAGCACTTTCGATCAAGTTAGAAACTGCGTTACCAACAAGAGTCGTGTACAAATGCCCAGCATGAAGTGCCTTAAAAGCGTTAGGGTCAGAATATTCAGTAACCACAATCTTATCCTTATATAGCTGCGGTGTTTGTAAACTCCAACTATCTAGCAAAAACGTATCTGTTAGGTACAGATTTATAAAGCCTGGTCCAGCGATTTCTACCTTACTAAATAGTTTATTTGGTTCTATTTCTGCTTTGATTTGCTCAGCGATCTCACGCGGATTTTTACCAATTTTCTTGTTTAACTGCATTGCAACATTAGTACTAAGATCACCAAACCGTTCCTCTGGTGGCGATAATTGCACATCTATTTCTAAATCAAATAAGGATTTTACCGCCTGTTCTAGCGATTTTTTTACTTCTTGCATATCTGTTATTGTATCACTTATTTTTGCTATTTTGCAGCAAAAGCACTGCCTGATAAATTACGTAGTAAATTACTGATAAAAATGCAAAAAATAGCAAAGTAGTAGCAAAAGTAAGTGGGTGGGCGGATGGGTTAATCACCCTGTCAGATACATCAAAAATTAAGCCAAACGGATTTGTAATAATATCCCAACTATTCCACCTTAAATAACGCCCTAAATAAATTGCAAACCCACTTAAAAATAAAGCAATGCCAACTATATAAATTGCACGCTGTTTATATAGTCGCTTAGCCCTTAGATGAATCAATAATAGCGACGTAAAGCCCAATATCATACCTGCTATGGCATACGTACCAAACAAAACGATATCGTAAATCATCCCTATATTGCTAAATACGCTTAAATGTACGTAATCTGTAATTATATAAAAAGTATTTGGCAAAAAAACTAGCCACAGCAAAAACAATAGAAAGTTTGGCCATGATAAAAATGATTTAGAGCCACCTTTTGCACATAAAATGTATGCAAATATCAAGGGTAACCATGCTAAAAATAAGTTCCAAATTAAAAACCAATATTGCCATGATCCAGTAGCATAGACCCTATAAAA
>CAZTUU010000040.1:0-6234 GCA_964616505.1 uncultured Candidatus Saccharibacteria bacterium
AGCCATTTGTCCTACTAACGTAGCAATTCTTGCACCCACAGAAGTACCACCTGATAAAACTGCTACACCTATTGACACAACTGCTGCGGCACCCTGGGATACTGGGTGACAAATTTCATCAATTGCACCGTCTGCACCAAATACACTTAAGCTGGCTAATTCATTAAAGAATTTTAAAGCGGCGTTATCATTTACATTAAGTGCTGCTTCTGCGGGCTGTGGTGTACCTTTGTCTTTATTGCCTAAATTTGCTTGAATGCTTTTGGCATTCTCCCATGACCCGTAATCTTTGCTATAAAGATTTGTAGAATATGCGCCTAGGGTTAATAAATCTAGATCATCACCAGACATAACTTGGTTGCCAATGGCAATAGCCTCTACCCCAGAATTCATCAGAGGGGTTAATACATTAGTAGCCTGAGAATCATATATTGTATTAGATAAACTATTAAATAAACAAGTCAGCCCAGTTACACTTATGGCACTTAAGCCTACCTTCAATCCATTGCCACCATTAATTAACGAAGAAAATCCGCCTTTTTTAGCTTCTTCCTTAATATTATTAGCATCATCTACTACCCCTTTTGCATCTTTTTCTGATGCATTACCTTCAGAAGGATTACCATCTTCACCATCTTTATTTTTAGATTCTAGTGTAGTGCTATCACCATCTTTGATTTTTAGTTTTTCTTTTCTGGCTGCAATAATATCGTCTATTTTTTTTGCAGCAGATTTTTTAATTGGGTGGAACAAGCCTGCATTCCCCCCCCTAATATTTAAACGTCGTGCTTTTGTAGCAAATATTTTACCTTCTAACCCAGCAGCTTTTACTATAAATTTAGTGAATTTTTTATCTTTATAATAATCATTACCATCTGGTTTTATAATAAGTTTTCCATCACCATCTTTAGTAACATTTGCACCAAATTCATTAGCTATGTTTGCACGAGTTGCATCATTGTCGCCATCTCCGACTATAAGCCTTCCAAAGTCGGCATCATTCTTCATTTTATTAACATCTACTTCAAAGCCGGTAGAATATCCACCCGTTCCATACACAGGTTTTATTCCTTTTTCTGACAATTTAGCCGTTAGCTTATCAGCAGATTTATTTGCAAAATAGCCAAGACGTGTTTTTTCGGGATTATTTGGGTTACGCATATAGCGCATCATTTTGCGGAACCGGTTATCTGTTAGGTCACTCTGTTTACTAAAATGGAACTGAGATAACAATTGTGACATATGTATAAACTGCAACGGCCCTAAACTAATTAGACCCAATATAAGCAAAATAAGCCCAACAAATAAACCAGCCCCACCAGCCTTTTGTTTATTTGTTATATTAATATTAAATTTGCCTAAAAACTTACCGTTTGTAACAGCGTTTATAGAGCTAGCCGTAACATCATTCATGCTTGGCGCAAAATCACCTGAGCTTTTTGTGCTTTTGCTCTCGTTGGATGCTCCACCAAAATCATCTAACTTCTTCTGTTCTATGTCTGCTTCTCTTGGATGCGGAACATTAGAGGCACTTTTAACAGCACCAGATTCGTCTACTAGTGGATTTTCATAACCAGGTTTGTCTTTTAGATCTGTCAAAAATCACCCTCTACTTTACTTGTATTTTACTACAACATAAGCACTATTACGAGATCATAAACGGAGGCACTTGAGCGAAAAAATACTGGTAATACAATGTGTTCTTTTTAAGAGGAGATTATTCCACTAGATGGGCCATTATTAAGTGGTATCTGACCTTGCGCTTCTTCTATTGCTTTTACTTCGTCTGGGTTGGTGGTAATTAGGTTTGTTTCTGTTGGGCTGGCGGCAATTTGTATATGTACGTGGTTTTGGCCAGCAAAAAATAATCCTTGCCCAATTGGGAACTGGCTTAGTCGTTTGTGTTCTTCGCTAGTTAGTTTAAATACATCAGCCAGAACATCTACAGCACTGGGGCTTTGTTTTAGTAACAATATCAAAGAGGCATTGGCCACAATTGCCCTACCCATGCGCGAGCCTATAAAATCTTCTACATCCTGGCTGATAGTTGTAATACCTAGGTTATATTTACGGGCACGCTTGGCAAGGCTAAACAAAAAGTTAGCGCTGTCTTCGTACTTCATTAGCTGCCAAGATTCGTCTACGATTAACAATCGGCGTTTTTTATCACTTTTAGTTTTGTTCCAGATGTAATTAAGTACAATGTACATAGCAACTGGGCGTAGTTCATCCTCTAGATCGCGCACATTAAATACTACCATTGGGTTATTAATATCTATGTTGCTTGGTTGGCTAAAGATTCCCTCAAAAGTACCTGTAGTGTATTTGCGTAAACGCTGGGCTAGCTCTGGGCCGGTGCCACCCATGTGTAGCAAAGTATCGTATAAATCGTTAATAGTTGGTGGTGGTGAGGTATGAGTTAGTGGGTCGTTAGTTATGCCTGCTTTGGCATATGTTTCTATTAGGGCAGCATCTAGGTCGGCTTCTTCTACTGGGTCTAAGGCTGGTGCCATAGCTGCACCTGCACCTAGCATTTGCGATTGTGCACCACCCATCATTAATCTAAGCAAACCATGCAGAGTAATTAGATTACTTCGCAATGCATTATCGGCTTCTTCTGTGTCTACAACTTGGGGTAGATCAAATGGGTTAATACGTGTCGGAGAATTTAACGAGAGTTTTACATAAGCACCGCCAACGGCATCACACATACGCTCAAACTCGTTTTCTGGGTCTATTACGAATACTTCTACGCCTAACATTAGGTAGCGTAGAGCCTCTAGCTTAACGGCAAAACTTTTACCTGCACCAGATTTTGCAAACACTACACTATTGCCGTTTTCTAAACTAAATCTATCAAATATAACTAAGCCAGAGTTGTGCATATTTATGCCGTATAAAATTCCATGATCGTCTGTCAAATCGGCACTAGTAAACGGAAAACTAGTACTAATTGCGCCGGTGTTCATGTTGCGCCTAATTTGCAATTGATCCATAAATTGCGGAATAGTACTGTTTAAACCCTGTTCTTGTTGAGCAGTCGCTGGCTTGCTATAAATTAACTGTTGGCCAAGCATAGATTCTACTTTGTGGCTAATAAACTCTAGCTCGTCTAAAGATTTTCCGTACACCGTAAAATACAGTCCAAAACGATAAAACTTTTCTTCGCCAACTTGCAGCTTATCTCGCATTTCTTCGGCATCTTGTATGGCAGCTTGTTTGCCTGGGTCTCGTACCTTGCCGTGTTCGCTATCTAGCTGCAAACCCGCCTCTAATTGCCCTACTTTTTTACTCAAATTCTTTAGTACTACCTGGCTGTCTACGGGGTAAATAAATTGAGACAAATCCATAATTTCGTCTATGTTAATTAAGCCACCTATCCATCCCGTATAAAGCTGTCGAGGGTAACCATAAACATAAAATGTACGGGCATATTTAGTGCCAATCTGAAAATAACTACTGCTAAATTCTATAGAACTTGGAGCAATAAAATCTCGTAATGCTGTTACACCTTTTTGAAATTCGGCCTGGACTTCTTGTTGTTCATGCTGACGTTGCTCTGCGGCAATTAGTGCTGGGTCTACTACTTGCTTTTTTTTGCCAAACATTACAACAGCTCTCTTTCTAGGTGAGGCTGTGGTGCATTACCCTCGCCCTTAGTTATAACTGGTGCGGTTAAATCGCCAAAGTTTTTTAATTGTTGGCGGGTAGCAGTATCTGGGTTATAGGCATCATAATAAAGCTCTATGAGCTCTTGGGTATCTAGCGGTAAACCTTGTATGCCACATTGCATTAAACCACTCAAAACAGATTGCACACGGTTACGTAGCTCGGTTTTTGCAGCCTCTAGGTGCGCCTCATTAATTGTAGTTACATGTTCTTTTTTGCCCATAATACCACTTAAAAAACCTTTGCTAGCTTGTACTGTTTTTTGTACATCAACCTCTGGAAAATACGGAATAACCACGTAGAATACTTTATCCATAATGTTACTCTGGTCTGCTAGGTCGGCAATAAAATTAATGTAATCTTCCATTAATAGTGCTAGCAGCATATTGTCTTGTTCGGTACGCATTTTATCTAGGCGTTGGATGTACGGAGCTAAATCTATTTTGTTAGATCTAGTAAAAATTTGTATCGGAAAGTAAAGCGAATTTAAAAACCCTTGGTATGCGTATTCTACGCTTTCACGTTCGCCACCACTCATAAGATCAAAGTTAATGCTTTTTACCATAACTACAGATCTAAAAGAGCCGTCGTTCATTATTACAATACCATCACGAATTTCGCTAATTAACAGGGTGTTTTGGGTACTATTTGGGTTAGATTTTGGTGCTTCTTTTTTGTCTTTTTGAGGTTGCGGTAGTGGAGTAGATGATAATGGTTGGCCAGGAAATCCGGGCGTAAAAGTATTACCCTGCTGTATGTTAGGGTTGTATGCCTGATTTTGATAATTAGTTTGTTGTGTATTTGGATCCATTAAAGCGCCCCACCGCCATGCTTATTAGTGTAGCTCTATGACGTCGTTATTATGAAAATCATCTTCTTGCTTGCCTCTTCTTGCTTGCCCAGCAATTGTCGCTACACTAAAATCGTTATTTTGAGCTAAATTAATTATAGCAGGCGAAGGTTGGGGTGGTACAGGGCTATTTGATTCTTGGCTTTTTTGAGCATATTTTTGGTGGCGTTCACGAGCTATTTGGTTTGGCGTTTTTATAGTGCGATGGTGTGGCATAGTTAAGCGCTCTACTGCCTTGTCTTGCTTAATATGCTCTAGTAGGGCCTGTTCTTGGTCTTTTGATGGCTGTGGAATATTGTTAGGTGCTTGATAAGCTTGCACAGAGGGTATATTTACTTCGTCTGAGTACACTATTTCTTCTGGAGTAGTTGATTGATCAGTATTGGTTTGTTGTTGGGCTTGATATTGGCGAATTTGTTCTGCTTCCAAAGCATCTGCCCTTGCTTTTTGAGCGATAGCAGCCTCTTGCTCTTGGGCTTGTTTTGCTTTCTGTACAGCAACATCGGCCTCTTTTTGTTGCTTAATTGCTTGCTGCATTAAGTCTATAGCAGACTTTTTTTGGGCTACAGTAGATTCTTCTACTAATTCTTCAAAATGCTGCGCTGTCGGGTTATTTGTAGCATCTAAGATATCGGCATCTGCGCCCATAGTTAGTTCTGGTACGGTTTGCGGCAGGCTATCTTGGTTTAATAACCTATCTGTAGTTTGTTGCAAATACTGTGGCTGTGGATCATAAGCATTAATTGCAACATTGCGGGTAGCCCAACCACGGCTATCTATTACGTCAGACAATGCACGCAAGCGGCTTTTGACCTCTTTTTTACTAAGGCTATCACTATAAATATGTATGTCTTTTTTGGGCACAGTTATGGCTACAAGTTCTTTTAGACCGTTTTGATCCCAGATGCGTTTACGTGGTACAAACAAAAAACGTAGTCGTGCTGCTAGCCAAACCTCTGTTGGTTGATCGCGCCCGATAGGTGCTGCCAAAAATCCAAAAATAACAATAAAAGGTAAAAATGGTATAGCTACTAGTGGGTTACCGACTTTTGAAACTGTTATAAATGCCATACCAGCAAAAGCAACTGCAATAACAGCAAAGATAAACTGCTTTAAGGTTAGTGGCCCCAGTAGCTTATCTTCTGCTTCTATATCTTGTATAACTTTGTAAGTTGCCATAATTACTTGCCTAAAACTCTAACGCTTATTGTACCAGAATTAGATGTTAGACCATAGATGCTAGACTTTAGCTTAGTTAGAAGTCAAAGACAGAACTAACCATATAGTTGGCTATGAGTACCAATTAATGCAAAAATAATTATTTCATCTCCATCTAATTTATATAGTGCCCTAATGTCTCCAGATATATTCATACTCCAATAACCCGCAAATTTGCCTTTTAACGGATGGATTTTTAATTGTGGAGCAATTGGGTCATCAAAAAACAACCGTAATCTTGTATCAAATTGATCTTGGATTTTTGGTGGTAATTTTTTGTATTGTTTTTTAAATTTGGGTAAATACTGAACTGTCATTGACTGCTACTTCTTCAAATCTACCAAAAAATCATCAGCATTATTAAACTTTTTGCTTGTTTTTCCGCTTTTTAGCTCTTGCTCTACTTCGGCTATAAGCTTTTCTAGGTTTGGGGTCATTGGTTCAGGCGCGTATAGTTCTATTCGTCTAGTAGCGGATACCTGCCTTAAATAAGCATT
>CAZTUU010000041.1:0-5544 GCA_964616505.1 uncultured Candidatus Saccharibacteria bacterium
GTATTGTAACCCTTCAAGATGTTCTAGAAGAAATTGTTGACTAGTAAAATAAATGATTAATTTTTATATGCACTATAGTATTATTTAAACATGCATAAGAATAATCTAAATAAGCCTAAGTTATTCAATAAAATTAAGCACTTCTTTATATTTAATTACATAGGTATATTTTTTGGTATAATTTTTTTCTGCATATCCTTTTTACCATCACTATTACCAAGACCAGCCCTATATCAAGGTTTAATATCTGGTCTTAGTTTTACTATTGGGTATGGAATAGGCGTATTTATTAGTTACATCGGCAGAATACTTTGGCATAAAGAACCGTCTCATAAAATAAAAATATATGCATGGTGGATACTGGGCACAATTGGCACATTGGCAGCATTGATATATTTGATACTTGGAAAGTCATGGCAAAACCAAGTTCGTACCCTCGTAGGCGAAGCCCCATTCCAAAATCAACATATTTTAGAAATAGCTGTTATTGCCTTTATTGTGGCACTTATACTACTTATTATTTGCAGGCTCATATTCAAACTAATTAAAAAAATTGGTAACTTATTAAACCGCTGGATGCCCAAACAAGTAAGTATGTTAATTGGTTTTGTGATAATGGGAATTATTATAGTTCTATTTTTTAACGGTGTAATATTTAAACTATTTACGAATGTTACTAATAATATATACAGCAAGGTAAACAACACTACCGCACCTGGTATAAATCAGCCCAATCAACCAGAAAGATCTGGTAGTCCTGAATCATTGATACCTTGGAATACACTTGGGTATCAGGGGCGCAATTTCGTAGCACGAGGACCATCCCAACAGCAGTTGCAAAACTTTAGCGGCCAAGCACCAGCTCAACAAATACGTGTTTATGCTGGACTTCAAAGTGCTCCCACTCCAGAGGCACGTGCACAACTTGTAGTACAAGAGCTAGAAAGAACAGGGGCATTTAATAGACCAGTGTTAGTTGTGGCATGCTCTACGGGTACAGGGTGGCTAGAGCCACAATCTACAGACTCGCTAGAATATATGTATAGCGGTAACAGCGCTATTGCTTCAGTACAATATTCCTACCTCCCTAGCTGGATAGGTTTTTTAGTTGATAAACAAAATGCTACAGATGCTGGCAAAACCCTATATGATGCCGTTTATGCTAAATGGCTTACCTTACCAGAAGCAAATCGTCCAAAATTAATTGCATACGGTCTAAGTATGGGTTCATTTGGGGGACAATCAGCTTTTAGCAATGTAGATGATTTAATAGACAGAACGGATGGAGCACTATTCATGGGAACACCAAGTTCTACTCCTCTCTGGCAAAATATAGAAAATAATCGAGATAAAGGAACTCCCGAGTGGCAACCAACTTATATGTTAGGCAAAAATGTTCGCTTTGGTTCAGAAAGTTACAGTTTTGCAAAACCATATTCAGTCACCTGGGATAATCCTCATATTGTAATTATGCAACATGCATCTGATTCGGTAGTGTGGTGGAATTGGGACTTAATATTAGAAAAGCCAGATTGGCTTAGAGAAACGCGTGGGCCAGATGTATCACCATCTATGAGATGGTTCCCATTTGTGACTTTTGCTCAAGTAACGGTCGACCAATTTTTTGGAGTAGATGTACCAAACGGTCATGGGCATAATTACCCAAATTCTATAGTTGCTGCTTGGTCTAATGTTGTTCCTCCTCCAAGCTGGACAGCAGACCAAGCCATAAATTTACAACAGATAATAAATACATATTCTAACGAGTAGACTTTAGAAAAAACAAATTATAATTGTTGGCATTTACGCATCTCCCAAACATCATTGTGTAATTTTGATACAATACCAAAATATAGTATTGACTAGATCTATATCCAATGATTCATCGTAATACACAATATAAAGTTATGCGGCCAAGTATCATAGATATATTGGCCTAACCATTTGATAATCAATATTGTAAATAAAGTATTTTACAAAACTGCATATAGATATTAATAACCAGAAAAAAAGTCTACACTGCCTCTTGGATACTCCTGTAAATACACAATTTTATTTTTGATTATTATGTTTTTTTATAATAGGCATTTTAGCTAGCTCTGAAGTTGGTATATGTACATCCTTTATCTTTTTTACTACATATTCGCTAGGATCATAATATTCCATAACGGCTTTGGTACGCCAATTAAATCTGACTGTCAATATTCTTATTGCAAAGGTCAAACCTATTGCGATCCAAGCTGATAAAGCCGCATTATAATGTAACGGAACTGATAATATTAAGAATAGTCCAATTCCAATTACCGCTATAAAACCATACATCTGACCAGGCATGAAACCACTTCTTTTGTTAACCATCATTACATCACGTAATATTCCACCACCTACGGCCGCAATTGTACCTACTAGTAATACAGAGACTATGCTTAGCCCGTAGCCGTCTGCTTTTTGAGCGCCATAAATTCCGTACATACCCAAACCAAGTGCGTCTACAATCAATATAACCCAAGCTATTGCTTTTGTCTGATATAGACTCCTTGCTAATAAAAGTGATGCAACAGCAATAAAAATAACCGTAGGGTATATCCAGTTTGTTATAAATGCGGGCATAATATTTAAAAATATTGCATCACGAATTATACCTCCACCCGCTCCAGATATAACTGCAATAATAGTAACGCCAATAACGTCATACCCACGTTTTATGGCGATTAATGAGCCCACAATAGCAAATAAGAATGTAGCAGTAATGTCATACCAAGAAGGCAAGACGAACGTTGTTATATCCATAATGATATATTAGCAAGCAATAGACATAAATAATACATAGTTAGGGTATAATTATTTATAAATGTCAGACTATAAGACAGAGGAAGTATCGGCAAGTAGGTTACGTATTGGTGTATTCTTTGTATTTTTATGGTGGGCACCGTTTTGGGCACTAGCACCATATATAGCAAATATTTTTGCTTCTTCAGAAGAATCTACCATTGGCCTAACCTCTATAATTGTCATAATTATTATGGTCATCCAAACATTGATTGGTCTAGTAGGGGTGTTTTTGTGTGGCAAAACAGTTGCCGCCGTCATTAAGCAGACACACCGGTTATATAGAGTATTACCAATTATTTTTAAAATATTAATAAAAGGTAAGTACGAAGTCAAAGTTAATGTGCCTCAAGATAATAAATCATGAAGTCATCTAGAAATTCTACCAACTCGCCAAAATACAGTATAGTAATACCGGCGTACAATGAAGAAAAATACATTAAAAAAACGATCAAATCTCTGCAAGATCAAAATTATACAGGCACAATAGAAATAATCGTAGTTGATAATGCCAGCACTGATCGCACAGCAAGTATTGCAAAAAATTTAGGTGTCATTGTATACAATGAAGCGCACCCAGGTGTATGCTGGGCTCGCCAAAAAGGTACAAAAATTGCTAAGGGTAAGTACATTATTTCTGTAGATGCCGATACTTACTACAGAAAAGATTGGCTAACTAAAATTGATGGTCATTTTACAAAAGATCCAAAACTTGTTGGTGTAGCTGGACCATGCATATTTATGAATGCGCCTTTTTGGGGCAACATTTTTACATTTTCTTTATTTGGCTTAAGTAGCCTAGGCTACCGAATTACCGGCAAAACAATATATGCAAGTGCAACTAATATCGCTTTTAGTAAAAAGGCATGGCCAGGGTATAATACGTCCATCAATCAGGGTGGAGATGAGCTTGATCTACTTAGAAATCTTCAAAAAGTAGGACATGTAAAATTTGATAATAAAAATCCATCGTATAGCTCACCCAGAAGGCTTGTTAGAGGACTTATATATAATTTCTTTGTTACATTTCTAGTTTTTTATATATTAGAATATAACCTAAGTCGCATATTTAAACGCCCAATACTTGGGTCTTACCCAAAATTCCGAAATAATCGTATACCCAGGACATTATCATATTTTCAACTTATTATCATAGTTGGGGTACTCTTGATTGCCACTCTAATTTATTATAGAAATCATATAAAAGTACTTGCTAACAACTACATGACTTTGCAAATATATAAATATACAAGTAAAGAAACTAATCTAGACAGGGAAGCATAAATTTATGTACACATTTTTCATCGTAGCTGGTTTAATCATAGTAATTGCTTCTTTGGTGTATTGGTTTTGTATGTCATCATTTTCGCAATTTTTTGGACGTTTTCCATTCCAGGCAAGTACAAAAGAAAAATTAATAGCTCTAACATTCGATGACGGACCAAACGAACCTTACACCTCACAAATAGTTGATTTTTTGGATAATAAAAAAATTAAAGCCACTTTTTTTATGGTAGGTAAATGCATTCAAAAATATCCAGATATCGTTAAAAAAATAGATAAATCAGGCCATATAATAGGCAACCACTCCTTATCTCACAGTTTTAGAAATTATATTTTTCATCCGTACTTTTATAATGAAGTAATTACCGGCCAAGAAATTATTCATAAAATTATAGGTAAATACCCGAAACTATTTAGACCACCATGGTTATGGAGACAGCCCATGCTTTTAAAAACTGTTAGAAAACTTGGCATGACTCCAGTATCAGGTGAATTTTGTAATGTATTTGAGGTTTTTCAGCCTAATTCTAGCAAAATTATTACAAGTACCTTAAAAAAAATAAAACCAGGCGCAATAATAATCTTTCATGATGGATTTGATGCCAAAGGTGGTAACCGAAGCCAAACAGTTAATGCTGTTAAGCAAATAGTTGCCCAGCTTGAAAAGCGGGGCTATAAATTCGTGACAGTCGACAAACTCTTAAAAATAAAACCCTATAAATAATAACTCATAGTCCAAGTGCTTGGTCTATTTTTGGCTTATCAAAACCTAGAATATTTACTTCTGACCCGTCATCTTTCGTAATGATAGAGAAGGGAACACCAAGCTGACCGCTTTTTTCGTACAGTTCTTGAGCAGCTTTCTGATCTTCGTCTGCATGCTTTTCATCGTATTTTATACCTTTTTGCAACAAATAGCTTTTAAGCATTTTACAGTAGCCACATGTAGCAGTTGAATATATAGTTATTTGAGGCATTATCTTCTCCTAGATTATTAATATCTATACGTATTATCCCACAATTTGACGCTTATGTTAACTGCGATAAAATATTTTTATAAGCTGCAGGAATATAGTTAATTATATCTGAAGCAATGAGTGCAGGCTGTGTTAAATCTTCTACAGCAAGATCTGCAGCGAGGCCGTGTAAATAAACTCCTGCTGATGCTGCTTCAAACGTACCTAATCCTTGACCTATGAGCCCTGCTATCACTCCAGTTAATACATCTCCCGAACCAGCAGTAGCCATCCCAGGATCTCCGGTTATATTCATGTATGATTTATTAATGGGACTTACCACTAAACTATGATCGCCCTTGCATACTACAACTACTTTATATTTATCTGAAATATCTTGGGCAGACCTATGCCAATCATCATTCTTCGAAGAGGGAATGAGTTTATTAAATTCTCCCTTGTGTGGAGTAAATAT
>CAZTUU010000041.1:5771-6067 GCA_964616505.1 uncultured Candidatus Saccharibacteria bacterium
AGAGAAACCTGTGCGTAGGGTCATTATCTCGGTAATATTATCTTCAATTCTAAATATAACATCGGGGGTTGAAGCAATAGTAGCCAGTCCAGCTCCAGTTCTCAGTGCCGCTTGTGCAACTAGTATGGGCGCGCCTACCATGCCAGGAGTGCCTCCGATAACCAGAATATGTCCATAATCATACTTATTACTGTTGGATTCTCTAAAGAGAATATTCCTAAATGACTCTACATTCATGCTATATACTCTCTGCACAAATCACCATTATTTTTTATAATATATACACTTAAACTATT
>CAZTUU010000042.1:0-1187 GCA_964616505.1 uncultured Candidatus Saccharibacteria bacterium
TGATGATATAAGTTCTTTTGCGCCTTGTCGTGTAAATCGTAAATTATATGGAGATGAATATGTACTTGAGGTAGATTTACGGCTAGAGGCATATAAAGATTCCGACTTTGCATCGCACGATTTGGTAGTTAGTGTTGGAGAGATGACGGTAATAGGTGATGATACGGGAGAGTATTTGCAGTCTAGCTACTGCTTGAGTATTAATTATGATAATAATGACTTAAGTATTTGGAGAGAATATTATCTTATAGATGAGGCTAAAGATGTATGCATTCAAATACTAGATCCAGACCCACCGTCTACCAAGGAATTAAAAAGTTGGACTAAAGCAGAAAAACAATTGCTTAATTATGATGACTCTTTTAAATTAAGTAGACCAGACTACGAAAAAATATTACATATGATTAGTGTAGTGATGACAGAAGAAAATAGTAATAATGATGATTACTAGAATAAGGCAATAATGAGAAGACAAAAAATAGAAAAAATAGTTAGTGTAAAAATAAATAAACTTGTTCATGGCGGCCAAGGTATTGGTATTTTAGATAATGGAAAGAAATGTTTTGTTTGGGGAGCTTTGCCTGAAGAGCTGGTGACAGCCAGAGTTATAAAAAACAAAAAAGATTGGTGTGAAGCAATTGCTATTGAAGTGCTAGAGCCTAGCCCTGATAGAGTTGAGCCTCTAGAGTCAGAAATATATTTGGCAACCAGCCCGTGGCAAATTATAGATTATATAAAAGAAGCATACTATAAGCAGCAAATTTTGGCAGAATGTTTTGAGCGAGAAGGCATTGATGTTGATTGGCAAGAGTTTTATCAGTCTGATCAAGAATTTAACTATCGAAATAAGATGGAGTATAACTTTTGGTTTCATAATGATACAAAGTTAGTAGATTTGGCTTTGCATAATCGCGGTTCTCGACAAAAAGTTGCCTTAAAGGGCAGTGCCTTAGCGAGTGATGCTATAAATAAAGCTGGTAAGCAACTAATAGAATTTATAAATTTACATAAAATAGAAGCTCGGGACTTAAAGAGTGTCATAATTCGTAGTAGTTTAGATGGTCAAGTTGGGCTAAGCCTATTTGTTGTAAACAAAGAGCTTGTGCAAAAATTTAGCTCATTTGAAAATAATTTTGCATGTTTTGAGATACTACTAGCAAACCCAAAAAGTCCTGCTTCTGTATCTG
>CAZTUU010000042.1:1229-5961 GCA_964616505.1 uncultured Candidatus Saccharibacteria bacterium
ATATATTAATAGAAAATGCCTCTCTTGTAACAAAGAATATTTAGTTGATAAATTACTAGGTAATGAGTATAAATATTCTACAAGATCTTTCTTTCAGGTTAATATACCAGTTTACGAAAAAGTTTTGACTGAGATTGCTAATATTGTACAATCATCAAACGTAAAAAATATAATAGATATGTATAGTGGTGTTGGTAGCATTGGTTTGAGCGTTGTTGGCGATAAGCAAAACTTAACTATGATAGAAACTAGCGAAGAATCTACAAAACAGGCAAAACTAAATATTGGTGACCGCAATAATTGCGAAGTTGTAACAGCAACTGCAGAATCTGTTTTAGAATATTTACAAGGCGACGAGGTAGTCATTTTAGATCCTCCAAGGGCAGGTTTACATAAAAATGTTACATCACAGCTATTGGATAAAAAACCACCACAAATTATATATTTATCATGTAATCCTAGTACACAGGCCAGAGATATTAAACTGTTAACAGATGGTGGGTATAAGATAAAATCAGCTAAAGGTTATAACTTTTTTCCGCGTACCCCACATATAGAGAGCCTAATAATACTTGATGCTGTAGAATAATATAATGAGCAAAAATCCATTTTTTTGGGGGGCAAGTACTGCAGCACATCAGGTGGAGGGTGGTAATTATAACCAGTGGACTCGTTTTGAACTTGGAACTGCGGCCACTCAGGCTAATACTGCCAAAAAGCGCTTGGGTTGGCTACCACATTATGATGATATTGCTGCTAAGGCAACGGACCCAAATAACTATGTATCTGGTAATGGCGTAGACCACTATAATTTGTACAAACAAGATTTTGATATTTTACAAAAACTAGGATTAAATGCTTTTAGATTTACTATAGAATGGTCGCGCTTAGAGCCCGAGGAGGGCAAATGGAATGCCGCTGAGTTTGCTCACTATAAAGAGTATATTGTAGAGTTAAAATCTAGAGGTATCGAACCATTTTTAAATATTTGGCACTGGACAATACCTACCTGGTTTGCTGATAAAGGTGGGTTTGCCAAACGTGAAAATCTAAAATATTTTGAGGATTTTGTAAAAAAAGTTAGCGAAGAACTGCTTGCTGGCATAAATCACGTTATAACCTTAAACGAGCCTAATGTATATGTAGGTTTTGGTTATATCACTGGTGAATGGCCACCAGAAGAAAAAAATAAATTAAAGGGCGCCTGGACATATTATAATTTGGCTGTTGCGCATAAGCGTGCATATAAAATATTAAAAAGAGCCAAGCCAAATATAAAAATTGGCGTGGCCCAGCAGCTGGCAAATATCGAACCGCTGCGTCCTGGCAATATTTTAGATGAGATTCAGGTAAAACTGATGCGATATTTTTGGAACTGGTGGTGGCTCAATCGGATAAAGGATTATCAGGATTTCGTAGGGTTTAACTACTACTTTACAGATTATTACAAAATATTTAAGCGTCAAAATCCTAAAAAGCCAGTGAATGATTTGGGGTGGTATATGAATCCAGCAGGTATTTTATCTTTGCTGCAAAAGATAGCTTATCATTATCCTGGCAAGCCAATAATTATTACAGAAAATGGGTTAGCGGATGCAAATGATAACCAAAGACAGTGGTGGATTGAAAAAACGATGACGGCGATTGATGCTGCGCGATCTCAAGATATACCAGTAATCGGTTATTTGCACTGGAGTCTGCTCGATAATTTTGAATGGGCTTACGGTTGGTGGCCAAAATTTGGATTAGTAGAGGTTGACAGGCATAATAATATGAAGCGAAAAATAAGACCAAGTGCACTTTGGTGGGCTAAGGAACTTGCCAAACGCGATTATAAATAAAGGTATATTGTGAGCGATAATAAGGGACCAAAAATAGTTGTTATAGGTGGTGGAACCGGAAGCTTTACTTTGCTAAGCGAGCTAAAGTATTATGCTCGTGATATAACAGCCTTGGTTAATATGGCTGATGATGGTGGTTCTACAGGGCTGCTGCGTGATGAATATGGAGTTTTACCGCCAGGTGATATTAGGCAATGTTTGGTGGCGCTATCTAATTCGCCAAAAGCAAGGGATTTATTTAACTATAGATTTGAAGAGGGAATTTTAAAAGGTCACGCTTTTGGTAACTTATTTTTAACTGCATTGGAGAAAATGTCTGGTAATTTTGCAGATGGAGTAGAGCTTGCTAGCGAAGTTCTAAGAATTACAGGTTCTGTAGAACCAATTACACATACGAATATAGAATTATGTATGAAAACAAATGATGGCAAAGTACTTAAGGGAGAATATAAAATTGGCCATGCAAAATTTAAAGGTGGTAAGCCAAAATTTTGGCTAGAGCCTAGTGCTGTACTTAGCGAAAAAGCAAAAGTGTCAATAATCGACGCTGATATGATTGTAATTGCACCTGGTAATTTATATGGTAGTTTGGCCCCAGCATTGATTGTTCCGGGAGTTTATGATGCATTAAAATCGTCAAAAGCCAAAAAAGTGTACGTTTGTAACTTGGTTACTAAACCTGGGCAAACTGATAAATATAAGGTTCATGATTTTGCATCAGAGATAGAGAGACTAGCGGGAGGGGAATTTTTGGACTATGTAATTTATAATACATCTAAGCCTAGCCATGAATTATTAAAAAAATATGCTAACGACGGAGAATACGCAGTGGATATAGATTCTAAAAGATTAAAGAAGGCACATTATGTTGCAAAGGGTCGTGATGTTATATCTGATGTAATTACATTTAAGCGCCAAAATAGTGATCCAATAGCCAGTGCTCGTACATTGATAAGACATGATCCAACTAAGGTTACTAAAGCAATTATGCAGGTATATTTTTCGTGAGAAGCATTGGGCAAGATGCCAAAGTAACAAAAGCAATAATAGCTGTGGCAGGTTATGGCAGCAGGATGCTACCAATAACTAAATCTATCGAAAAATGTATGCTGCCAATAGTCAATCGACCAATTGTCGATTATATTGTAGAGGATTGCATAAGTGCGGGCATAAAAGAAATTATTTTTGTCGTTGGCGAGCATTCGCAGCAGTTAAAAGATTATTACAGCACAAATCCACATTTAGAAAAATATTTGATTGATCAAAATAAACAACAATTTATGGACTGTATTCAGCCACCTGAGAATATTAAATTTAGGTATGTTACACAAAATACTGATGAAAAATACGGTACAGCCATACCGGTAGCTGTTGCGGCAGACTTTATACAAGATCAGGAACAAATATTAATGATAGCGGGCGATGATTTTTTGTGGAGCAATAAAAAAGAGAATGACATACTGGGCTTAGTTAATTCTGCAATAGATCATAATGATGCTGCATTGATTGGCGTACCTATAGATAAATCATTGGTAAGTAGCTATGGAGTAATACAAAAAGACGGTGATGGATTGTTTATGGATATTGTAGAAAAACCAGCTATTGATAAAGCACCATCCAACTTAATAAACGTTAGTAAATATGTTTTACCCAAAAGCCTAATATCGCAAATTATTAACTACTGTAAAAGGCAAATCCACGGAGAATATATAATCGTTGATCCTATAAACGAATGGGTAAGCCAAGGTGGCAAAATGCATGTTTATAATGCTAAGGGTACATTTTTAGATGGGGGCAACCCAAAAGCGTGGTTAGAAGCCAATAACTTTGTAAGCAGTAACTCTTAATTATTTAAATAGCGCAAAAACGGTCTTATTTATAGCATATATGGTGTACTAAGAACGATCAGCGAACAAAATGTGGATAACTTGCAAAATACGGTTATATTTTATAAAAAAAGTACTTGCAGTGGGTAGTTGTGGGTAGTATGCTGATGTCAGTGGGTAGCAGTGGGTAACACCACCACAAAACAAAAACCACTAGGTAGATAAAACTATGGCCATCACAGATTACTTCGAAAGAAAGCTTGACGACAAGCGAAGGCTAACAATACCAGCCGAGCTTAGAGAAGAGCTAAAAAGCGGGGTAGTAGTGACAAAAGGCTTTGGCAAATATCTGCATCTATATTCACTAGACGTTTGGGATCAAAAAGTAGAGCCCGAACTAAGCGGACACATCTTGGACGAGAATGTGGCCGACTTGAATGTGCAATTTAGATCAGGTAAATCGGTTAGCGAGTTAGATCAAAAACAGGGTAGAATAACCCTGGAACAACACTTGATCGATTACGCAAAAATTGACCGAGAAGTTATAGCTGTTAGAGCTGGTGATTATTGGCGAATAACTGCTAAGTAGAAATCTACCCGGACCTTAACAAAATAAACACAAAAAACACCGACTCGAGATTAGCGAATAGGCAGTCAGCACGTAGGTACGCCGCACTACGATAAAAGCCCTTGCACATAACACAATAAAACACCTCCCAAAACTCCACCTCACACATAAGTCTCTCAAAACTTATTGATAGCAGTCAGTCGACATTATTTGCAAATTTTTTAAATTAGCGCATAAGTATATGGCCGACATTCATGACACTATCAACCACAAAAACAAAAACAACAAAAAAACAAATAGTTGACTGCTGAATCGGTGATCTTGCAAAAATAAAAAGAAAAAATAAAAAATGCATGAACCAGTATTATTAGACCAAGTTATTAAAGCGTTATCTCCAGAACCGGGTGAATCTTACTTAGATTTAACAGCAGGTTATGGCGGGCTCGCTAGTGCTGTTTTTGCGCTAACTAATGACTATGGATCAAGTGTACTAGTAG
>CAZTUU010000043.1:0-1940 GCA_964616505.1 uncultured Candidatus Saccharibacteria bacterium
GTTTGATTAATCTTATTAATAAAACAGATGCGAGGCACCCCATATTTATTAGCTTGACGCCATACGGTCTCAGACTGACTCTCTACACCCATTTTTCCATCAAATACTACACAAGCACCATCAAGTACACGTAAGCTACGCTCCACTTCAACGGTAAAGTCAATATGACCAGGTGTATCAATTATGTTAATTTGGTGATCTTTCCAGTAGCAAGTAACAGCAGCAGATACAATTGTAATACCACGTTCGCGTTCTTGAGCCATCCAGTCAGTAGTAGTTTCGCCCTCATGCACAGCACCAATCTTGTGCTTTAAGCCAGTACGAAATAGAATTCCTTCTGTAGTTGTAGTTTTACCGGCGTCAATATGGGCAATAATCCCGATATTACGCATTTTTTCCATTGGTGTTACTTTTGCTGCCATTTGTTCCTTCTTGCTTATATAAATTAACTAATTATTTTTAGATTTTGCTTGCCAGAGATTTTAGACACCAACAGCAATACTCAAGGGACAATTATACTAGAAATACTACGATTCTTCAATTGGTGGATAAATTTGATCTTGTGAAGGTTTATCAAGACTAAAAGACAATGGCCAAAATGAGCTTCCTCTTTGGATTTTTATATACTGTCTACCCTCGGAGTTTTCAAAAATCTGACCTATTTTTTCATCACTAGCAAGTATAGGTAGAGATTCTTTATTACATAGAGTCAAGCGTTCTTCATGAGTATTCGTAATTTCACGTCCTCTGTTATTAGCTTCATAATCAAACCCAACATTCTCATAAAAATCCTTCATCTTTTGTAATCTTTCTGGACCATATAGCTCCATATCCACATCCATTAAGGATCTTTCTGTAGTTCGTATATAATCAACAATATTTGAGCCAGGGCATGTATTGTCAACGTGTCCTATTTTCAGAGTTGAAGCTATAAAACGACTAGCTCGACTACGCCTTGGACATGTTATACAAAGCTTTTCTTGATTATTTTTCATATAATGTCTCGTAGTCAGAATTAAAATTGATTAGATGTAATTGAGCGTTTAAACTTCCCATCGCTAAATTACCAAGCCAATGGTTCCTCTCTCTTTTCCTAAACTCTCTCTTGCTAATAGTATTTAGAATATAGTTAGATGCATCAGGAAAATTAGTAAAAACATTCTCGCGAATTCTGTCACCCGCGCATTTACCGTATTCTACAGTTGGAGAGACCACCAAATCATATTGAATTGGTGGTCTCTCATTATCTTTATAGACATTAACTTCAAAATAACCATTTTTTGGTTTATGGCCAAACATTAGTTACTAGCCCCGGGCAAAGTGTGCGAAGGCATGGTTGGCTTGAGCCATTTTATGAGTGTCTTCTTTCTTCTTAACTGCAGCACCGGTGCCGTTGTAGGCATCTACAATCTCGGCAGCTAAGCGCTCATCTGTTGGCATGCCTTTTCGGACACGAACAGCAGCAACAAACCACATAAGAGTTAAGTGACTCTGTCGTTGACCTCGTACCTCGAAAGGAATTTGATAGTTAGCACCACCAACACGACGAGAACGTGTCTCTACGGATGGCTTAACATTATCCAGTGCTGTATTTAATACCTCGAGAGGACTATCACTTTTTAGTTTTTTTGCAGCTATATCCATACCACTATATACCAAATTTTCAGCCAATTGTTTTTTACCATTTAACATAATCCGGTTAATAAGTCGTTGGACTCGGACATTGTTGTATTTACGATCTGGTGCGATATCTCGCACTAAACTCTTAGTCTTTTTTCGTGGCATTTCTGTACTCCTTCTCTTTAATACTTCTGTGTACTCTATCCGATTTCTCGAAAGCGGTCACTGAAGCCACATATTTAATTACTATTTTAAGGTCTATTTAGACTCTTTTTTAGCGCCGTACTTACTACGTCCACGCTTACGGTTGCTAACACCCT
>CAZTUU010000043.1:1970-5865 GCA_964616505.1 uncultured Candidatus Saccharibacteria bacterium
AGCATGTTCTTGCAAGTTATGGCCTTCGCCACCAATGTATGCCCATACCTCAAAGCCATTGGTTAGACGCACACGTGCTACCTTACGAAGAGCTGAGTTAGGTTTTTTTGGTGTTTTGGTTGTTACCTTTACACAAACCCCACGCTTAAAAGGTGATGGTTTATCATAAGACTTAGTCTTTAGACTGTTGGTAACTCGCATTAAATGCCTTGACTTACTTTTTGTCAGGGTAGTTTTGCGACCTTTTCGTACTAATTGATTAATTGTTGGCATTTCGTTCCTTATTTAAACAGATTTACACTTCTACGTCAATAACTTCTTCTTGATTTATTTCTTGAACTGGACGATAACCAGTACCTACTGGTATTCGTCGACCCAATATAACGTTCTCTTTTAGGCCATATAGATGGTCTACTTTACCACTAGTCGCAGCTGCGATAAGTACTCTTGTAGTATCCTGGAAACTAGCAGCTGACAAGAAGCTATCAGCCCAAGTTGACACCTTAGTAATACCGAGTAATAGCTGGCTATACTCAACAGGTTTTTTACCTTCAGCTATTAAATTGATATTGGTTTCTACGACTGCCGCTCGGCTAGCTATATCACCAGTAACAAACTCACTATCACCTGGATCTTCTATCGTTACACGGCTAAACATCTGTCTAACAATAATCTCTAGATGTTTATCGGCAATATTTTGACCTTGAGCAGCAAATATCTTGCTGATCTCTTTCATTATGTATCGCTGAGTAGCTTCTACATCTTTAAGCAACATAAGCTCACGTAGATCAACTGACCCTGTTGTTAGTTTATCGCCTGCAGTTACATTATCACCATCTTTGACAGTAAGCTCTTTAAAGCCAGGGATTTCATACCTTGCAACTGATTGATTCTTAGGGGTAATTTCTATGCCTTTTTTTGTAACTTTTGCTTTGCCTGTAATGCTGGCAATAATTGGTTCTTTACTATCTTCATTTGCTGCAATGACATCACCAATAGAAACATCTTGGCCATCCTTAATACTAGGGATTTTACCATCTAAAGAAACACTAACTGTTTGTTCTTCTTGCCCAGTTACCTGCACTACATAGTGATCTCCGTCTTCCCATACACTTATTGCACCGTCAATCTCGGTAAGATATGCTTGGCCTTTTGGAATACGAACTTCAAAGAGTTCTTCTACACGATTCAAGCCTTGAGCAGTATCATCGGCTACTACAGCACCAGAACGGTGCTTAGAGTCTAGAGATAGCTGAGTGCCAGGTTCGCCAATACTTTGAGCAGCGATAACACCAACTGGATGCCTATCAACAACTAATTGGCCGGTAGCTGGATCGACGCCATAACTTTTACGGCTGATTCCACGAACAGTGCCACTAGTTAGGGCGCTCATAATTTTAACAGCTTGTAGTTCGCTGTCTCCAATAATGGCAGCTGCTTCGCGTGTAATAAGCTCACCTTTAGCAACAATCTTCTTTTTATCAATTTTAATATCTTCGGCAGCATATCGCCCCTCAAGACGTGCAGCTATAGGTATTCCAATTTCTTCGGAATCACTTCGATAAATATTAAATCCTGGATCATCTACATCCTCATCTACGATAAATACATCTTGACTTACGTCAACTAAACGACGTGTTAAGTAGCCAGAATCGGCAGTTCTAAGAGCAATGTCAATCATAGCTTTTCGAGTTCCACGAGTACCAGTAAAGTACTCAAGTGGATTTAGTCCAACTTTATAACCAGACTTGACGGGAAGCTCAATAGCTCTACCACTAGCATCAGAAAGTACACCAATCATACCGACAAGTTGCTTCATCTGGCCAACATTTCCACGCGCTCCAGAATTAACTGATATAGATACTGCATTATCTTGCGTAGACAATTGCTCGGCCAATGTATCCTGAACTTTATTGTCAACCTTCATCCAGTTTTCTACAGTAAGCCTATAACGCTCGTCATTAGTAACAAAACCAGCATCATATTGCTTACTGATTTCTGTTGCTTGCTTTTCTCCTTCTGCAACAATCTTATCAAGATTAGTTACCCCTGGAAAGTCATCCATTCCAACTGATAAACCAGAGATGGTTGCATACTCAAAGGCAAGATCTTTTAGATTATCAGCAATTTCTGCTGTTTTTTCTTGTCCGTACTTTTCGTATACCTGACTCATAACGTTTTGAATACGTTTTTTAGTCATAGCTTCATTTTGGTAAGTAAAGTCCTCTGGGAACAATTCGTTAAATAGCAACCTTCCCAGTGTGGTCTCTATTTGTTCTCCCCTAAAGCTAACTTTTATTGGACTCTGTAGTTTAATTACATCTTCTTCGTAAGCCATTAAGACTTCACTAACAGATGAGTAGCTCTTGGGTTTTTCATTAGCAAATTTATCATAAGTAATAAAGTATGTTCCAAGCACAATATCTTGTTCAATATGTAGTACTGGAGAGCCGTCTGCAGGTTTGAGGATATTTTTGCTTGCAGCCATCAAATCACGAGCTTCGTCTTGAGCCTCATCAGAAAGTGGTAAATGAACAGCCATTTGGTCACCATCAAAGTCGGCATTAAAACCTTTACAAACTAGTGGATGCAATTGAATCGCCTTACCCTCTATAAGCTTAGGCTGAAAAGCTTGGATACTTAACCGGTGTAAACTTGGAGCACGGTTAAGTAAGACATATTTACCCTTGATTACTTCATCTAGAGCATCCCAAACTGCTATATCATTAAGCTCGATTAATCTGGTTGCAGACCTAATATTATGAGCATGTTCGTCAGCAATAAGCTGACCAATCACGAATGGCTTAAATAGTTCTAGCGCCATTAATTTAGGTAAACCACATTGACTAATTTTAAGCTCTGGCCCAGCTACAATCACGGAACGACCAGAGTAATCTACGCGTTTTCCAAGTAAGTTTTGCCGGAACCGACCTTGCTTACCTTTGAGCATATCACTCAAAGATTTAAGTCGTCGTCGTTGACCAGTACTAGATACTGCTTTACCGCTACGAGCTGAGTTATTGTCGATCAAAGCATCTACAGCCTCTTGCAACATACGCATTTCGTTACGACGAATTACCTCTGGAGCATTTAAGTCTATGAGCTTTTTAAGTCGATTGTTACGATTAATAACTCGTCGATAAAGATCGTTAAGGTCACTAGTCGCAAATCGACCACCAGTAAGTTGTACCATTGGTCGAAGATCTGGAGGAATAACCGGTAATACACTTAGGCACATACTAGCTGGAGTAATACCCGCTCTCTGCATGCTTTCTAATATACGTAAACGTTTCATTATCTTCTTTTTACGTTGGCCTTTTGCTTCTTCTACACTTTCGGTAAGTGATCTTATTAGCTCTTCTAAGTCAACGCTTTCAAGCATTTTAAGAATTGCATCTCCGCCCATGCCCACAGTTACAAGATCAGCAAATTCATCTGGCAATGCGCGGTAATCATTTTCTGAAATTAGTGCATGTAATACTAGGCTATCTAGCTGTTCTTTTTGCTTCTCATAGTCTTTGGCAGTCTCGTCTAGCTCTTTTGTTCGCTCTGCTGCTAACGTTTTAATATCAGCTTTGTCGTCTTCTGCTGCTAATTTTTCATAGCGAGCTTCTATAGCTGATTTAGCTGCAGCAGCTTCGGCTTCCTTATCAGCCAAGTACTGATCACGCTTTTCTGTATCTACAGATAAGATCACATAGCTTGCAAAGTAAGCTATACGCTCTAGATTCTTAACCGTCATATTAAGAACTAGACCTGATGCGCTAGGTGTACCACGTAAAAACCAAATGTGAGTAACTGGTGCAGCCAAATTAATATGACCCATACGTTCACGTCGAACTATAGATTTTGTAACAATCTCGCCATTTTTATCTACAGCTGCTTCGCGACTACG
>CAZTUU010000044.1:0-1161 GCA_964616505.1 uncultured Candidatus Saccharibacteria bacterium
ACATTATGGCAAGAGATACACAATCTATTACTAAGATGAGTCGCCGAGAAGGCTATGCTCTTCATCCAAAAGCTCTAAAGTATATGGTTAAGCGTTCAGCAACACCAGGCCAACAAGGTCGAGGTAATCGCCGAGCTACTACTAGCCAATATGCACTACAATTACGGGAAAAGCAAAAAGTTAAAAGACTGTACGGCCTATTAGAACGACAGTTCTCTAATTTAATGAAAGAGGCAAACCGTAAAACAGGCCAATCTGGAGTTATATTATTGCAATTACTAGAAAAGCGAGCAGATAATGTTGTATACCGAGCTGGTTTTGCACCCAGTCGTCGTGCTGCACGTCAGCTTATGACACATGGTCATTTTATGCTTAATGGTCGTCGAGTAGATATCCCATCTATTAGGCTAAAACCAGGTGATGAATTAATTGTACGTCCCAAGAGCCAAACTTCTGAATATTTTAAGAATATGGATGATATTACCGGTAATGCAGATGTAACTGTTAGCTGGCTCAAGGCTAACCGCAAGAAATTTGAAATTACTGTAACTGGAGAGCCATCTCGAGATGAAGCCGAGCCAGAAATAAATGAGCAACTAATTGTTGAGTATTACTCACGTTAAGGAGAAGAGAAAACTATATGTCAAAATTAATTCACACACCATCGTTAGCGGAAATCATCGAACATGGTTCAACAAGTTCTACATTTGTGATAGAACCATTACATACAGGCTATGGAATGACACTTGGTAACTCCCTTCGTAGAGTTTTACTTTCTAGCATTCCGGGTGCAGCAGTAACTTCATTTAAAATTGATGGTGCTACTCATGAATTCACTACAGTTGCTGGTGTTAAAGAAGATATTGTAGATATTATGCTTAACCTAAAGAAGGTTAGATTCCGTATTTTTTCTGATGAACCTCAAACACTACGTATCGAACACAAAGGTAACGGCGTGGTAACTGCCAAAAATATTAAAACAAATTCTGATGTTGAGATTGTGAATCCTGATCAAATTATTGCTACTGTAGATGATGCAAAAGCTAGTTTTATCATGGACTTGATTGTTGAAACTGGTCGTGGTTATCGCACTATAGAAGAGGTTGCTGCAACCAAGCCAAGCGATATGATCGCCATTGATGCAATATTTACGCCTGTGCT
>CAZTUU010000044.1:1171-5565 GCA_964616505.1 uncultured Candidatus Saccharibacteria bacterium
AAATTACTGATCTAGATAAGCTAAGTCTTACTATTGATACAGATGGCTCTATTACACCAAACGATGCATTCGAGAATGCTGCTGCAATTTTGGTAAATCAATACACAGCACTTGCTGGCCAAACTCGTGTAGAAGCTTTACCTGCTGCTAATGTTGGCGGTAATTTTGTAAACGAAGTAGAAGAAGATCCTGCAGAACTTTTAGTTTCTATAGAAGATCTAAACCTGAGTGCACGTACAACAAATGCACTTGTTAATAATGATATTCATACATTAAAAGATTTGTTTAGCTTAAGCGATGCTGAACTTCGTGATCTTAAGGGCTTTGGTCAAAAAGCTTTAGACGAAGTAAAAGATAAGCTAGCGGAGCTGGAGTTATAAGATGCATCGCCACGGATATAAAGGAAGAAAATTTGGCCGCGAGCGCGATCAGCGTAGCGCACTTTTAAAGGGACTTGCTAGTAATCTTGTAGAACAAGAAGCTATTACTACAACTCTTCCAAAAGCCAAAGAACTCGTACCATACCTAGAAAAGTTAATCACAAAAGCCAAAAAAGGTGATTTGCATAATCGCCGACTAATTATTGCAAAAATGGCTAATGTCTATAGTGCAAATAAATTAGTTGATGAGATTGCTCCTAAACTAAGTGCTCGTGATAGCGGACATTTACGTATAGTTAAGCAAGGTGGTCGTCGTGGAGATAATGCCGAGATGGCGCATGTAACTTTTGTTGATGAATTAGCAGAAGTTAAAAAACCAGCACCAAAAGTTTCCGAAGTCAAGAAACCAGTTGTTAAACCAAAACCAGCCACTATTGCCAAGGAGAAGAAATAATGAAAACCTATAGTGCAAAACCATCTGAGGTAACAAGAAATTGGTACGTTATTGATGCTAGCGAAGCTCCAATTGGTCGCGTAGCAACAAAAGCTGCAACTCTACTAACTGGTAAGGGTAAGCCAATGTTCACTCACCACATAGATTGTGGCGATACTGTAATCGTAATTAATACAGATAAATTAGTTGCAACAGGCAACAAACTTACAGATAAAAAATATTATCGATATTCTGGCTATCCTAGTGGACTTAAGACTGCTTCTTTGCAAGAAAAAATTGATAAAGATTCAACTGATGTCATTCGTTTAGCTGTAAAAGGTATGTTGCCCAAAAATAAGCTGATTACAGATAGATTGATACGATTAAAAATATATCCAGGTGAGGTTCATAATCATGAAGCCCAGAAACCACAGAAAGTGAGCGTTATATAATGGCTGTAAAAGATAAATATACCTATGCTTTAGGGCGACGCAAGAGCTCTACTGCTCGCGTGCGATTGTACAACGGCAAGGGAAACATTATTATTAACGGCAAACCAGCTGCAGACTATTTTGCTGGTAGCACATCATTACTTAATGAGTTAAATAAGCCTTTTTCTATCTTAGAAAAAGATGGTCAATACGATCTTAGTGTTGTTGTATCAGGTGGTGGTACAACTGGTCAGGTAGAGGCGATTCGTCTTGGTATTTCTAAAAGTCTAGTGGAACTTAACGAAGATTATAAGTCTACTCTTAAAAGAGCTGGCTTACTTGGTCGAGACTCACGCGAAAAAGAGCGTAAGAAGTTCGGTCTTAAAGGTGCACGTAAACAACGACAGTTTACTAAACGTTAGTCTACGCACTTACGTAATCATATTAAATAGCTTCCTATACCAGGGAGCTATTTTTATTTTATATTTATAAGCATTAGGGTTATTATATACATATAAATAAGGGGAATCAATTATGGCAAAGTCAACTAAAAAAGCAGTTAAACCAAAGGTTACGGGGTGGGCTGGCTGGATATATTTTACAGGCATTATGTTGTGGCTACTTGGTTTCTTCGAGATTATTATTGGCCTAACGGCACTATTTAATAGTCAATATTTTGTGGTACTACCTAACACCATAGTAAATCTTAGCTTTACTACCTGGGGATGGACACACTTTTTGTTTGGTGTATTAATTTTAATTACCGGTCTAGCAATCTTTATGGGTCAAGTATGGGCACGTGTTGTAGCCGTAATTCTGGCTGCACTAGTAGCACTAACTAATTTGTTATTTATTGCTGCATACCCAGTGTGGTCTGTAATTGCTATTGTAATCTGTATTTTTGTTATCTATGCCTTGATTGTACATGGCAGAGAAACTGACCTATAATAGATAGATTATTGTAAAATATAATAGTTCACTCTAAATGAGTGAATTATTTTTTTGAGTTTTATGACAGATCAAAAACTAGAATTATTTATTAGACGTACGGCAGAAGCCTGGAATGTTCCGCACTCAGAATCAGTAGCACTGCTTTGTTTGCCAAAAAAGAAATCTTTAAGATTAAATGCTCTAAAAAAGAAAAGTAAAGATGTAGTTACCGAATTTAACAAAGATAAGATACACCTAAAGTCAATTGAGTGGTGTGCTGATGCATATGAAATAATTGATGGACATGATTTAGTCAGTCAGCATAAATTTTCAAGTTCGGGGCTTTATATGCTTCAAAATCAAGCCAGCTTTGTTCCGGTACTTAGCTTAGACCCAAAGCCCTCAGAAGATATTTTAGATATGTGTGCTGCACCAGGGGCAAAAACTAGCCATATTGCTGCAAAAACTTTAAATATGGCAAGGATCGTAGCCAATGATTCATCTAAAAATAGATTTTTTAAGATGAGAAACTTAATGGCTGGGTATGGTGTAAAAGCTGAGTACACGATGTATGATGCAAGGTACTTACGTCAAAAGTTAGAAGGCAAAAAGTTTGATAAGATACTACTAGATGCTCCCTGTAGTGGAGAAGCAGCTATTGACCCCAGTGACCCAAAAACATACCTTGCTTGGAGTATGTCTAAGGTAAAGCGACTAAGTAGATTGCAAGAAAAACTAATAGTTACAGCTTTTGATTTACTAAAACCAGGCGGATTGTTGATATATAGTACCTGTACAATAGCACCAGAAGAAAATGAGCTAATTGTCAACCATTTACTAAAAAAGAGGTCTGCAGCTGTGGAGCCAATAAGTATCGTGCTTGCTAATTCTATGCCCGGTATTACATTATGGAACGGTAGATCTTTGAGTAATGATATAAGCAAGACTACTAGATTGATACCTACACCAAATTGTGAAGCATTTTTTGTTGCAAAAATATTAAAACCAATTAATAGTGATGATTCTGTAGACACCTATATAGCATAAGTTTATGAATAATAGCCCGACTATTTATAACGAAGATAACTTTGTAATTGGCAGTACCAGTTTTAGGGAGAAGTTAAATAACGCAGAAATTAGCATAGGCCGCGCTGATGTAATAAAAAGACTAGTGTCAGAAGTGCTCAACCATTCTCTTATAAAAAAAGATATACCGACAGATGTTATTGCTCATGGTGTAATTATAGAAAACTATCAAGCATATATAGAGGATGGGTTGGAGAATAAACATTCTACAATATTTGGCAGGCTTACTGGTCTATCAGTCATAAATATTTTAGGTAAATCATACCTAAGTGCCGAACTATTGACCAATAGATATGACCAAGTTAGTGAAGGAGAAGTCCAGAATTTGATAATATCTGAGGAGCCTGAGTATAGTGCTTATGAGGTAGTTAAATGCGAAACCGAAGAGGAATACGATTGTAGTAAAGAAAAGCTGCAATACTGGTCACAGGCAATTAAGGCCATCGAAGATTATAATTTTTGGCCATCTTTGGCAAAAACATTAGAATCATATTTGATAGACTCCGTTTATCAAATAGTAGAAAAGCTAAACGTCAAACCAACTAACCAAATTAATACCGGAATTAGAGATTTAAAAAAACAAGACCTACCGGCATTATCTAAATTATTAGAAGAAAAGATAAGATTACTACCTGGTGTGCCTATAAGTGTACTTACCTCACGTCAACTTAAGGATTCATCACTTATAAGACCAAGCAGAAACGATTTAACACCCGAGAACTTAAAACAGTACAATGGTTTTTACAAGGGCCTAGAGATCTTACCTAAAAATATGCACCCCAGCGGTGTAACTACAGGCGCACTTTTATGCTTACTAATTTCAAATATAAAACTGAGTGATGCCGAAGTATTGGTGCCATGCTCCTACATAGATGTGCTTGAGATAAATCAGACATAATTATGAATATGATCTGAGCTATAGAAAAGAGCTAAAGTCCTATATAATATTAGGTAATGAGTAAAGAAGTAATATTAACTGGCTTAAGAGCTAATGGTGAGCTGACTTTAGGCAATTACTTGGGTGCCCTAAAACCTATTGTTAACCTTGCAAACTCAAAAGCAGATAATTATCAGATTAATCTATTTATGCCAGATCTACACTCAATAGTTACTGAAGTAGATTATTCCGAACTT
>CAZTUU010000045.1:0-1372 GCA_964616505.1 uncultured Candidatus Saccharibacteria bacterium
TAATATTTAGCACTACTAATGATAAAAAATATTGGCACTTAAGTCAATAGAGTGCCAATTAATATTCTTAGCAAGCTAGTTGACATTTAATAAAGTTTATGCTTAAATGTTAATAACATTATTAATTAAAAAACAAAAAAGAATAAAAACATGACAAACGACAATATAAGCATAAATAACTCCAAAAATGCCACCGAATCAATAACGTCTACAGAAGAATACGCTCCCTTCGAAACCTTTAGTGATCTAGAAATTGCAATGGAAGATCTTGGATATTCACAAAAGATTCTAGATAATTTGGAAGCCATTGGACAAGATGAAACTGATCAATTTAGCTCTCCTCAGTTTTGGGATATCATGGCAGTAGCAGCGAAAGATGAAGCATTAGATATGTATAATGCAGGCGTAGATACACGAGAAATTTCTAGCTTTTTATTTATGTGTTCCCTCCCTAATGCTATGAGAATTGAAGGAAAACCAAAAAATGAGCGTTCTTTTGAAGAACGTGTACAATTATGTGAAGTTAATTTATATCTTCGAGACATTATTAAAGGTTACCCTGAGACAACACAAGAACAAACAATTAGTAATGCTGTAACAGTTATGACACACCAAATTGCTAATTTGAATGCCAAAACCACTGGTGGTGCTGATTTTCAGAAAAAAAATAGAGAAGCGCGTAATAAAATTCAAAAAACTATTGAAGATATGATAAAAGGAGCAAAAAACGAAGTTTGGCTTGAGCAAATATTACAGAAAGCAAACATCAAATACAGAACAACAACTCCAGAAGAAGACGCTCGTGGAAAGGACTTTATTATCTTCTACCCAGGTGATGAGGAGGTAGATATGGATGTTAAGAGTAGCACAGAGGAACTTAGGCAAGAACTACTAAAAGGAGGCATGAGCCTTGAAGACCAACCAAGAATGTTTATAGAAAAAAGAAATCGAGATGGATCAAGAAAATTACTTGTTGTTCCCTATGTTTTCCCGTCGGATATACCAATCCAAAGAACACAAACTGGTGTAGAGCATCGTATGTTAATTCCAGATTCTAAATTAGAAGAAATTGCTCAAAAAATGGATGAAGACGTTTTTTATCTAGCTGAACACGTAGCTTAGGTTGCTTTTTTTAAAAAATTATGCTATAGTTTATCAGCCCAATAGTCTATATTATGAGGAGGGTAAAATGACTACAGTACATACTACTGTAGTGAAGCCGGCTCCTCCAAAGAAGCTGGCAGATGTAGTAGTAAAAGCACTACGTCATGGATCTCCGTTAAAAATGGAGATTCAATCTGTCCCCGAGGACAAGGCTCGAAAATTTTTAACATGTAGAATCAAAAGTGTTCGTCATGTTAAAAAAGAGCTA
>CAZTUU010000045.1:1382-4841 GCA_964616505.1 uncultured Candidatus Saccharibacteria bacterium
CGTTAACCCGAGAAGACGACATCGGCGCAATGGGATCAACCCAGTGCGCGGAGCCCACAGCAGCCGATCCAACTTCTCAGCATTGTCGTCCACGAATCTGCGCATCGCCCGACGTAAAGTGGTCAGTCTGACCATACCATTGGATGGGGAGAAAAATGTGTGTAGTAATGTTAGCTACACACTGTAGCCCTCCAATGATCACCCACAGCCCCGAAAAAGACCGGAAGCGACGGTAAACTGTCGCATCTATCCGTGCTTTTTCGGGGCTTTACACTTTTATATCTAAAATATTATTTAAGAAACGGCTATTATGCCTTCTAAAACTAAGGCAGTATCTTCCCAACCATCAACTGAGATTGTATCTATACCAAGTGCTTTAACCGGGTAATCGTTACCACCCTCTTCTAGCTTATCTCCTATAAATAAGATTTGTTCTTTGCTTACACCTAAAATTTCTATCAACTTCTTCATGCCATAAGCTTTATCTATACCAATTTTAGTGATATCAACACTGGTAGTACCACCTACGCGCACCTCTAAATCATCTAATCTTTCGGCTACATAATCTCTAATAGCATGTTTTTTAACACCGTCCGGATCCCAAGCATACTTAGCCTCGGCAGGAGCTTGTTGTCCTAATGCAGAATAGGTAATTTGGCTACCCCTGTCCTCTATAATTTCACCATAAGGCTTAGGCTCCCAATAACCTAAACTTTTTGCACCTTCTTCTAGTGTCGCTACAATTTTATCTTTTTGATCTACTGTTAAATCGTTCGCATATTGCTTTACCCATTCGTCTGTGATGTCATCATATCTATGATAACGTGTACCACATGTTGGCATAGCATGTACCTTATGTAATTGGTTTTTACCAACCTCTAGTCTATCTATAACCTGTTTACTTATTTGCCCAAATTTACCACCAGTTATTACGCAAACCTCATATTTCTCTAACAGTTTGCCAAGTAATTCGCTCATTTTGTCGCTAATTGGCGATTTTGTAACTGCTAAAGTATCGTCTAAATCAAATGCTATTAATGTCTTTTTCACTAAAATATCCCCTTAATCAGTGGATATTTTAACATGGTTTGTATGGGTTTAATTTAAAGGTTTAATAATTTTTTGCGGAACTAACTCAAAGCTGACTAGACTTCTTTCAAGCATGGTGAGCTTTGCCTTTTCGTCTGATGTTGGTAAGGTGTGCGGCCAATGCGGAGCCGGATTGCCATGAATAAGCTCATCTACTTCCTCACGCGGTAAAACATTATCAATAAAGTTATCTAGTGCAGCTCCAATTTCTTGTTCGCTGCTACTATACAAATTATAGTTCACAACACCCCCAAGTGTAATTTTTAATATCTGTGCAGCATCTATAGAATCATGAGACGTAAGAACCTGAATAATAATCGAGTACGGCTCTTCTTGGGCTAATATTTCATTCTTCTCTTCTGGATCATCTGACAAATTATTTATTTCACTAAATTTTTGGCTAATAGGCATATATATAATCAAAGATTCATCAGGACTTCCATCGATATCTTTGATATGACTTTCTAGTCTTATGCTAAGTACAGAATTCTCGCTATATGCATCATTTCCCATACCCTCTGCCGGAACATGGGTTTGAGTAAATAAATAATTAGTGACATTATCGATGTCATTGTCATATTCGTAGGCCGCCTTTATTAGATCAAAAGCATGGGCAATCAAAGATTCCCGAGCCTCAGCAGCTTCATGCGCTAATATATTTGCCCGGTGCTCATTAGTTTTACTAACAGATCTAAAAAAGTCTTCTTCTGTCATATAAATATTATTTTAACTTATTTTGGACTATTTTGCAATTTACTGTAATTATTTAAATTACAAACGGCCCTACTTATGATAACTTATAACGATTGTTTGCAACACCGCGAACAAAGTACAAAAAGGAGGGGCTAATGCCTCCAGAATGCAAGAAGGAAGAAATTCACTACTTCATTGAGGAAGTAGAGAGGATGTGCGGAGGTCTATCAATGGCCTCAGACACTGCAAAATGGCGACTAGCGCGCAAATTGAACGGCATTAAATTGAACGGCATTTCCGCTGTTCGGGCATACTGGGACGGTGATTTTTTAATGATTATCATCTCTGCCAAAAATGACCATGCTCTAGACCAAGCCTATCAAGCTCTTTGTGTACGGTTTAACCGCGCACAACGAGCCATGCTTGTCACGTAATACCATAGTCTTCCCCCTCCACGGGCAGAGCTTCCAAGTAGAGTTTAAGTCTGATATAGCTAATCAGATCTAATGTGGCGAAGGCAAACGTCTTGCTGTCACCATCTACTTGGGGCTCTGCCCCAACCTCAGCCCATTTGCGGCAAGATAACCGGCTTATAATTTATTAGCCAGTGTCGTCTGCCCTTATGGGCTTTTTCTTTTGTTTTTTTGCTAGAATATACCTGATATGCAATTAATAAATAAAACCGTGCTAATGTCTGGCCCAGATCACTTCTCTGTTTTAGAACTTAACCCCTATTCTGACCAAAATAATCAGCCTGATAAATCAAAATCCTTACAAGAATTTAACTCCATAAAGTCAGCCCTTGAACAAGCTGGTGTAAATGTTGTTAAGGTTAATGCTCCGAAAGACTGCCAAGATGGAATCTATACAGCTAACTGGGCGCTATGTAAAAACAATAAAACAATCATGTCAGTATTACCAAATGCTCGACAAACAGAAACACCCTTTGCCAAAAAGTATCTTCAAGACTTAGGCAAAGAAATTATTGAGGTGCCTGAGGGATTAAGGTTTAGTGGCCAGGGCGATGCGCTAGTATGTGGCAACTATCTATTTATGGGCAGTGGCTACCGTACAGATTTAGAGGTTCATGATTTTGTACGTAAAACGCTTGGATACGATGTAATTAGCTTACAGACAATTCCCCAAGTAGACGCAGATAATGTACCTGTTATTAACAAAGTTACAGGATGGCCAGATAGTTTTTTTTACGATATTGATCTGGCTCTGTCCATCTTAAAACCACCCACAAAAAACAGCAAAGCCTTGATTGCTTGGTGTCCAGAAGCCTTTTTGCCAGAAAGCCAAACAAAAATACGTAGTTTAACTGATATAGACAAAATCGAGGTATCTTACGAAGAAGCCACAAAAGCTTATGCCTGCAATCTCGTCTCTACGGGTAAGACGGTCATAATGAGTGCTTTTGCACCTGAATTAAAAGCCAATATTCTAAAACATGGGCAAAAAGTAATTACCCCAAAAATCCAAGAACTAGCCAAAGGTGGTGGCTATATACGCTGCACCACGTTAACGCTTGAGTAGACCATAGATTATAGACCTTGGACCTTGGATTTTAGAACGTTTCGCCTTAGATTAGGCTCATCAGAGTAAACAATATTCACTGACATTCTTACTTATGAAGGGTTATCTATTTTTATGGTGGGCGATCACGATATTGTA
>CAZTUU010000045.1:4851-5448 GCA_964616505.1 uncultured Candidatus Saccharibacteria bacterium
GCGGGCAGTTTAAGAAGTGTAATCGTCACGATATTTCGCGTAAGGATCCTCCCATTTTTTTGGCTTGCCGTACTTATTCACGTAAATCTTACGTGCACCTTTTACGACAAGTGTACACAACACAACCCAAACCATAACGGCAACAATAATTGCCACTGGGTTGGAATTGAGACCAGTCACTGAAAGTAGTCCAGCAACAAGCCCTCCAATTAATGCGAATGCAAATACTTGCCATGCACCAATGGTATATAGCGGATGATTCATCTTACCCCAATCATAGATGTCAATGAACTTTCCTGCTGTATTATTATACATTATTTTCTTACTTTAGTCAATATCTTTCTTGCCAGACCTATCTCATCCCAATCATGCTCGCCATCGGCTCGTTCTATGGTTTTTTCGTGACCTTTACCAAGAAGTAAAACGGTATCGCCTTTTTTAGCTGTTTTTATAGCAAATTTTATAGCCTCGCTACGATCGTGTACTAAAAATATATCTTTGTTCTTTACTTTACCTTCAGTTATTGCAGCAGCAGCAATTTCTTCCATAATTCTTACACCATCAATGTCACGATCATCCTCTTCTGTTACTACTACT
>CAZTUU010000046.1:0-1540 GCA_964616505.1 uncultured Candidatus Saccharibacteria bacterium
GTACCCTAATGATGAATATCAACTGATTTTTGATATGGAAGTTGTTGCAACACAAAGGAATAGTTTTAGGCATTCTTTTTGTATGGTGTTAGCTTTATGGGAAAATAAAGAAGACATGGATTTATGGAGTAAATTCATACTAGATGATTTTACAAAACAAGCACATTGTTTGTTAGATAAGGTTATTCAGATGCCAAAGTAAATAATTATCAATAAAGATAAAAATTAGATAAATTTAAGGTGCTCAAGGACCATCGAAATGTTAAGATAAAATTGTTAAAGATAACTTTACAGGGCTTGACCGACTACGGCTCTTGCTCAAAGACGCCAGCATGCAAAAAAAATACCCTTATGGGGCATTTTTTTTGCATGCTGCGGGAAGAAAGCAAACTGCTTTGCTTTCGACAGGGACTCGAAGGGCACAGTAATGTTTTTTCAGCAGAAAAAACCACGAGCCGGGGTCACAGATATTTATTTTTCGTCTATAGATCCGTTTTTTAATATAAACTTCGCATAGTTACAAATATATATCTGTATTTGTTGTTTTATACCCAGTACAGACTGTTGAAATATCTTTACCCTCTTAACTTCGTCTTTTATTATATCCCACATACCAATTTTTCCTGCTATACTTAACCCATGAACACCACCTACACCCTCATCGCTCTTATCTCCGTAATCCTGCTTTGGAGCCTATGGGGCTATTTCTCATCTAGGGTTGAGAACACCTCGTACACTGTTTTAGAAAAAAACAGTAACTACGAAGTCCGTAATTATCCCGAGCATATCGTGGCGCAAACGACCGTTAAGGGAGAATATAGAGAAGCCTTAAATCAAGGCTTCCGTATTATTGCCGGATATATTTTTGGTGGTAACACCAAAAAGGAAAGTATTGCCATGACTGCGCCGGTTGTCGAAAAAGTTTCTGAGCCCATCGCCATGACCGCCCCGGTACGGGCAACAGTAGAGGGTGAGTTGCATACTGTTTCATTTGCCATGCCCAAAAGCTATAGCCTAGAGAGCTTACCAACACCAGACGATAGTCGTGTTGAGATTGTGACCATGCCGGCCAAGAAAATGGCCGTAAAGAGATTTGGTTTTTATACTAGCGATAAAAGAGTACAAGCAAAAAAAGATGAGTTACTAAAAGCACTTGAAAAAAATAATGTTACAGCACTAGGTCAAGTACAATACGCTGGCTATAATGCACCTTTCACGCCGCCATGGCTACTTCGTAATGAGGTTATGGTTGAGATCAACTAAATCTAGTTTATTTTCAATAGAAAGACAAGTTTTTTAGTCTAAACATTACTGCTATACTTAACTAATGAAAACCACATTCAAAAGAATACACACTCCAGACAATCTTGAGCTTCATGGTATTTTATATGAACCAGAAGTAAAAACTAATAAAATTCTACTACATGTGCACGGAATGGGTGGAAATTTTTATGAGAATAAATTTATAGATAGCATCGCAAAGTCGCTTACAGAAAAAGGCATAGCCCTCGCAGTTTTTAATAATAGAGGAGCTGAATTG
>CAZTUU010000046.1:1550-3192 GCA_964616505.1 uncultured Candidatus Saccharibacteria bacterium
AAGATTGTTTAATAGACATAAAAACCTATATCGACGTATTAGAAGATATTGGTTTTGGCGAAATACATATTGCCGGCCACAGCCTAGGATGTCCTAAGGTTGCCTATTATGCGTCTGAAACGAAAGATGAAAGGATTAAATCTATTTCTTTTATTTCGCCGTCTGATATGTTGGGGTTGGTAAGACAAGACGGTAAACGCTTCGAGCTAGAGAACTCCGAAGCTAGAGAAATGATTGCCAACAATCAAGCAAGTGATTTAATGTCGCTTAAGGTATGGGATGAGTACTTTGTAAGCGCTGGAACATACATTAGTCTTTTTGGCAACGAATCTAAGGCTGGAATTTTCAATTTTTATAAGAAGGACAATGATTTTAAAAGTCTAAAAAATATCACAAGCCCGGTTTTTGCAGTAATGGGAAAAAAAGATGATGTGCTCGTAATTCCTATTGAAGATATATTTTCAAAATTAAAACTAGCTTTTTCAGCCAGTCCAAAGGTAAAAACTGTAATTTTGGGAGATGCTACACACGGATATAGAGGGTATGAGCAAGCGCTGGCAGATGAGATTACAAACTGGCTGATGAACTATTCGGTATAAATAATAACTTTTTATAAAAAGTAAGTATAAATATGTCCAAAGCCCAAGAAAAATTAAATAATGCAATGCACTACGCCTTTGCCAATCGTCCCGAAGTTGGTGGTTTTCCATTTCTAGCAGAGTGTCTAGCCCAAGCTGGGGTGACTAAAAATATCTGGAATCTACCGAGCGCGCAAAGCATTTATATTATGGAAAGCGGCAGCGTGGTCAGCCAAGGCAAGCCTCTAATAGAGAGTCTAAGTGATGTAGCAGATTTTGATAAAGAGCGATTCCGAAGAATACCCGAAAGTAGAAATTGGTGAAGTGAAGTTTTAATTAATATATTTATGGTGTTTAATAATTATGAATGTAAATATTTTAAATAGTGTTATTATGATATATATAGTTAATAATAATTTATGATAATACCAAAACACACTACGCTAGGAGACTTGTATAAGTACAATGCAGTTTTATCGGTACCTAAATATCAAAGAACATTTGATTGGGGTAAGAGTGAGGTTTTTGAAATGATAACTGATTTAAAGGGCGCCATGAACGCTAGTAAGCCTATGTTTTTAGGTACATTTGTTTTTGACACTTCAGACAAAAGAAATTTCAAAATTGTAGACGGGCAACAGCGTTTAACATCATTCACTTTACTGCTAATTGCTTGTAGGCAATTAGCAAAAAAATTAAAATTCAACCCATTATCGCAAGAAATTCAAAAAAAAATATCATTCACGGACGAGACAACTGGAGAAATGATTTCAGAGAGACTTTTTGTATCTTCTGGTATATATGATGTCTTTAAATATATTTCAAACGAATCATGGGATGGAGAGTTCCCTAGTAAGATTGGTAGCAAACAAGTTAAACGACAGTCAGCAAAACTTAAGAGTCTGTATACATATATGTATGAGGAAATTTCAGTTTTTGGGAAGTCCGATCTTTCAAATTTTCTGAAAACTGTCTACGCAACTTATGTAATTGAAATTAATATTGAAGACGAACTCGAAGCTTTCGATATATTCGAAAGAACAAATGCAAGAGGTATGTCTTTG
>CAZTUU010000046.1:3202-4107 GCA_964616505.1 uncultured Candidatus Saccharibacteria bacterium
TTGAACGTTGCAGACCTCTTAAAAAATTATTTATATGCGAATGTTGGAGACGAAGAATATGTTGACCAAAAGTGGAATGAGATAATAGAAAGAGCGGGTAGCACTTTGCAAAGAATGCTAAAATACTTTTGGGTTTCTAGAAATGGTTATATCAATAAAACAGACTTATATAGAAACATTAAGGCTTACGGCAATCTAGAGGGAGCAAAAGGTTTAACAGATGGAATTTCTGATTTTTCTATCTACTATAGCGCAATACAGTCTAACGATGATGATCGCATTAAAGAATACTTAAACAGTTCAGGTTGCTTAAGTATTTCTCAAAATAAGGGGTATACTGATCAAGTGTGCTCTGCTTTTAAAGGACTAAATCATTTCAACATAACCCAACACTTACCATTAGTTTACTCAATCATTTATTCTTTCAAAAAAAGTGATATGGGAAAGCAAGAGACTAAATTACTTATAAACGTTATTGAAAGTATTGAAAAATATCATTTTATAAATAATCAAATATGCGAAAGAGTGGGCAACGAAATAGAGAAGCCCTATGCAGAATATTCAAAAGAGTTTTTCAATACCAGTAATTTTATTGAGGTTAGTGCAAGATTCGTTCAGTTATTAAAAAGTAAATGTGCGAATGAAGAAGAATTTGTATCTAGATTTACTGAACTAGATTACAACGAACTAACACTTGCAGATAGTTGTTATATTTTTGATAGAATAAATAATTATGGGTTATCCAGTAGCGAGTGGGTAAAAATATACGATGTAGATAAGATATCTTTGCAGAAACACTACAACACAGAACATTTTTTACCTGTTACTCCTGGATCTGAATCAAATGTAAGTAAAGAAGATATGGAAGTTGTTGATTCGATAGGAAATCTTTTTATCATTTCACG
>CAZTUU010000046.1:4117-4921 GCA_964616505.1 uncultured Candidatus Saccharibacteria bacterium
AATTCAAAATTCATAATTTCATTGCCAAATAATGCTAAAATCCATTGTATTGGTCTTGAAAATTTTAAATTATAATCAGCCCATCTCATTCCTCTTGTTACAGATATTGATGATATGAGATATTGAATAAAATTAGGCAATAATTCTATCGATGAAAAAATTAAAATTCTAAGAGAACGCGGAAAAAAATTCAAATATGTAATGGAATTTATTGAAGACTTTGAAAAGGGGAATATGGCTTGGGGTAAGAAGGAGATTGCAAAAAGAGCGGAAGACTTAGCTAGATTGGCATATCAAAAAGTTTGGAAAATAAAATAATATTTAATTACTCCTCAGTCCTTAGAATTTTTTCCATCTTGCGACCTTTGGCTAGCTCATCGATTAATTTGTCTAAGTAGCGAATTTCACGCATAAGATTATCAGGCATCTCTTCAATGCGCACACCGCAGATCGAGCCTTTGATTAGGTGGCGTAGGGGATTTAAGTCTGGCGCCGCCTTAAAAAAAGTTTCAAAGCTTACAGCATTTTTTATTTGCTTGTTTAGATTAGCCTGGCCATAACCGGTTAGCCATAAAATTATCTGGTCAACCTCTTTTTTGGTGCGGCCCTTGCGCTCGGCTTTAGTGATATAAAGTGGGTAGACACGGGCAAAGGCCATATTATATACGCGCTCAAATTTAGAATCTACTCCTGTTTTCATATTGAAAGTATAGCATGGGCTAGTAAGTAGAGTGGCGGGCATTAATGCTATAATATATTTAATACTATGAGCTCGCATATCATCGAAAAAAAATACGATAATTT
>CAZTUU010000047.1:0-2274 GCA_964616505.1 uncultured Candidatus Saccharibacteria bacterium
AGAGCAAACCCTAGCTACGTATAGAGATAAAAGGTACAAAACCTTGCTTGAGGCTGTTGAGGGTCAGGTCAAAGCAAAATCATCACGTGGGCAAAACTATGCTGACAACCGTCACTTAATCGTATTTTGTAATATGAACGGCGATATGCAAGAAGATGAGCTGGCTAAAATCGTATCCAGAGGCAGTTTTAATATCGTTACTATCTTTGGTTTTGAGGGAAAGTCCCGGCACTATCTGGCATACGTTTTTGATAGGGATAAGCCCGATGCACCAATTCATAAGTGTGCGATCAGTGAGGCTGAGATGATACAGGCTGCAAACGACTTGCCTGAAAAATCCAAGTTAGCTGAGTAAATTACCCGATAAGCTGAATTGTTCAACCAAATGCTTTAGCCTATAATCCTCAGTAGCATCTATGGCTGCCGTTTGAAATACGTCAACTATGTTGCACCATTTTTAGTAATTTATCAAATACGCTTTCGGGCGTATTTTTGCTATTATTAAGTTATGCAAAAAACAACTACTTTCTTAATGTTCGTCGGTGATCAGTGTGGTAAAGCCGAAGAAGCAATCAATTATTATGTGTCACTTTTTCCTAACTCAGAAATAAAGAATGTTGAAAAATGGAAGCAGGATGAGCCAGGTGGCGAAGAAGGCTTAGTAAAGCAGGCATCATTTGTTCTAGCCGGTCAGGATTATATGGCTAGCGAAAATCGCATGGATCATAAGTTTTCATTCACTCCAGCAATTTCAATCTATGTTAATTGTGAGAGCGAAGATGAGTTAAACCAGCTATTTGAAAAACTTTCAGAGGACGGACAAGTTATGATGCCGATAGACAACTATGGATTCAGCAAAAAGTTCGGCTGGACCGCAGACAAATACGGCGTATCGTGGCAGCTTAATCTCGCTTAATTTTAGTAAATTATTAGATTAGCTTGCTTCGAAGGCAGCAAACTAATTTTTGGTATTAATAAAGTAGAGTTAATAATTGCTTCAAAAAGTTTAAGTAGATTCTGTAGAGTTGCACCATTGATAGAGCCCCAGTATTGGGGCTTTTTCAATGGTTTGTGAGATCTCTGACTCTCTACCTCTTCAAAAATCATAAATAGTCGAGATCTTCAGCTTTTAGAGCCGGCGACGCCGGTTAAGACCTTAACTCTTATGATTGTGTAAACTTTTCATCAATTGCACACACTAATTAATAATCTTTGGGCACTTTAGCATCCATTTTTTCTATAGCTTGTATTTAATGCTAAAATATTAGTAATGGGGTCGTCCAATTTCAACCATGCGCTGCTCATTCGGCGAACAACATGAACGGATACCAAGACCACTAAATATGAATGAACAAGCCTGTATCTCCTAGGGACATTGTCGAACCCTTTTGGCTATAGGACTTCATCAATTAACAAAGGGAACACTATGCAACACAAAGGCAAAAGTCTCCAAGAATATCAAGATGACTATAACTACAGCCACGAGAATAGCCTAAAACATTGGCGCTCGTGGGGTTCGTGGTTTAGCTGGGGTAGTCCAGTTGGTCTTGGTCTGTTTTTTATTTCTATTGCTACAACGCTTTGGATTTTAAGCCAGGCCTTTGGCTGGAAGTAAAATTCTGCTTATAAACAGCACTATTATATCGATAGTGCTGTTTATAATTATTCTACAATGACAACGGGTCGCCTTACTTCATATTTACTTAATCTTTATTGTAGGGCTGATGTTAGTCTGGTAATACTTTCTGCCATCAGAGATTTTAATGGTCTATTCTGCCATACTTTAAGAGTAATTTCTATAGAATTTTTGTAGTATTCTTTCTCTACCATACGCATATCGCTAACCATTTTTTTGTCATAAAATACTAAGCTTGTCTCTAGGTTTAACTTAAACGATCGTACATCCATGTTGCTAGAGCCTATTACCGCAACATTATCATCAATACTAAAATGTTTTGAATGTAAAATAAATGGAGCTTTATAAGCGTATATTTTTACGCCTGCTTTAAGTAATTGTTCATAAAAAGATCTTTGAGCATTAAAAACCATAAATTGATCACCAATTTCTGACACAAACAATATGACTTTAACGCCTCTTTCGGCTGCAGCAGTTACGGCGCTTATCATAACTTCGTCAGGCACAAAGTAGGGGCTTGTGATAATAATCTTATTCTTAGCGGAGTACATTAAAGAACTGAATAGCTTTACGTTATTATCATTATCAAACCCAGGGCCACTGGGCAAAAGTTGACAGTTTTGGTTGCCAAATTTTTT
>CAZTUU010000047.1:2284-4778 GCA_964616505.1 uncultured Candidatus Saccharibacteria bacterium
AATTCTGGATTATCTTTTCTGTTCAAAATAACATCCGTTTCTGAATACCAATCACAAATAAATACAGCATTATATGCTAATGCTGCTACTGGTCCTTCTATCCTCACTACTAGCTCTTGCCACTTTAAACCTCTTTTTATATTTCCCTTTTTTAAGTATGTTCTATCTACTATATTTTGTGATCCTCCGTATGCAATATACCCGTCAATTACAACTATCTTTCTGTGGTTTCTTAAATCGGGACGTTGATACTTACCCTTAAGTGGCTGGACAGGTAACATTAATTTTGTTTCTGCTCCGATTTTCTCAAGTCGATTTAATGTTGCTTTAAAGGTTGGTAAACCAATAGGGCCAAGATGGTCAACCATCACTCTTACTATTACACCGCGCTTAACTGCATTTTCTATACTTTGCATAAATACTTCTGTTTTTGAGTCTGCCGAAATAATAAAGTATTCAATATGTACATAGTGTTTTGCATCATCGATATCTTTAGCTATTGCTTCAATTGATCGATTATAATCAGAAATAAGTTTTGCTTTGTTACCTGACATCACGGGTAACGTACCCAGCTTTAAATTTAATTTAGCAATATCGCCATAAGTTCCTAAGTCATTTGGATTTACAATATATTTTCTTATGTCATGATTGGTATTTATTATTTCAGAATATAATTGATCTATTTCTTGCTGTTTGAGGCGTCGTTTTTTCGGAAGTCTTGTGTTGCCAATTATCAAAAATAACAATATACCTATAAATGGTATTAAGAATATTGCTAGCAACCATGCCATCGCTGAAGAAGGCTTACGGTTTCTAGGAACATAAAACAAAGCAGCAATTCTGATTGCAAAATCCAGAAGCCAAACGAAAAACCCAATTTGTAATAATTCAGGTCCATGCATAGTTATAGATACATCATATAGGTTGTTTAGTAATAGTTACACTATTTTATCTCATATATCTTGAGTGTTGTACTTAGAGTGAGAATTGAGAGCATAAAAATTGTAAAAATAATAATATATTGTATAATAAATAATAATGAATTTGGTAGAAAATAGAGAAGTTGCATATAAAGCTATATTCGAAGGTGAATTGCCATATGAATCTCGGCCGGATATACATGATATTGGCCTGTCGGGGTTGTGGCGTGTTCATACCACAAAGCTTGGCGTTAACGGAGATGAGCTAACTAAAATACATGCCGCTATACCAGACTATGTTTGTTATGTGCTTAAAGATCATGAGCTACGATCGAGGAGTGACACAGTTACGAATTCAGTTTTTTGTATTATAGATACGAATATTTTAGAAGTTGTTTCCGGCATAACCTCGCAGGCATTTTTATTGTGGGAAAAATCATTGTACAGAAATAATGAAGATTCTGTTATAACTGGTCGTACCAGATTACCACAAGAATATAAAGACAATGAGCGTTTAGTTCATTCAATTTGTAATGAATCATTGATAGTAGAAACTGCAGCAGCAGTTGTACGAGTATTGCCTATATTTTCTAAGAATAAATTAAATCCAACCAGTACAGAGTCAAATAATATTGCAAAAATAATTGCAAATTGGGGTCCAGAATTTTTAGTAAAATGGATGGACGGTACTATATTGAAGCAATGGCTAAGTCAAGGCAATCTTGATGATAATCAAATCGAAGAATGGCTAGAAACTATCAATACAAGCACACGTAAGCGTTTTATAGTTGGAAACATTACAGACCCACTTAGCGCATTAGATAGGGCAAAAAATAATTTAGAAATGCTAGATGATGAGACTATTGCAAAATATTTGGGTTGGACAGTAGAAAAAGTAGGTAAAAATATAACTCCTAGCCTCCGTAAAAGATTTGCTGTTCATAATATAAATGATCCATTATCTGGCATAGGTGATTATGTAAACGGTATATTAAGCTTTGGTGGCACTAAATTCTCAGCTCTAGATTAGGTATAGTGATTTTGATTATTAAAAGTTAAGGGCCCGCCACTGGATGTGGCGGGCCATAGATTGTATTTAGTATCGGGTCACTACAAAAGGTGTCCCGACTGGTGCCCACCTAAAGGCTTTTCGAGCAAAAACCCAACTATTCAGTCCGATGCACCCGTGACTATAGCGATAGCCATTGGCGAATTCGGATGAGTAGTGAAGACCTTGCCCTCCGCTAAATGCCATAAAAAACGGCATTCTAACGTGGTACTGTGTACTCACTGCGCCTGCATCTTTGTAAAGGATGCTAAACCGTCCTTCTCTCGTGTACCAAGGGCCAGATCCATCGCTGGCTCGACCTCCGAAACGCGCGGGGGCTGAGCGTTTAATTACTCCATTTTTTACCAAAAATACTCGGCGTTGTGACTTGTTTGCGCAAATCAATTTTCCTGGAGTACCTTGGCATGCCTTTGGTAGGCTTGTGACGGCAGATGCCGACGTTGCTGTTGATATTCCTCCGATCAAGACAAATATTGCCACGATCAAACTCGAACAAACAACTACT
>CAZTUU010000048.1:0-4285 GCA_964616505.1 uncultured Candidatus Saccharibacteria bacterium
AATATGCCCCAGTTTATCTGGGGTTTATTTATTGGTATAGTGTTTGAGAATTCGAACGACAACAATTGCAAGTCTACAATTGTCTGCCCCGTATGGGGTTTGTTTGACAAAACTGATTTGTTTTGTCACATAGGTCAAATCCCTCACCATACACCAAATACATATATCCAACCTGTCTGGGGTTTTATATTTGGTTTTAGACTGACTGTCCAGGATTCAACAAAGAAGCTCTAGCACATACTGGGTCGCTTACGCAGTCGCAGACGTAAATTAGACAAATAATGCCTAGGTGCAACAGCGGGGTGAGATTTTAGATATGCTAAGTGGTTGTCTTTGAAAGATATGCTATTATCTGGCCAAATCTCTGTATTTGCTCTAAAAGATGCTGATGTTAATAAATCTGGATTAGTTTCCATGGCCTCAAGAGCTATAATAATTTCTTCTTCACTCATAAAAAACTAAACCGAGGTCTTAATCTGCTTTGGCTTTTTCTTCTCTTTTTTGCCTTTATCTTTTGCCATTCCACCAACTCCTTGTAGTATGCGTTTACCTATTATGTTTTATTATACGCCTGTCTTACAACAACACCTAATCACACAATTCAATCAAAATTAGCTACACTACAACTCTAGGGGGGCGGCTTACTCTTTTTGGTCTCTTACTGCCCAAAGATACTCTGCTGAGTCTACGTCTAATCGTCGAAGCTTTTTCTTCCATATTATTCATTTCGTATGCCCTAAGTAGTAGAGAGTAAGTCTCCTTATTAGGCTCTAATTTAGTAGCTTTTTCTAATTCACTAATCATTTTTTTGCTATTACCTAGCTTTTCTTGAGCTTTTTCGTAAGCTATATGTCTTGCGGCCATTGCATCGTCTAAACTAATGGCTTCCTCAAAAGCAAGTGAAGCGCGTGTATAGTCACCAGTTTCATAATAAATAAGTCCCAGATTATGAAAACTAGAAGCACTTTTTTCTATACTTGATGCAATTTCAAAACAATCAATGGCATCTTTATAGTCTTTTTGCTTTGCGTATAAAATACCTAAACGGTTATAGGCGGCTGCATTTTTTTCATCGATTTTTAAGATAGTAAGTAATGCTTTTTCGGCGCGTAGAAACTTATTTTCTCGCATACTTTGCTGAGCTATATCCCACAGTTTCCCCATACGAATACCCAATTTCTTTGGTACATCAAAATAATCTTCGTTAATCTTGTATGTGGATCGATATGCAAAAACTGCTAATACCAACAAAACTAAAAGTTCTATCATAATTTATATACTATTATACCATTGCCATATACTTACAGCACCATAAATAGCTGAGTTAATAATAATTTTGGCTGAACATTTAATATAAAGTTTTGCTTAGTACTAACGGTAGCTTCCAATCTTACCAGCCAATCCGTAAGCTGTTTATTATTATTGTCTAGAAGAGCAGCATGTTCTAGTGCTGCCCTGCAGACAACCTCAAGCCCATCTAAGAAATCACAAGTCTGTTTTTTATTTTTTGCTAGGTTATCTACTCTGCATAAACGATCAAAATGATTTTCTGCTAAAATTTCTTTGGCCAACTGGACGGATTGTAGTAGCGGATGATCCTCTTGATTTCGCAGAACTGCCTCAACTATATCTATCCGGCCTTGCCCTATCGCCAATGCTTTGTCCAATTTATCTTGAGGGTAACCACTAAAATATTCAGATAACTGTGCATTAGTAGGCGATACTAGCTTCCATATATACACCCTAGATTGTATTGTAGGCAAAATATTGTTAGCAGAATTAGCGGCCATTAAAAAATGAATATTTTTACCTGGTTCTTCTAAAAGTTTTAATATACTGTTCTGAGCTTCTGTGCTAAGAGCATTGAGGTTAGGTATTATAACTACTCTTTTTTTAGATGATTTTAGTCTCAAGATTATTTTTAGTTGCCTAATCTGATCTATGGAAATAGATTTTTGATCGTCTAAGAGCTCTAAATAGTGAACTCTACCAGCTATATCACCATCTGCATATATATTTGCAAGGTTATGTAATATCTTAGACTTACCTATACCTGATGAGCCCAATAAAAGTAAACCCTGTGGTAGGTTAATAGATAGATCTTCAAATATTTTTTGTGAGTTCGGGTGTAATAGTAAACTCATATCTATTATTTTATATATTTATTCAATTCTTTGGGCAGCGTACTTTTAAATATCATTCTATTACCTTTTGGAATGGTAATCTCGAGTTCTGCTGCATGTAACATCATTCTATCGGCAATCTTACCACCATATAATGTATCACCCACTATAGGGTGTTTAATATAGTCTAGATGTACTCTTAGTTGATGAGTGCGACCGGTAGTGGGTTTTAGCTCAAGTAAACTATAGTCTGTGTTAGATTTTATGACTTTGTATAATGTTTGAGAGTCTTTTCCGCCTGGACCCACTTTAAACTTGCTGGGATTATTTGGGTTTCGCTCTATCGGTAAATCTAAAATAGCCTCGGTTGGGCTTAATGTGCCCTCTACGACAGCAAAATACGTCTTCTTAGTCTTTCTCTGCGCAAACTGCTTTTGGAGCATAGTTCTAGTAGCCTCGTTTTTGGCACAAATAATAACACCACTAGTTGCACGATCTAGCCTATGCACTATTCCACCCCTATCATCTTTAATATCTTGCAGCATCGGTTTTACAAAAGTATCAACAGTTGCCTCTGGATTAAATGCACCCTTACTATGAGATAAGACACCGATAGGCTTATCTATAACAACAACGTTATCGTCTTCGTAAATTATTGATAAATCAATGTTTGGTATTTCTGTTAAGTCTGAGGGTTTATAGTCAATTGTAACTAAATCTCCGCCTTTTAATAAATAGTTAGATCTTGCAGGTTCTTTGTTAATTGTCACTTTACCCTCTGTGATGAGTCGCTGAACAAAGCCCCGACTAACCTCTGGTATTTGCGAGACAACAAACACATCTAGACGTGTCTTTGGAATATCTTGTTCTACAACTAAATTAATCATACTTTGGCAAACCGCTAACGCAGACCTATTGCTTGCTGCACTTTATATAACTTAGCATTTGCTACTTCAGCCATGGCAGATTCACTACTTTGTAGCTTATTAACTAACTGTATTTTATCTACTTTGTCATACTTAGTTTGAAAATCCGTTAAGAAATTATGGACAATATCAGCAACTGATTTTTTTAAGTCACCATACTTAGTATTACCTTGCCATTTGTCAATTACATCTTCTAGCTTTTGACCACTAAGATATGCATCAATTTGTAGCAAATTACTCACACCAGGTTGAGCAGAAAAATCGTAGTTAATAGACCCTACACTGTCTGTTGTGGCGCTCATTATTTTTTTAACAGCAGTATCTGGAGCGTCAGAAAGCAAGATTGTGCCAGCCGGGTCATTAATACTTTTACTCATCTTTTTTTCTGGGTTACGTAAAGATCTTATGCGAAGTGGCTCGGTTAAACCAGCAAACTCAACTTGCTTATGAGAATGTTCTGGTACTATAAACAGTTTGCCAAATTTATTGTTAAATCTTTCGGCTAAAGTACGTGCAAGCTCTAGATGCTGACGCTGATCTTCGCCAACTGGCACCCATTTGGCATCGTAAAGCAAAATGTCAGCTGCCATAAGCATCGGATAGTTAAACAACCCTACCGATACTCTATCATCACCAAGTTGACTACTTTTATCTTTAAACTCAACCATACGTGAGGCTTCGCCAAAACCTGTAAAACAATTAAAAATCCAGGCTAGCTCACTATGTGCAGATATGTAACTTTGACGATATACCATAATATTTACATTATGTAAGTCTAAGCCAGCAGCCACATACTGTTTTAGTGTATGAAATATTTGATTCTGAAGTTCGGAATAATCTACTTCTGTAACTATTGAGTGCAGATCTGGCATAAACAGATTAATCTGGCAAATGTCTGCTTTTGAGTTTGCAAGGTTAACGATAGGTTTTAGGGCACCTAAGTAATTTCCTAAAGTCAGCTCGCCATTTGCTCTTAAACCAGTTAATATTACTTCTTTACTCATCATATATTATTATATATGACTTTAGCACTTTTCTATAGCTCAGATCATATCCATAATTATGTATGATTTATCTCAAGCACATCTATGTAGGAGCATGGCACCAATAGTTCGGCATTATTGATTTTTTTATTTGAAATTAGTAAGCATAAAAATGCGCCTGTAGTTACGCCGCTAGGGTGCATGTTTTTGGGTAAAATTTCAAGGCCTTTGTAAATACCATTATACTGTTTTA
>CAZTUU010000049.1:0-3547 GCA_964616505.1 uncultured Candidatus Saccharibacteria bacterium
ACTGATTAGTAGGAATTTCGTTCGGATTATCACGTAAAATATCGTAAGCCATAAAATGTAGTTTTCTCTCTACAACAAGACTAGGATCGAGCTGGCGCATGGTACCAGCCGCCAAATTACGTGGATTGGCATATGTCTTTTGTTCGTCTTTTTTTAAATGGACGTTTAAGTTATCAAAATCTCCTTTATACATCACAATCTCACCACGAATTTCTGTTCTGCCTACCAAAAACTTCTCAAAATCTTTTACTCTAATCAAGCTTAATGGAATTGAGCTTATGGTACGAATATTGGCAGTAACATCCTCACCCACAAACCCATCACCTCGGGTAACTCCTTGCGCCAAAACCCCATCAACATATATTAAAGAACAAGCCAAGCCATCCATTTTTATATCAGCAAAAAGCTCAGCATTTTGTACTGCTGGATCTAACTTGATTATTCGTTTTTGCCATTCTAAAACTTCTTGTTCATCAAAAACATCATCTAAACTAAACATTCTTGTTTTATGTTGAACTTTTTTAAATCCACCCTTTAATTTATTGCCTACTCTTTGGGTTGGAGAATCAGGACTAATAAGATTAGGGTTTTGTTTTTCTAAAATTTTTAACTTAGCAAATAAACTATCATATACAGCATCTGCGACTGTGGGTTTATCCAAAACATGATACTCATAAGAATATTGATTGAGCTGTGATTTCAGCTTACTAATTTGTTCTGCAGGGCTACTCATATCATTGATCTATACAAGTTATAAAAATAAATTTGGGCTATTCCAAAAAATATAAACATTAATAAATATGCTACAAATGGTGCAAAAGATGGTAATAATAATGCAAACGGAAATATAACTAGCGAAATAGTAATAGCTGTTAGTAAAAATAGCACAGCTATGTTTCTCATAAGTGCCAAACGTCTAGTTTTAGTAATCTTAAGAGCCGTCTTTAGCGACTGGATGGGGCGAGTTTGCGGTAACGTAACTATATAAAAAGCTGGCCATAGCATGGCAAATAAATATAACGATAATATTAGTAGCCCTAAAGATATAGCACTTGCAATTATTAATTCTAAACCTCCTGCTTGTACTTGGTAAACCATACTAATTAATAAACTGCCTGCTATTGCTGGAAACATAGTAAGCGCCAATGCGGCAGTAACTAAAATTGCTGGCACAAAAGTTGCCGTACCTAAATAATAAGCATCCCTGATTTTAATTTTTTTAACGGATTGCAGCTGACGCAGCATCCAAATAAATGACAAACTGGCAATAATAAATAATAAAAACTGGACTATAGATGTAGAATCTGTGCGATTCGATGAAAATATAGAGGTGGTTTGAATAATTGCCTGATTAAATTTACTAAGTTCAACTCCCGAATCTGTTGTTTGTCCAGATGAAAAATTAAATCCAAGTACTAACACAAAATATAAAATTGCATAAACTGCCAAGATTGCAAATATCGGACGCCAAAAAGTAGAAAGTTCAAACCAGACTTTTGAGTAGTTTGCCCAGATGCTAGGAATTTTTGGCAATTTTTGTTTTGTAATCTTCGTGTCTTTCGATTCTGATTTTAATGTCTTTGGACTTGTTGTTGTTGAGTTTCCCATATCTAATAGTTTAAGCTTTTTTGCCCATTTCGTGTAATGCTTTTATCCTATCTTCTATTGGAGGGTGAGTACTAAATAAGTTAGAAAATGATTTACCGTTTAGAGGATTTGCAAAAAATAAATGTGCTGTAGATGCACTCTGTTTTTTCATTACAGAGCCATGATTTTCAATTTTTTGTAAAGCACTTGCCAAACCCTCGGGATACCTTGTAGTTAAAGCTCCCGTAGCATCTGCTAGATACTCTCTTTTACGAGAAATAGACAACTGAATCATAGTGGCGACTATTGGTGCTAAAATTAAAGCAATTATGCCAATTACCATTACGACTGGGCTATTACCGCCATCTCCGCCCTCGTCACCACCCCAAAACATCCAACGAAGTATCATATCACTAATTAACGATACAGCCGCTACCAAGCCGAATGCAATCATAGCTACCCTAATATCATAATTTTGAACATGCCCAAGTTCATGTGCCAAAACACCCTCAAGTTCGTTATCGTCCATAATATCAAGCAACCCAGTAGTAACAGCAATGGCTGCGTGGTTAGGGTCTCGCCCGGTAGCAAAAGCATTAGGTGCCGGGTCATCCATTATATAAACCTTTGGCATTGGCATACCAGTTGTAATACACAGATTTTCTACTATTCTCCACAACCTATTGTTATCTTTTTTTTCTATCTGAGTTGCTTTATTAACAGATAAAGCAAGCTTATCGGATGCAAAGTAACTCCAAAGTGCATAAAATAATGCAAAAGTAATAGCAAAAATGACTATAATATAATCATTAAAATACCAGCTAACGCCGTAAGCTATTCCACCAACTATAGCAAAAAAGACAAACATCAAAAATATCGTTTTTCGTTTGTTTGCCTCTATCTGCGAATACATACTATAACTATTTGTTAAAATTTAGCTTCTGGTGCTTTTTGTACGGTCTCAGCTTCTGATTCATCTACATCAAAAAACTCACGTGCCTTAAAACCAAGCATGCCTGCAAAAATATTATCTGGGAAGGTCTTTATTTTAATATTCAAATCTCTGGCGGAACCATTATAAAAACGACGTGATGCCTGAATTTTATCTTCTGTATCGACAAGCTCTGACTGTAATTGCTGAAAGTTCTGTGTAGCTTTTAAATCTGGGTATGCCTCTGCTACAGCGAACAAACTTTTTAAAGCACCAGTTAGCATATTATCAGCTTGTGCAGTTTCTGCGGGACCTTTAGCATCGATAGCGTTAGCACGAGCTTCTGTTACCTTTTCGAACACGCTGCTTTCATGCTTTGCATATCCTTTGACTGTACTTATCAAATTAGGTATAAGATCAAGTCGTCTTTTAAGCTGAACCGTTATATCGCTCCACGCCTCTTCTACTCGCACATTTAATTTAACTAAACTATTATATGTAGCAATAACGTAAATTGCCAAAATTACTACTGCCGCTAACACTATCCAAAGTACAATCATTATCATCCTTTCGTTGTACGTTTATTATATCATTTGTACGAAATAAAAAACTGCCAAAATTGGCAGTTAATACACTGGTGGGCGAGGAGGGACTTGAACCCTCAAGCCTTGCGGCAACGGATTTTAAGTCCGCAGCGTATACCAATTCCGCCACTCGCCCAGGTTTGCGATGTAGATTATACCAGATTTTGGAGGCGCGTACGAGATTTGAACTCGTGTACGAGGTTTTGCAGACCTCTGCGTAACCACTCCGCCAACGCGCCAACCATAAAATTATACTTTATTTAGCCATAAAACTATAAATAGTTTGACTTTTTTATTGTTTTATAGTTTAATTATTCAGTTCATCTCTTCCCTAAAGAAGGAGAATAAATTGCGTAAAGCAATTGTTGTATTGTGCACGAGTTCGATAATGGCATTACTCGCTATTATCGGAATATCAACAGCAACGACAGCATCTGCAGCAACA
>CAZTUU010000050.1:0-3402 GCA_964616505.1 uncultured Candidatus Saccharibacteria bacterium
AGCGTAGGCACACTCTTTGTTATTACGGTTCCAGGGAAATTGACTGACGCTTTATCATTGGTAGAATTTACTGCTGCGCAAAATGGTAGTAACGGCAGATTTTTTACTAACGGAAAAAATCTATCTGTAGTCACAAGGCTTCAAAATACGGGTAACATACACGAGCAGCCATTTGGAAAAATTCAAGTTACTGATTCTAAGGGTAAGGTAGTTCAAGAAATTGAATTTAACAATACTGATCCTAGAGGCAATGTACTTCCTAATAGTACGCGTAAGTTTACTAACGACCTTAAAGATCAAAAATATTTTGGTAAATATAATGTTACGGCAAATATTGGATATGGCCCAGGTGGTGGCAATATAATTATTGCTAAAAATACTTTTTGGGTAATACCACTGTGGATGGTTATCGCAGCTGGTGTGGTTTTGGCTATACTTGCAGTATTAATCTTTATTATTATTCGCAAAGTAATGTCATCTAACAAAAAAAGACGTAAGTACTCCTAGACAGATCCTCCTACGTACACAAAACTTTACGTTTTTGTAAAAACAACCTATAGTATAGGCAGTTAGTAATAAATAAAAATATCATGAAACGTAAAAACTATAGAACTGTAACTTATGTAAAAAATTTAGCAATCGTAATAATTGCGGGTATGATTCTAGTATCTAGTATTGGTATAGCACATGCAGCTGCACCGCTACCCACTAACCCACAAAGTGGAAGCATAGGAGTCTCGGGCACACTACCTGCTCCAACACCAACAGAGTCACCTACCATTGTTAGCCCTGCCAATGGGGCGGTTTTTACATCATTACCTGTTAATGTAACAGGATTTTGTCCTGGAGATTTGCTGGTAAAATTATTTGATAATAATGTATTTAGTGGTTCTGCTGCCTGCAAAAACAATAGCTACACAATACAAACAGATTTATTTAGTGGCACAAATCAACTAGTAGCTAGATCTTTTAATGCACTTGACGAGAGTGGACCAGATTCTAATGTGGTCACTGTTACCTATAACGACTCTGCTAATGTATTAGCTCCTTCTGCAAGGATAAATTTAACTTCTAATTATGCTATTAAAGGGGCTGATCCTAAGCAAACGCTCGTGTGGCCCATTATTGTAAGTGGTGGTGTCGCGCCATACGCAGTTAGTGTAGATTGGGGCGATGGCACGCCTAATGATATATATACTGTAACCTCACCTGGTGATTTTAACGTTAAGCATGTATATGAGCAGTCAGGTGTTTACAGGGTGTTAGTAAAGGCAGCAGATAAAAATAATGAGGTTGCATATTTGCAATTAACAGCAATCTGTAATGGAATAATCAAAAAAAATGGAGAAGTAGCAGGCAGTACTGAAACTATAATTAGTGTTGGGTGGTTCTCTTTATTATGGAAGTCAATAATTATCACTCTACCATTAATGGTAGTATCTTTTTACTTAGGTGATAAGTATGCTGTAAATCGTATTAAAGCTAGACTTAAAAAAGGTGAATGGCTATTTAAACGCTAATAAACTGAATATTAGATAGCACAAGTTAGAATAAAAATATATAAATGATACACTAATTTCATGTCAAAAACGGTATATGTTGGTTTAAGTGGTGGAGTTGATAGCTCTGTTACAGCTGCTCTTATTAAAGAGCAAGGCTACCATGTAGTTGGGGTATATATGAAAAACTGGAGTCAAGACTTGCCTGGATTTGCATGTCCATGGAAAGATGATTATCAAGATGCCAAAAGGGTAGCAGTTCAGCTTGGAATTGATTTTAAGATGTTTGATTTTGAAAAAGAATATCGACATAAAGTTGTCGATTATATGATTGATGAGTACAAATCTGGGCGTACTCCTAATCCAGATATTATGTGCAACCAAGAAATTAAATTTAAATTATTTTTAGATACTTCTATAGAGCAGGGAGCCGATTATGTAGCCACTGGTCATTATGCTCGTACTAGTAATGGCCAGCTTCTAACCGCGTTTGATTCAAATAAAGATCAAACATATTTTTTATACAGAGTGACCAAGGGGGCATTGGAAAAAACACTGTTTCCTATTGGTGGCCTAACTAAGCCTCAGGTACGCCAAAAAGCAGAGTCTCTTAATCTGGTAACGGCTTCTAAAAAAGAGAGTATGGGTATTTGTTTTGTGGGAAAGGTAGGTATAAAAGACTTTTTACAACAATATGTAAAAACAGTGCCAGGAGCTATTATTGATCAATTTGGGCGTAATATAGGCCAACATGACGGAGCAATTTTTTATACCATAGGCCAACGGCATGGCTTAAATTTGGGCGGAGGACTACCATATTATGTAGTTGGTAAAGATATGTCTAAAAATGTTGTATATGTTACCAGCCAGCTTGATGATGAGAAGTTATGGCGAAAATCCCTAAGCTTGGTTAATTTGCATTGGATTGATAAGCTGCCTCTGCTTGGCAAAAAATATAAGGTTCGAATTCGGCATCGGGCACCACTAGTTGAGTGTTATTTTGATCAATCACTAAATAACTTAGTGCTAAGTCAAGATATTAGAGCTGTTACTGCTGGACAGTCAGCTGTAATTTATGATGGTGAACATGTATTGGGTGGGGGAGTCTGTAATTAACTTAAATAGTTAATTAGATTCTATTCCGTAAGCTACATCAATACATACTATAACTAGTAAAAAAGCATAGGATATGTAATAATATACAACTGGAAAAGCTTCCATAACCACTATCCTTTTTGGAGTGTAACATGATTATGTTAAAAATTGCTGTTGGCATTGAAGCTGTATTAATTTTGGCGGTACTAATCCCAGGATTAATAAGTTTTATTGTCAAAGTTCGTGAAAAAAATCACGTCAAAGACTCAGTTGAGAATATTGATGAATTGATTTTGGAAAATACACGCACAAGTCTTGGTATCGATGAGCAGCCAGCATCGATCATTCTACTGGATAATCCTATCAAACAGGGGATTATCGGCTAGATACAAATACAGTCAATAATACACAACAAAAGGAGGTTAAAATAGCGCTCGGTTTAGAGGCATTGATATGATTTTATATCATGCCCAAACCGAGCTTTTCTTTTAGTTCGTGCATTTTACGCTTTAATGCACGAATGAATAACCTTTGTTATAATATCTATAATGACTGCTCAAGAAATACGAAAAACCTTTTTTAATTTTGCTGAAAAAAACGGACACTGTCTTATACCCCGTGCCCGATTAGTACCAGATAATGACCCAACTACACTTTTTACGGGCAGTGGCATGCAGCCATTGGTTCCATTTTTGTTAGGAGAGGCTCATCCATCAGGCAAACGACTTTGTGATAGCCAAACATGCCTAAGGGCACAAGACATAGATGAAGTCGGTGATAATAGACATACTACATTTTTTGAAATGCT
>CAZTUU010000051.1:0-3381 GCA_964616505.1 uncultured Candidatus Saccharibacteria bacterium
CATCGTTCACCCTACCAACTAGAGCAGGAATATCCGAATTAAGTCTTGAGAATGTTGGGCCTAAAAGCGCATCACCTAGTGGGCGATTTGTTCCTCTGTGCCACTGCCTAACTCCAAGAGCTGACCCAAGACCAATGCCGTATGTATCTGCTAACTGACTACTCCAATCAAATATAGGGAGAAATCCGCCTTTATCAAATGCATAGAATGCTAACCTCGCTGGAGTGTATTCAACATCACGTCCCGCTAAGATATCTCTTGTAGTGCCTACGGCTGCACCTATCATACCCATAGTTGCAACACGAGCTGCAAATTCTCCGCCACCGCCTTGGTTTATTTTGTTTACTCCATATAGTAATTGCTTAGCGTAAGCTCCTAACATAAAGTTTTTGTACTGGCCAACAGCTTCACCAAGTTTTGTTTGTAAGAATCTTGGCTTATCACCAACGGATGGTACTACGACTACGCGATCTACCCTTTGTTTCAACATGTTGTAGAATTTAATTTTGTCCTTGTAATCCCACATATCAACGTGGGCATCAAACATCTTTTGTCCATTAACCTCAACTTCTTTGCCGTACTTTTCTATCTGCTTCATAAAGGCTTTAGCGGTTTTTAGGTCCATACCCTCGTTAGCTAATAACACCAGATCATCAGCAGACACTTTACCCTCTGTCATTGCCTTTGCCATATTTACAAAAAACCTTGCACCGTCTTCCGCAACCACGTGTTGGGAGAATTGTGTAATCTTTGTTACACCTACGGTTTCGAAGAATTTTTGGTTAGCCCATCTTAAGAATCGCGCTGTCCTGTTACCGCCTATATCAGAGGCTGTATCTGTTATCTGAGCTATACGATCTGTTGCCATAAACTTGTCGTGAGCAATACCAAGTACTTGTAAGTCCTCTTTTGATAGGTGTGTAAAGAATTGTGCAGACTTTTCTAGGTAACTATTAAGTTTCATTTTATTGAATACACAAGTGACTATTGCGGCTCCTACGTCTGACAACTGAGTGATTGCGTTCAGTGACATATATGTTAAGTTGTTAAACAATTTCATGGCACTAAGCCCATTAAGCATTCTCATATTCCCAGCAGCAGATAGTGCAGAGAACCCGCGGTTATTGTTTCCAAGCGCAACATCCATCAAGCCAGTAATTTGATTAAAAGCTTTGTCGTAATCTTCTTTGAGCGCTACCCGTTCTTTAGCATCTTTTGCTTCTGCAAATTTTATCTCATATTCAGCATCAAGTTTCTCCTTCATAGCGCCATATGGATTTAGCTCGCCAGTGGCTGTATTCATATATCCACGATCCTGTAGAGTACGCTGCATCTCGATATCTTTGCTATAACGATTAAATATTTGATATTTATCATCTAATAACCATTTCTGAGCTAGTTCGTTAGGCATGTGTAATTCACGCTCTTTTAAGCTTTTGGCTTGCCAGTTTTTACCTTGTCCAAGAGAGGTTTCATTTCTTAGCAGGTCATCGGTAAATTTCTCAGCTCTTCTTAATAATTCTGGTGTGACTGCTCCACCTTCTGCCCATGTAGTCGCAACGTCATTGGCAAACCCAACTTGATCTTTCATTATCTTATCAACATCTCTATATTGTGGTAGGTAGTTTTTAATTCTGGCTGCTGTATTTATAGGATTATTTAGTTGTGCCTCTGTTAAATTAGTGAGTTTTCTTGACCTTGCAAACTCTGCTGCTTTAGACAGCTGTGATAAAAATTCTGGAGTTCTCATGTTGTCAGGCAGTGGTTTATTATCTATAAAATCTTGTACAGCTTTTAGCGCTTGCTCTGTAGTTAACCCACCCTCTATAGAGTTTCTTACTTGGTTAACTTCTGTTTTAAATTGTTTGTAGTCTTGTACATTTCCTATTAAACCCCTTCCTTCTAGATCTGTTGTGCTGTTGTCAAAGTATTGTCTGAGGTCTGATGCAATTTTGTTTATATGGGTATTATCCGATTTAATATCTGATCCAGCTGTTTTCCAAACTTCGTCAAAGAATTCTTTTTCCTCTAAAATACCGCCTTCTTGTTTGTATTTTGCAAAAACAGCTTCAGTGTTATTTCTCATAATTGTTTCGTTGACCCTAGATCTATTCTGTGCCTCTAGTGGAATTGATGTGGGGTTTACTTCATTGGCTAAATTTGCTTTGGATTGCTGTATATTTCCACCAAACTCATAAGACATTTTTGCTGCAGTACCAAGCCTATTTGCCTGCAAGTCTATATTAGTCGACCAAGTTCCTCCAACCGAGTTAAGTACTTTAGCTACTTTATTATTAGCTACGAATGAGTATTTATCTAAATCCTCTTTAACGGCAGCTGCACCTACACTACCACCAGTTCCTGTTGGGTTGTCTATTTCATTTACTACACCTGCAAGTTTCTTTTCGCCTGTTGAAACCTCTGCTGTTGTTTTAGACCAGTTACGTAATCCTTTAATTCCAGCACCACCTAATGTAAAGCCAGATTGTATTACCCCACCAACTATTGCACCACCTAGTGTATTGTAAAATATTTCTTTGTCGCTAATACCAGGGGTATATGATTGTTGTAATCCTGTTGTTGCCGCTCCATATGCAGCGCCAAGGGCTGATACCTCTGCAACCTTCCTAACACCGCTGCCGACCTGTCCTATTCTTCCCGCTGGAATAAATGCCGTACCGTCTAATAATCCCCCTGTCAGTGTGCCCAATAAAGAAACGGCCATGTGACCTTCCATTGCTTTTAGGTTTGCTTCGTGATTGTCCATGCGGGTTAGTATGTCAAAAGTCTCTGCAGGACTTTGTGATTTGGTAAAAGCATTCGCGTTTCTTACTTGCCACTCTACTGGTTTAGACGTAAATAACTTATCGTTCCAAACTGAATACCCGTCTTCTGCAAAGGCTTCACTGTATAGTTTATAAGCCGCTGCGTATTGAAGAGTTCCAAAGGATTCTTTTACTGATGCAACAAATGGACTGTTTTCGGTGTCTGGTCTCTTTGGCTTGAATTCCTCTAGCAGTAAATTTATAGGATCTGTTGGTTGTCCAATTGTGATTTGTGGTGAAAGTTGAGATCTACTTCCTATTGTATCTGTAGTGGCTTGTTGGGCTGCTATGTCAACAGGGTTTGGGGTTGTGACGAGATTTGCTGCAGATTCTGCTAATTGTCCAAAATTATCTATCGGCATGCAACATACTCCTTGTTTATTATAATATTATACCACAAATTTAATCTTTTGATAAGTAATTTACTCCGCTGCCTGTTGCGGCCGCTACACCAAGCGCTGCTGCAAATGATCCTGCTGTTGCAAAAGTTAGTGTACCAGCTGCTACTGCTCCAAGTACAGATAGTGTTTCTACCCTTCTTGCTTCTGCTTCGTTA
>CAZTUU010000052.1:0-3359 GCA_964616505.1 uncultured Candidatus Saccharibacteria bacterium
GCCTTGGAATCGAAGATTACATAGTAAAAGCAAATTTATCAAACGACCAGATAGATAAAATTGTTAATAATATACTAAGCCCATCGACAGGCATACCTGCTAGTTGAGCAGTTGCCATTTGTTCCGGAATTGCAACTGCTGCTAATGTTACTCCAGCAATAATGTCAAAAGTTAGCCAGGATATTTTATATCCCTTAAGTGTCGGAAATATAAACCAGTTCTTATTTTTAATTAATCCATTAGTTGCCATAAAACTATATCTTTCAAATCAATTATTCAAGTTATGTTTAAAAGTATACAACTATTGTTTAATTTATTTTATTAAAATTTACTTTCAAGTCTATTTTAATTAGTTTGATATTATAAGCTTGAAATAATGGTCAAATGTTGCGCTTGGTGATACCGCCGCCCAAAGTATAGGTGTCCTCCTATCATTAAAATATACACACTGTCTCATTTCTATATGACGAGTTATATGACGATAAGCTTGCCGGTGACATATCAAAAGAAAAATATGAATAACCAAACTACTAAAAACGACCCCAATAACAGGGGTCATGATGAGCTTGAAAAGCAGTTGCGTTCTATTTGGCTAGGGTGGAGGGATTCGAACCCCCGATCCCGGGACCAGAACCCGGTGCCTTACCACTTGGCCACACCCTATTAACAGGTAGTATTTTATATCTTTAACAGATGTAGTGCAACTTATATCTTAATAATTACTTTAGCTAGAATTTGATTACTATCAATAAACCCGTAATTACGGCTATCAGTACTAGAGCTAGCATTATCACCCCTAATATCGTAGGTATTATCTTTGATAGAAAAGATCCGTTTTATAACTTCCTTACCACTTACTTTTACCAATACAATATCGCCTACTGTGTATGTTTTTTTTGATATTCCTAAAACAATATTTCCCTGCTTGAGGGATGGCTGCATACTATTACCAACAACTCTACGAAAGCATATCTTCAACTTTTTTGTTCCCACCGGTTTCATCAAAAATCTTGGCAATTACCTTAACTTGATCTAATAGGTTATTTGCTGCGTCCAAAGATATTATATGCTTTACTTCACTTGCCTGCTTTACGGCCTTCCATATAATATTATGCAAATCCGGGTTGGCATCTAAATGCTCTGGCTTAAAGTAATCACTCCACAAAATATAGAGTTGATCTTTTACAATTTGTGCCTGAATTTCTTTTTGAGTAACTTCTCTTACAAAATTATTTAAATCTGTTTTATCATTTTGGCTTAAGTCTGCAGCTTCTAGCTTTTCAGTCATAACCTTACAAGTTAACGCAGCAGTTAATGCTGTGTTAGTTTCGTAAATTCCACAAGGTACATCACAGTGGGCATAAACTGGTTTTATAAATCTTTTTAGCATTTTTATCTCCGATTATTTTTACTACTTGTTATTATATCACTTTGGTTTTTTCGCCATTTGGCGATTTCTGCATGATTACCACTTAGTAAAACTTCTGGAACTTTTAGGCCGTTAATATCCTCTGGGCGAGTGTAGTGGGGATATTCAATAGAATCTCCATCAGCATAAGATTCGAGCTCTGCGCTGGTTTCTCCCCCCAGCACACCTGGTAAAAGCCTAACTACACTATCTACTATTACCATAGCCGGGATCTCTCCTCCCGTTAACACATATGGACCAACGCAAATCTGATGATCAACTAAAGAAGTAATTCTCTCATCATACCCTTCGTATCTGCCGCAAATAATTATAAGATCGTTGTTATCTTTTGCAAAAACCTCTGCATCCTTTTGTGTATAGTCATTTCCACGAGGTGTCATCAACAAAACTTTAGCATCTTTAGATTTTTGCTTGCAATGATCTACTGCTGCAAATAGTGGTTCTGCCATAAGCAACATACCATCACCACCGCCATAAGGAGTATCATCAACAGTTTTTCTGGGGCCTTTACCAAATTGCCTTAAATCAACACATTCTAAGCGTGCAATCTTTTTGTCTTGAGCTTTATACATCATACTGCACTCAAAAAACCCCTGCAATATCTCAGGAAACAAGGTAATGACTTGAATATTCATAATAATTTTATAGCTAAAATAATCAGAGATACGATACCTAAATTTAGATATCTAGATCGTCTAGGTCTTCTAGCTCTTTTCGAGTCTTTTTTAAAGAATCACTTACCTCTGGCTTCTCATCCTCGACTACAACGACTTCTTCAGAAGATCGTGAATCGTTACTACGCTGATCGGAGTCATTGCTGCGTTCTCTGGATCCGCCCTCAACACCATTATCTATGATCTTAAGATTATACCGTGCACCATTTTTTGTACCCAATGCTCTAAGCAAGCTTCTAATACTTTGAGCAGTCGCACCCCTCTTACCAATAACACGTCCAAGATCTTCTGGATCTACAGTTAGCTCTAATAGCACACCTTTTTCATCTATGCGTCGCTCTATAACCACGGCGTCCGGGTTACCAACAAGTGATTTAACTATATATTCTACAAATTGCTCATCTATATTAGAATTAGACATTCTGATTTCTCCTGATTATGTACTGATAATGAGTAAGTATATCAGCAAAATAACATAAGCACTACACCGGTTAAGCGATTTTATTGTGCATAAGTACTAAGTCGTAACTTAGGCTTCGGATTTAGCTTCTTCTGTCGCTTCTTCGCTGGCTTCGGCTATAACTTCTTCTTTGACTTCTACGGCGTCTACTTCTTCAGAGATTGCTTCGCTAACTTCTTCTGCAGGTTGGTTTTTGCGAAGTTTTTCTGTATTTTTTATAGCTGCAGTTTTTTTAGTAGCCAAAGTTACCCAAGAAGGAATCTTTACACCCTCTTTTTTAAAGAGTTGTGTAACTCTATCGGTAGGCTGAGCGCCGTTTGACAAATAAAAATCAGCTTTTTCGGTATTTATCTTAGACTCTTTAGTGTGTGGATTATAAAAACCTAGGTTGGCAATTACTCGGCCACTAGTTGGAGTTTGTCTTGAATCTTGTACTACTACCCTAAATTGGGCATTGCCTTTTCGACCAGTACGTTGCATTCGAATTGAGAGCATAAATTTATATGAGTCTTTCTTTACTTAACATTTATTATCATTTTATCTAGCGTATTGTATCTGTTAATTGCTAAATTGTCAACTTAGATGCTACCCAGAAATATTTTGGTAATAATCAAGTGCCTCTTCTGCTGCCTTTTGCTGAGCATTTTGCTTGCTTGGCCCAGTGCCCTTACCTCTTAAATTGATATCGACAAATACCACTACTCTAAATATTTTTTCGTGATCTGGACATTCTTCGCTCAAGACTTTATAGTGAGGGGTAGCATTATCTAAACTCTGAGAAATCTCTTGAAAACGT
>CAZTUU010000053.1:0-2731 GCA_964616505.1 uncultured Candidatus Saccharibacteria bacterium
CGCCAAACAATGTATCAGGACGAGTTGTGTAAACTGTTATGTCGTCTTTTTTACCATCGATTAAAAATTTAACCTCGGCACCTTTGCTTTTGCCAATCCAATTTATTTGCTGATCAGCAACTTTGCTTGGATAATCTACTGTTGCTAGTCCGTCAATTAATCTTTCGGCATAATCAGTAATCCGTAACATCCACTGTTTTAGCTGCTTTTTTTCTACCAAGGTATCACAGCGTTCATGACGCCCATTTACTACTTCTTCGTTTGCCAAACCAGTTTTACACTTAGGACACCAATTGATAGCAATTTCTGCCTGATATGCCAAGCCGGCTTTTAACAGCTGTAAAAATATCCACTGCGTCCATTTATAGTAATTTGGATCTGTTGTGTTAATTTCTCGTGACCAGTCAAAACTATACCCTAAAGATTCAAATTGTTTTTTAATATTTGAAACGCTTCGCTCCGTAGCAGCCTGTGGAGCAATCTTGTTTTTAATAGCATAGTTTTCTGTTGGTAGGCCAAAAGCATCATAACCTATAGGAAATAAAACGTTTTTACCTTGCATACGCTTTTGGCGGGCGACAATATCACCGAGCGTATATAATCGCATATGTCCCATGTGCAACCCATCGCCAGATGGATACGGGAATTCTGTAAGCATTGTAAATTTAGGTTTTGAATCAAAATCTATGGCATTATATATGCCATCCTTAGCCCATTTTTGTTGCCATTTTGTCTCTATATCTCGAGGTATGTATCTCTTCATTATGTAAATTATAGTATATTGAACAGATAAAAGTTAGCATTTACGCAAAAATGCAGCATTTACGAGATTGCAGGATAATTGTGACATTGATATTCCAGCCACTGCAGCAGCTTTTGGTATTAAACTCTGTTTAGTCATGCCAGGTATTGTATTAATCTCTAGCGTGTATAAACTACCAGAGCTAGATGCAATAAAGTCGGTTCTTGAATAGTCTCTGCAACCAAGCATATCATGAATTTGCTTAGCTACATTTTGCGCTTCAATCTGAATTCTATGAGACAGTTTTTTGGGTGGACAATTTTCCTGAGTCATACCGTTATATTTATTTTCATAATCAAATTCTTCGCCAGTTGGAGGAATAATCTCTACTACTGGTAGTACTGTATCTTCTACTATTCCAACTGTTAGCTCTATACCATCTATATATTCTTCAAGTAATAATTCACCCTCATGTCTATCAAATACATTTTTAATAATACTAAAGTCAAATAATTCAGGATCACGTACGATAAAAGTGTCGATACTTGATCCCTCTTTTTTTGGTTTTAGAACAAATGGGTGCTTTATAAGCTCACTGTTATTAATAGTTTCTTTTGTAACAACCTCTGTTTTTGGAAATAAAATATTTGGTAGTTTTTTAATTGTCTGCCATTTATCAAAACAAATTTCCGAGACTGTCGAACTTGAACCGACAAATGGCTTTCCACTTCTTTCTAATATTTTTTGTATCTCTCCATCTTCGCCCTCTTTTCCATGCAACATCGGAAATACTACATCAATATCATATAGTGCTTCTTCTATGGTTATCTTACTTATTTGTGGATCAAAATATAAAACGCTATGACCCGCAGCCTGAAGTGATTCGCCTATGTTTTTTCCAGATAATAATGAGATATCTCTTTCTGAAGAATTTCCACCAAGTATGACTAAAATATTCATTACTTATTAAACTGTACCTTTTTTTTAGATAGCCAAAATTTACTTTGACGCACTAGTTTTGATTGGTCTGCATTACTGGCAAGTATTGGCTTAATGGCTTCCTCAGCAAAAACTCCATTTTGTGAGCCTTTGGCTAAAATGACCGATCCATGTATTATTTCTTTTTTTAATATCTCACCAGCCTCGTATGGACTATTTACTTTAATGACATTGCAGCCTTTTTTGGCTGCAACAGGAGCCAAATAGTTATTAGCATCTTTTCCAAGGGTTATTAACAAATCAAGTTTTTTTGGATCACACAATGCGCCTGCCCATTCGTGCGATACCTGAGATGTATCACCTAGTTCATTCATCATTCCGAGTATAGCTATTTTTTGTGTTCCCTTATACTCATAAAGCGTATTTAGCGCCTCTTTTACTGCTAAGGGGCTAGAGTTGTATGTATCGTCGATAATAATAGAGTCGTTTATGCCATTTAATATCTGCATCCTACCTGGCATTGGTTTGATCTTTTTTAGACCTTGCTCAATATTTTTTATACCTACGCCCAGCATATTTGCCACACTTACTGCAGCACAAGCAGCTTGTAAGCTGTGCCTAGCAGCAACTTTTATATTTGTCACAATCTTTTCAGAATTAAAATCTATCTGAGTTTTATATCCATCAATACCGTGGCTTACAACCTTTATTTGATAATCTGATTTATCAAAACCATATGTTATATATTTAGTATTTTTTGGCAAATATTTATCTAAGTATTGTAAATCTATATTATCCCTACTAATAACTAGCTGTTTACTAAACTCTGCAACAGAAAGCTCCTCGCGAGCTACGGCGTCTAATGTTCCAAAAAACTCCATATGTTCATCGCTAACTGCCGTAACAACTGTAATATCAGGTTCTAATACTCCTTTAAAATTAATAAGCTCGCCGATATGATCGGTGCCCAACTCTATTACCACTACTTGCGGATAATACTTACTTTTTAAAATTTTTTGGCCGACGCGCCAAGCCTTGTGCCAACCAATT
>CAZTUU010000053.1:2966-3288 GCA_964616505.1 uncultured Candidatus Saccharibacteria bacterium
AGTAAAGAAGGTGGGGCATTAGCTCAGTGGGCTAGAGCGCTTGCCTGGCAGGCAAGAGGTCAGGAGTTCGAGTCTCCTATGCTCCACCACGTTCGACCAAATTCAAATCCCGTCTAAATTTTGGCTATCAAGTGCTAAAATTTAGACGGGATTTTCTTTATTCTACCTTTTTAAGGATTAACAATAAGCCATTAAAAATCGCACGGGCCCACCCGAACGGCTAAAGCACATTTTGGTATTTGTTGTTTTTATTTTAGCCGCACGTATCCGCGCGATTAACATTATCATTTAATCATTTTTTGTATCAGACGTCAATAATTTT
>CAZTUU010000054.1:0-1129 GCA_964616505.1 uncultured Candidatus Saccharibacteria bacterium
CATGAAGTACGACATCTAGCTCCAAAAGCAGGAATACAAAGATACGCTTTTACTCCTGATGCCCCTGAAACTCCTAAAGAAATAGAGGAGTCTGATAAAAAAATGTTGCTAGAGCGAACATGGTATAAACCCGAAGACTATACGGCTCCCGTTGAATGGAGTGTCTTTGGTAATAAAGTAGCTCTTATATCATTTGGCAAAGAGGCTATGGGTATGATTATAGAGAGTAAGCAAATTGCTGAGAGTTTACGCCAAATGTTTAAAATGATGGATGATGGGCTAAAACGAATGCCTAATTATAAAGATATGCCAAGCCGTGGTGAATATATCGATGCTGAAAGCTTCATAGCAAAGCATAAGAATACAATCCCAAAAATAAATAATAATTAACTAGTCTTAGGTACTAACTTTTTATAACTTACTACTTTAGAGCTAGTGATTAAGTAGTAATTTTATAGAATCCCTTAAATATTGATCTACGTTATCGCCATTGATTATATTTATATCTGCCATTTTTTGGATGTTTTTAAAACTAAAATCGGCTAAGCCATCTCCGCTATGCCACTCTGATTTTTCACTTTCGGCAAATTCCTCAAGCTTTAAATTAACTTCTTTATCTCTGTTACGCCTTAGCATTCGCTGGTATCTAACCCCTATTGGAGCATTTACAAAAACTAACACCCCGTTTGCCTTTTTTATAGCTTGAGCCTCGCCTACCGATCGTAATCCAGTTATTACTAGACAATAATAGTTGTTCGATTGATTTGCAAAAAAATCATCCAGAATTTTTTGAGCAAAATAATCTGCACCAAATTTTTGACGATAGTAATTTGCTGTCTCGTGCAGCGCCGGGCGCTCTATATTACCATGTCTTTTTTGGGATATTTCTCGCACCGCATCACTGGTAGACCCAACAGCAAATGAGTGTTGTGCAACTAAATAATCTGCCAGTGTATCTTTACCACTAGCAAAAGTACCAGCAACTCCAATTAAGGTTGGTAACTGTTTAGCCATGGGTCTATTTGATGTAATCTAATAGTCTTTTAGAGTCTTTGTGCTTGCGGAGTTTGGCAAGTGCCTTGGCCTCAATTTGCCGAATTCTCTCGCGAGTGACGCTAAATTCTTGACC
>CAZTUU010000054.1:1139-2597 GCA_964616505.1 uncultured Candidatus Saccharibacteria bacterium
CAGAGTATCTTTACCACTAGCAAACGTACCAGCAACTCCAATTAAGGTTGGCAGTTTTTGGTTCATCTTCTATTTAATGTAATCTAGTAATCTCTTAGAGTCTTTGTGCTTGCGAAGTTTAGCTAGTGCTTTAGCTTCTATTTGGCGAATTCTTTCGCGGGTTACGCTAAATTCTTGACCAACTTCTTCTAAAGTATGGTTTTTACCATCTTCTAGGCCAAAACGAAGACGAATAATCTTTTGCTCACGCTCGCTTAAGCTACCAAGTAAATCTTTTACCTGCTCTTTTAGTAACTGCCCTGCAGCTGATTCTTCTGGGCTAATTGTATCTTCGTCTTCTACAAAATCACCTAGTACAGAATCTTCGTCGTCATCACGCACGCTTTGGTCTAAGCTATGAATATCTTGCTTGATCTTCATAATATGCTCGACCTTTTCTACATCTAGCTCCATCTCTTTGGCAATTTCTTCGTTGGTAGGCTCGCGGTTAAGCTCTTGAGTTAAACGACGCTGCGTACGTAAAAGTTTATTAATGGTCTCTACCATGTGTACAGGAATACGAATAGTACGAGCCTGATCTGCTATGGCACGGGTAATGGCTTGGCGAATCCACCAGGTCGCATAGGTACTAAATTTAAAACCCTTGTCTGGGTCAAATTTTTCTACAGCACGTAGTAAACCGGTGTTTCCCTCTTGGATTAAATCGAGTAGATCCAATCCACGCCCAACATAACGCTTAGCTATAGACACAACTAAACGCATATTGGCCTCGGCCATCTTATCTTTAGCTCGTTTTTCGCCCTTCACCACTCGGTGGGCTAGGTCTAGCTCTTCTTGGGCAGTAAGTAATGGAATTTTACCAATTTCCCTAAGATATAAACGCACAGAATCATCTGATACATCATCTAAGAAGACAGTTGGCTCAACAAGCACTTCTTCGTCTTCTTCTGCCTCAGCAGCCCAAATATCTGCTATTTCTGTTGCCGCTGGTTCATCTGGCATTACAAGCTCTATGCTTGCTTCAGTTAGTTCGGCATATAGAGTATCTAGTGCTTCTAAGTTCTCTGGAACATCCGGAATAACCTTAAAAATTTCTGATTGCTCTAATTTGCCAGTTTTTTTGGCCTTTTGCATAAGTTTTTCTTTTATTGCTACTAAATCAATAGATGTTATTTCATCATCTGCCACGCTTGTACCTAATCTTTCTTTAATAAGTTATTAAATTCGCCTAAAAGTTCATTTACCTTGCGTTCATCGCCTGCTTCTTCGGCTTTACGAATTTCTTTAGTTAAAATTTGCTTTTGCTCAGTTGTATTTTTGCTTGTTAGTTTAAAAATTAAATCACTGAGCTCTCTCAGCCGCTCGTTAGAATCGAAACTGTTTAGAGCTATTAGTCGTTGTATAATATTATTTTGGAATTTTAGACGGTTTCGTGCCAATGTTGGGGTATTTGTTCTG
>CAZTUU010000054.1:2607-3115 GCA_964616505.1 uncultured Candidatus Saccharibacteria bacterium
AAAGAATCTGCCGGATTTATTTCTATGTATTCAAAAACTCTTTGCCTTTCTGGGTTAGAAAAAACTAGTTTTTGAGAATCTGTTTCTAGCAAACGGCGAGTAATTGGATAAGTAACTAGCAGACATAGTAACTGATCTTCGTACATATTATTATCGGTTGTAGGTATAATTTCTGGGTTTCTGGGTTTTTTATAAATAGATGGGTTAGATCCTAAAGTTCCTAACTTACTACGCATTGCAGACTCACCAACACCAGTTAATTTAGCTAGTTCCAGCAAATAATGATCTTGCTCTACCTTATCTTGCAACTTAGCTATTGTTTGTAATAAAACGTCACTAAAAGCCTTTTTGCCGCTAGCCGTAGAGATGTTGTATATGTTTTTATAGCGCTCGATTAACCAATCTACAGCATACTGTGGCTCGTTTATTACTTTTGCCCAAGTTTTTGGATCTTTTTGGATTAACTCATCTGGGTCTTTACTATTTGGTACTGTAATAATAGATAGCT
>CAZTUU010000055.1:0-424 GCA_964616505.1 uncultured Candidatus Saccharibacteria bacterium
TAGATGGAGTAATATATTCACTTGATGAATTTCCGGAGTTGGAGAAATCAAAAAAGCATCGAATAGAGATTATCGTCGATCGTCTTATCGTTAATGTTGATAATGCGGGTCGTTTAACGCAGTCTATAGAACAAGCACTAGAGATAGCCGACGGACGAATAGCAATCTTTAATGCAGATAATGAAACACAATATACATACTCACTATTGTATGCATGTGTTGATCATCCCGATATCTCTATACCAGAACTAGAGCCTAGAACTTTTAGTTTTAATTCACCACAAGGTGCTTGCCCTGTATGCACCGGCTTGGGTAGTAAATTAGAGGTAGACCCAGAACTAGTTATACCCAATGGCCGTTTAACGATCGCAGAAGGTGCTATAAGGCCATGGAACAGGATCAGAATAGATAGCTGGTATTTAAA
>CAZTUU010000055.1:434-3113 GCA_964616505.1 uncultured Candidatus Saccharibacteria bacterium
CGAATTCCACAAAGTGGACTTAATGAAAGCTTTGTATTTAAAAAAATTAGAGACTATGGCCACAGGCAATGGGTTTAGTATTCATACTCCTACTGGTAAATTAACCAACGAACAACTAGATATGGTTATGTATGGTACCGGAAGCAAAATATACAATATTGCTTTAGGTAACGGGCGTAACTATGAGACTACTTTTGAGGGTGTTGTATCTAATCTAGAGCGACGTTATAAAGAGACAGAAAGCGATTTTGTAAAACGTGATATTCAAAAGTTTATGCAAGAATTACCATGTCATTCTTGCCACGGCAAAAGATTAAAACCAGAAGTTCTGGCAGTAACAATTAATAAATTCTCTATTATGGATATTTGTGAACTTTCAATTGACGATGCAGTTATTTTTGTGCAATCTCTAAAACTAAATAACAAAGACTCTACTATATCCAAACAAATCCTAAAAGAAATTAATGCAAGGCTAACTTTTTTGCAAGACGTGGGTCTAAACTATTTAAATTTACTAAGAAGCGCAGTCACGCTCAGCGGCGGAGAAGCTCAGCGTATTCGATTAGCTACACAAATAGGCTCTGGTTTAACGGGCGTTTTATATGTATTGGATGAACCATCTATAGGACTTCATCAGCGAGATAATGAAAGACTGATCCGCACGCTAAAACGTCTGCGCGATTTAGGTAATTCAGTTATTGTTGTTGAGCATGACGAAGATACAATAAGGACTGCTGATTATTTACTAGACATTGGTCCTGGCGCAGGCGTGCATGGTGGGCGAGTTGTGGCAGAAGGTACTCCGCAGCAGGTAGAAGCTAACCCAGCAAGCATAACTGGACAATATTTAATTGGTAAAAAGTCTATTAAACAACCCAAAAAACGTCGTAGCGGCAATGGAAAATTATTACAGGTAAAGGGTGCTAGAGAAAATAATCTTAAAAATATTGACGTCGATATTCCACTAGGTGAATTAGTGGTTATTAGTGGTGTTAGTGGTTCTGGTAAGTCCAGTCTAATTAATGATATTTTAGCCAAAGAACTCTCGGCTCGTTTGCACCGGTCAAATACTGTTCCTGGCCGACATGATGAAATTGTTGGCATAGATCATCTTGATAAAGCAATAATTATAGATCAATCACCAATCGGTCGTACACCTCGTAGTAATCCTGCTACATATACTGGATTATTTACACCAATACGTGAACTATTTGCGGCAACACCAGAGTCAAAAATTCGTGGTTATGGTCCTGGTAGATTTAGCTTTAATGTACGCGGTGGACGCTGCGAAAATTGTACCGGTGATGGAATTATTAAGATAGAGATGCACTTTTTACCAGATGTTTATGTACCATGTGAAGAATGTCATGGTAAGCGTTATAACCGCGAAGCGCTAGAGATTCATTATAAGGGCAAAACAATTAGCGATGTACTAGCAATGACATGTGAGCAAGCTTTAGAGTTCTTCGAAAATATTCCTGTGATTGCTCGTAAACTACAAACTTTGGTAGACGTTGGTTTAGGCTATATAACTCTTGGTCAATCTGCTACTACGCTTAGCGGCGGAGAAGCTCAACGTGTAAAACTGGCTACAGAACTATCTAGACGTCCAACGGGCAAAACGTTATATATTTTAGACGAGCCAACAACTGGGCTGCACATAGCCGATGTAGACAAGCTACTACAAGTATTGCAAGCCTTAGTTGATGCGGGTAATTCTATGATTGTTATAGAACATAATCTTGATGTAATAAAGTCTGCAGATTACATAATAGACATGGGTCCAGAAGGTGGTGAGGCTGGTGGATTTGTTGTCGCAAAGGGTACACCCGAGCAGGTTGCCAAAGTTAAAACATCATACACGGGGCAATTTCTTAAAAAGCTTCTTTAGTATATATTCTATCTAAAATAAAATGGTCATTTTTGCTTAAAGGATATTAAATTATTTTTTAAAGAATAATTTAATATTTCTTTTTATTTTTTTGATTAATACGTGTCTTGTTTGAGGTTCCCGAAGGGCATGCAATAGACTAACTCCAAAAGTCAGTACTGTCGCCAACAATATAATTGGCAAAAGGTATCTATCAATATTAAAGTATTCTCCAACAAGTTTACCAGCAAAATATCCAATCATTGTTACAGATATTCCCCACATCAATGCACCACTAATGTTATAAAACATAAATTTTTTATAATCCATTTTAGCTATACCTGCCATTAATGGTGCCAGTGTTCTAACAACAGGCACGAACCTGGCAAATAATATGGTTTTGCCGCCATGTTTTTTAAAAAAATGCTCAGATTTATCAATGTATTTTTTATGAAAAAATACAGAATCATCACTACTGAATATTCTATCACCACCTCTTTTACCTATTTCGTATCCAACCATATTACCCAATATGGCACCCAGAACTATTGCTACAATTGACAACACAATACTGATTTGGCCTTGCGATGCAAAAAAGCCAGCCGCGAATAACAACGTATCTCCAGGTAAGAAGAAGCCAATTAACATACCTGTTTCGGCAAAAACAACTGCCCCAATAGCAAATATACCACCCGTTTCTATCAGGGCCTTAAGGTCGAACTCTCTTGTTATTAAGAAAGCAATGATAGCAATTATTATGAATACGCCCAAAATTCTGAGGAATCTTTTCATATCCTACAATTATAGCA
>CAZTUU010000056.1:0-1460 GCA_964616505.1 uncultured Candidatus Saccharibacteria bacterium
GATCTTTGCTAGGTAAGCTAGCCAAGGCTTTCACATCATCAGCACCTATAAATAGACCTTCTGCTGTAAATGCACCTACAAATTGTATACTTGGCTCTGTTTTGGCAAAGTTGTTTAAAACTTGCGCAGGCGCAACTTCATCTACACTATTAAAAGCGTATAAAAGTTGATCTTTAAGCTCGCTTACATCGGCAGACTTTAGTGTTTCTACCTGAGCAAGTGCTTGCTTTACGAGTCGATTCTTTACAACTCGCACAACTGTGTCGTTTTCGCTTGCTTGCTTACGTAAGTCTTGCATCGCTTTAACTGTGGTGCCTGTATATTGGGCGACAACAGTTAGCTTTGACTCGCTGAGTAAGCTAACAACCTCAGATACAACTTCATTTTTCTTATCTTTAGTTAATGCCATATAAGTTTCCTTATTTAGTTTATTTTACTTATCGACCTGTTTGTAAATGAACATGTTGCTACTAGGATTTAAATTAAAAAATCTTTGGCAACATTTACCAAAGATTATAAGATAAAACAATTAGTTTTAACCTCGGCGACAAATTAAGGTTTCCCTGTCGCTGTCTCTGGCAAATTACGATTATTGTATCAAATAACTTCTCGATATGCAAGTTTTGCTTGACATATAACCACCGCTAAGTTAAAAATAGATACATGATACGTGCAAGCTATATATCAAGAGATGTCTCACTATGTTATCTAGTGATTCTATTCGATATGTAGCCCGAGCATTTATTATATAAATCGAAAATAGTAAACCGGGCAACAAACAGCCCGGTTTTTGTATATTAACAATTTGTACCTTTAATCTCGCAAATCTGCGCATGGTGGGCATGCGTAGATCAGCGAGATTGGAAAAAACATTGAGCAAAAAAGAGATCGAAGCACTAGAGAAATTTTGCAATAGCAAGAAGGCCTTTGTTTCATCAGAAGGAAAGCTTCCTGAGAAACTAGCAAGTGTCTGCAAATTCAACGTTGGCAGGGCTCGAACTCTTATTCAAAATCACATCATATGCATCGAAAACCCAAGTGGTGGATATGATGTAAGACTGCGTTAATGTATTGGCTTTTGGGGCTAGGTTAATGTCTGGCGATCCCAGACTACCCGAAGAGTGCTTCTATCACAAATAGATGCACCTGCCCCATACCAATGTCATCTCCAATCTCCATAACTGCGGGCTGGGCATACCTATAAAATATGCCCGCTCCAAAAAACTTGAAATTGTATTTTAGAATCTACCAGTTAATGAACTTATCAATTTTTTAGTTGATTCAACTTAAATTGGGTATATCGCTCACCTGCTAGGCGAGTTAACTCAGGATCTTCGTCTTGGTTAACAAATTTCATGGATTCGGCAAGTAGAGGATGTATATTAGTAACTTCTTCGTGCATTTGTAAGACAAGCTTTCTATATCCTGGATGCCCCTGAGGAGAAGTACGTATCTCATGT
>CAZTUU010000056.1:1519-3044 GCA_964616505.1 uncultured Candidatus Saccharibacteria bacterium
GGTGAAAAGCTTCTCGGGCATTGTAGGTTACCTTCCAGCGCATTAGGTGACCGAGTAGCGTGGAATATTGTGCCTCTAGCTCATATCCCTTAGATTGTAGATAACTATGTAATTCTAGGCTAGAATCGAAACAATCTAAAAATTGTTCACTCAAACCCGCTTTTTCGACTAACTCTGGAATATCATAACCATAGCGAGGAGTTAACTGTTGCCAGTTCAAATCATCAACCATACGGTGTCTTTGCAGGTCGCGGAATATCCCATAATCGCATACTAAATCAAAACTGTAATGTGCCTTTTCTATTGCTCTGCCTGGTCGATGACGACGATTTAGTCTTTCACCAATATAAGCTTTAAATACTTCTTCTTTTTGCTTATATGTCCACTTAGCAACGTCATTTTTTATTGTTTCAAGTGGTAAGTCACTATGCTCATAAACCATATCTGCTACCAAATCTAGCTCGTTGTGTGGCCAAACATTAGTTAATGTTACAGACTTGGGTGGATCAGCAGAGTAGGTATTTGTAAGGTATTTCTTAGACAAGTTTTTGACATTATTGTACGTATTGGCGCGGTATGCAACTAATGCTCCGCCTCTTTCGGGCTTATCGGCTCTTTCCAAGAAGGTCGGTATTACTTTTCTTGCCTCATTCAAGATTTGCTGGCCAACTTTTTTTGCTTCTGGCAGCTCATCACTTTGTAAATGCATTATTAGACTTTCTAAAGCCTGGGCAGAGGCATATATTCCAACTGTAGAATTAGTAGCTACCGGTAGAACATTTCGTATTGCGTCGCATGCTTGGGCACGAGTGGCTCCCTTCCAGGCTATATCTTGCTCCTTTTTAGGAACTGAGCTATTTTTGCGAACATACTCTGTTAGCTTATGAGCCATTTCGCTATATAAATCAAAAATGTGGTTAAGTGTTTTTTGGTATTTTATTCGCGTCTTTTTGTCAAAGTTTGTTGGGGTGTAATATTTGTAATGTCCTTGATCATTTTTCTGATCGTAATAAATATATCGAGTTGACTGTTCTAAATAGGCAGCAAGTCGACCCCACTCTAGTTTTTCTGTAAATGCATATACATCTCCAATAGTATCAGTAATTATTTGCTTTAGATATTCTCTACCGTCTTTTGTTATCTTTGTTTGTCCACCTTTAGTTTTGTATATCAAATTTTTATCAGATACTTCGGCAGTAATCGAAGGTTCTTGGGCTGCTATAGTAGCTGTTTCTCGGCTATCAATTACGCTAGATATAGGGCGTCCATCTTTAATTACCTTCCATATCGCTTCGTGAACTACATCTGGTGCATCAACCACATGCAGTACTGGTAAATTGCGCTTTTTAGCCTCTATTAAGTATCCGGCCCTAACTCTCTCTAAAAAGGCCAGATCTAGATTATCAAACCTTTCACCCTGGCCTCTATTTTTAGCACGTTCCTGAAGCGTAGTTACTGGGGCATCTAATATAATGGTAATATCTGGATGCATATCACCAACTGCAAAATCAATTATGCCCATAAT
>CAZTUU010000057.1:0-3038 GCA_964616505.1 uncultured Candidatus Saccharibacteria bacterium
TACAAATGTACCGGGTACCCGATACTGAGTATTTGGAGATATCGATGACGGACGCAATTTTTCTTCTTCTAGCCAATCTGGTTTTTGGACAAGCAAACTGACAGTAAATTTAGCAACTGGATCATTATCGTTTGTAACGACAAAATACCTGAACTTGTCTTTTTTACTTTGGGGTTCTTTTTCATAATCAGAGAAGGTACTAAAAATACCAATGAGATCTTTTTCAGTATTGAGTGTTTTATTAGAAAATGTAAAATCCTTCCATTTGCTAGAAGCAGGCGTACCAATCCACAAACTTCGCTCTATACCATTAGCTAAAAACCCATCGGTTCCTTCATACATAAAAGCATCTTGGCTTGTCCAGGCACCGAGGCTTTCACCAAATAAAACAAGCTGTGGTCTTTTTGATTTTGCCATTTTTGATACTTTTTTATGAATACCATTTACGAGCATTCGATACTGTACATAACCTTCATCACGCAAATCTAGTGATAAGGGAGATGGCCTCTTGGAATACTGCATAGTTACTTGCGCACAATCGCCCAAGCTCATGTATTCTACCGAATCACTCATAACGTAATTAACGTAACCTGTGCCTGTCGGCGATATTATTACAATAGTTTTTCTCTCGAATGCACCCGTTCTTTTTAGCTCACTCAGTGCAAGCTCTACTCTTTCATATTCTGTCGGGGCGCTATCGATACCAACGTACACCCTTATGGGCTCTTTTATTTTAGACTCATCCACTTTGAGAACTTTAGATATTTTTTTAGGGGTTAGTCTTGTTCCGATATGTCTCCTACCCTGAACCGATAAACTATCCCAGCTTACTAAACTATTTTTACCGCCACTCACATATTCATAACTTGGTCGACGCTTAAAGTTATCTTCTAATTTTTCGGCACCGTTTTCTATTTTTTTATAAAGTTTTTTTATACCATACCCAAGCCCACCAAGTAATAATCCAAAACTTATTATGTTTCCAATCGGAACTTTAGAGCTATTAAGTGCTGGCGCATATTTTTGTAGAGTTTTATTAACTGTTTTTGCTGTTGACTGTTCTATGTAAGAAATGGTGCCAAGTAATCCGGCAACTCCAATAGCAATGCCAACGGATTTAAAAACATTAATGTCACTATTATCATCCTCTATTCTAGTTTTATGAAACTGAGTAAAGCTATCTGCTAAAATCACAGCTAGCGCACCCAGTGGCACCAGCATAGAGTATACTGCTTCGGCCTTCTTTCTGTCGCCTTTTTTTGACACCATCGCAGAAGAAGCCTCGAGTGTTTGCGAAACAACTCCGGCAAATCCTACTTTTGCTAAAGTATTACCTCCTGTGCGCATGGTGGCATTAACAAGATTCTCATCTTTTTTGTTCTCGAATATATGTTGTACGACTAAACCTACTACAGTGGCAGTCGCACTAACCGCAAAGGCTACTTCTTCGCTATTGTTTTTTTTACCTGTTTTATCATCAGAACTTAAGCTATCGGTAATAGCGTCTAGCGAATCTTGAGTAAGAGCGCCAATGGCGTACGATAAAGCCATAGTTAACCCTGTAACTATCCCTTGGTCTTTATTGTCTCTATCCATAAGAGACTTTTGGAAACTTCCTGGGATGGAAGCAGATGACATTAATAACCCAACCTTAGAAGAACGACTTTGGGTTGATTTATTGTTTAAATCATTAGACATAGTTTTATTATATAATAGAAACTTTCTTTTGCAACCTAAGTTAGATACTAGTCTGATTTATTAGTACTCAGTAAGTCTAAAAACTCATCTTCTCCAATTACTTTTGTACCAAAACTTTCGGCTCTTTTGATTTTACTGGCCCCAACTTTACCACCTGCTACTAAATAGGTAGTCCCTTTACCGACGCTTGTCTGGAATATACCGCCTAAAAGACGAATTTTATCGGCCGCCAATTCTCTGCTCATGCCACTAAGACTGCCAGTTATTACAAAACTTTTACTGCTTAGTGGCCCAGAATTTACTAATTTTACATTTTGCACATTCATGCCATTTTGCTTAAATTTAGCTAATAATTTTTGATTATCCTCATCACCAAACCAAGCAAGTATTGATTCTGCCACAACCTCGCCAACACCCTCAACCATATTTAGCTCATCAAGTGATGCAGTTGCTAAAATATCTAAGCTCTTAAAAGTATTTGCTAAATCTATGGCAGTCTGTATCCCAACGTGCCTTATACCAAGCCCAAATAAAAACTTAGAAAGTGGTGGATTCTTTTTAATAGCAATTGCATCGATTAAATTCTGTGAGCTAAGCTCTGCAAATCGCTCTAAACCTAGTAGCTGTTCTTTTTTTAAAGTATATAGGTCTGCTGTATCCGTAATTAATCCAGCATCTAGAAGAGCTAGTACATTTTTATCGCCCATACCATCTATATCCATAGCACCTTTACTGGCAAAGTGCTGTATATGCTTCCAGGTACGTGCGGGGCAAGCATTATTTGGGCACCGCCAAATAACTTCTTTATCTGGTTTAACTAATTTTGTACCACATTCTGGGCAACTATCTGGCATAATAAATGCTCGTTCACTCCCGTCCCTTAAGGAAGTAATGGGCTCTAACACCTCAGGAATAATATCTCCAGCTTTTTGAATAATGACGGTATCGCCAATTTTTATCCCCTTGCGTATAACCTCGTCAATATTGTGAAGGGTTGCCATCTGTACAGTACTACCAGCAACAACTACAGGCTCGAGAACCGCCACGGGTGTAGCAGCACCAGTCCGTCCAATGCTTATAAAAATATCTAGTAGCTTAGTCGTGGCTTGCTCTGCCGGATATTTGTAGGCAATTGCCCCTCTGGGATTTTTTCCAACAAAACCTAAATTGGCATACAAGCGTCTATCATTTAATTTAATAACTAGTCCGTCTGTATTAAAAGGTAGGTTGTGTCTCTCTTCTTTCCATTTATCAACAAAATTCATTGTGCTATTAATATCTTTAAAAACTGATGCCTGAGAATTAACATAAATACCTAGTTTATTAATTGCCCTGTAAGC
>CAZTUU010000058.1:0-2041 GCA_964616505.1 uncultured Candidatus Saccharibacteria bacterium
TGCAATTAACAAATAGAGCTTCTGTTAGCCCCACTTCACAGGCCGCAAGTGACTATACTGATACTATAACCGTAATTGCTGCCGGTTTGTTCTAAAAATATTTACATCTAGTAAATAAGTCAGTAAATACCAAAAACCCTCGATATTTTATTGAGGGTTTTTGGTATACTGGTGGCTATGATTAATACAAAACGGAATACAGCCTATCTTTTATTATCTGGAATTATCATATCTATAATCATACCTATAATATTTACTCCAAGGGTATTTGGGCAGGCGACTAAAAACACAGATGGTTTTGCATTATTGGTTACTCCGTCACCTATTGTAGAAACTATTAAACCTGGCCAATCAAAAACTATTGAACTAAAGATACTGAATCAAAGTAAAAAATCCGATACATTTAAAATTGCACCACGATCTTTTGCTGTAAATGGTAAAAAAGGTGATATAAAATTAAATGATAATTCTGACCCAACGATAAATAGTTGGGTCAGTTTTGCCGAGCCAACTTTTTACATAGAGTCTGGTCAATGGTATACCCAGCGTGTAGTTTTTAATATTCCCAAAGATGCTGGCTTTAGCTACTCATTAGCCTTGGTTATAAATAGAGCTAACGAACCGTTGCCAAAGGCATCTGAGGCTGGCCTATCTGGTTCTATAGCTATATTTACACTAATAAATATAGATAGACCAGGTGCTACAAAATCATTGGCTATTGATAGCTTTAAAAGTACTGAGGGGATATACGAATATTTACCCGTAGAATTTGAAATTTCCCTAAAAAATAATGGAAATACAATAGTTTTACCTTATGGCAATGTTTTTATAAAACGCACTAACAAGCCAGATACTAAATCACTGGCAATATTACCAGTAAATAAATCTGCAGGATATATTCTACCCAATACAACGCGTACACTAACCTCGTCATGGCAAGATGGTTTTCCATCTTTTCAAACTGTGAAGATAGCTGATAATACCGAATCTAAAACAAACTTGGTATGGGACTGGTCACATTTAAATAGAATAAGATTTGGTAAATATTATGCTAATTTAGTAGCCGTATATAACGATGGTAATAGAGATGTACCTATAGAATCTACTATTTCATTTTGGGTAATACCGTGGAAGTTTATGATCTTTACAGCCGTACTTATAGTTTTACTAGCTTTTGGTTTTTGGACAATTGTTAAAAAAGGCATTAACCTCTCTAAGCGGGTAAAAAATCATGTTAAAAAGCCAAAAGCTGATTAGTAAGCTAAGCTTTGTTTTAGCTACTTTTTTTGTCGTAACGGCATTATACTTGCCATGGCAGTCAGTAAAGGCAGAACCTGTTAAGCCAACAAAAGGTATTACAGTGGCTCCGGCCTTTGTTAGAATTACCCTAGATGATGATACTCAAGAATCTACAGCATCTGTAGATGTTACTAACAATTATGATGGTCCGATAAATCTTTCGGCATCTTTGCATGGTGTAGATCAAGATAGGGGAGTCTTTACTCCATCTAAAGATTTGCCCTCTGGCCTAAAATCTAGTTTAAGTGTTGCACCAGAACTCTTTAGCCTAGAACCTGGGCAGTCCACAAGTGTTAGGATCAGCCTTAAGGATTCTATGGCTTTAGGGCCTGGTAGCAACTACGCAGCACTTGTAATTAGGCAATCTGGTAGTAATAGCCAATCTGGTAGCCTGCAATCAGCAGTTAGCATAACTATGTTTATCACAAAACTAAAAGGAGCAAGCTTTAATTTATCGCTCCAAAAACTAATAACTCGTGGTTTATGGTTTGGGGCACCCAAAAGCACCGTAACAACACTTAAGAATAATGGTAATGTTGTTGTTGTTCCAAGGGGTACTTTTACTTTTTATAAAGCTAATAGCTCAGAGGTATATTCGAAGGGTGTTTTAAATGAATCGTCGATTCCGGTATTCCCCGAAGCTGGTGTGACACTGCTAACTAATATTAAACCAATTAAGTCCATAACATGGCCAGGCAAGTATAAACTGGAATTTAAGTATCAGTGTGATGGTGCAGATGCT
>CAZTUU010000058.1:2051-2996 GCA_964616505.1 uncultured Candidatus Saccharibacteria bacterium
AAATTAAAACTTTTACTATGGTTAGATATTATGTACCAAGTTGGCTTGTCTTCGCATCTGTATTTATCATTATTTTTATAGTTGGTGCTATCTTTTTATTATCAAAAACAAGAAAAACAATACTCCAAAAATTAAATAAAAAACAGTTAAAAAACAGCGTTCGCAAAGCGATTTCAAAAAAGACCAAAAAATCTAAAAAACGGTCAAAAAAGAAAAAAATTAAAGTTAAAATAGAGTCCGGAATATACCGCAGAAAATTTTAACATTTTATAACACCTAACACCTAAATTACTCTTTGCACAAGCTAAAGCGTAGTGTTAAAATTAACTACAGGATGCTGCGAACACCTACAAAAAAAATTATATCTTTGTTTTTTGTGATATTTCTTGCACTTGTTGTCTTTGCTATTTCTAATGTTTCGCAGGCTTCTATTAATAGCCAAATAAACTTTCAGGGTAAATTAACTAATCCAGACGGAACTAACGTTACAAATGGTAACTACAGTATTGATTTTAGTATTTATACTGTTTCTAGTGGTGGTTCTAGCACCTGGACAGAAACGCAGAGTGTAGCCGTTGCAGACGGTATCTTTAATGTACAACTAGGAAGTGTTAACTCGCTACCTGGATCTGTCGATTTTAATAGTTCGTCACTATACCTTGGTATTAAGGTGGGGTCTGATGCCGAAATGACTCCTCGCGTACGCTTAACAGCTGCGCCATATGCGTTTAACAGTACATTATTTAGTGGCTTGGCTACTACTGATTTTGTACAGTTAGCCCAGGGTATGCAAACTGATGCTTCGGCAGCCAACCCGTCCATTGCTATTAACAAAACTGGCGGCACCGCAAAGATATTACAGCTACAAAGAAGCGGAGCAGATGTTCTTAGCGTTAATAACGACGGGTCAGCAGTCTTTACAAATCAGACAGACACTACCAGTGG
>CAZTUU010000059.1:0-2924 GCA_964616505.1 uncultured Candidatus Saccharibacteria bacterium
AATCGTTAATCGAACCAGAAATAAAAAACTTCATAGATATAGCATATCATTGCAGTCCTACTGGAAGCAGATCAAACCTCCGTTTCTACATTTGATATGGGAGTTAAAATAATTATTTGCTCATGATATAATATTATGTATTGCGAAACAAAGAATTAACAACGGCTCAATCAGACATTGAATACAGAGGAATTATTCCTGAAGGCCTTATAGTCACGAAAATAGACACTCCGCGACCAGATAGACTTGATTATTTAGAATTACTTAAGATAGCTTATTCACCCGAAGAAGTTCAGGTACGAAACAAATCTTAGTTTGTTAGTAAAACGGAATTATTGTTTGTTGCCTGACTATTTTCGGGGATCTGTAATATTGGGTAAAGTGAATCTTATTGATATATAATTATGCTTATGGATAAAAAACTACAAGATTTTATTAATTGGTTGGAGTCAGATTTAACTCATTTTGCCGCGCTTGTAGAAGAAGGTTCGGTTGCAACCGACGACCCAAAACAAGATGGTTACAGTGATCATGATTTGCAATTTGTAGTGTACAAAGATGTTAAAAACGAGATGTATGCAGTTAGAAACTGGCTAGAACAAAATCCTCTTGGTAATAAGTACTTACTGGGCCCTCGTTTATTTGATGATTACTTAGTTGGCGATTCATTAAATGATTTGTCGTTAAAATTTCGAGCGAGAACAATTGCTGGAAGAGATGTTGTAAGCGAGAAGAAAGCGCCAAAAAGGGAAGTGGCAATAGAAATTGGTTATAAGGGGCTTAACAATTTAATACCTAGGCTTGAAAGACGATGGCTAAATTTAGCGCATTGGACAGATGATTATTCGCGGCATAAAAACTACGAAATATATAAAAACTTTTTTATATATTATGCGGCGCTACATTATGGGCGGACAGGGGGATACCCTGTTTCTAGGGCAGATGTAGCGGCTGTTATAGTTAATAAACAATGGGCTAACGATGTATTAACAGTAACTCATAATATAGCCCATGCTACAAAAGAGCAGCAAAAGACTGCCATAGAATCAGCCACAAAAATTATCAATAACATTTAATAAGAAAAATAACTAATTTTGAATTTATCTGTATTTTGCTGGTGAAAAAGCTGAAGATTCACTATTAGTTATATTGACTTAAGATATCTACGGGCCTGCTACTCTCCAAGAAAATAATCCCTCTATTACCAAAGTATAACTACCATCGCTAAGATAGTATTCCAAGACAGATAAAAAGTTTTTATATGCAAGTAGGTGCTCTTTCTGACCAATGTCTGCTACGACACGGTTCTTTAAATGAAAACCCCATCTAAAATTGTCTAGTTCTAAAAATGCAATCTTGCCATCCAATTGTTTGATAAACTCCTCAGTAATTGTACCTTTACCGCTCGCTGGAGAACCTCTAAAAATATATATCTTTTTTTGCATACTTTATATTATTACATTTATTACTAAAAAAATGTGTACTAGATCAGATACATTCCGTACACATTGATCACTTCATAAAGGAGGATTAATGCGTTACGGTGTGAGCATGAATACATATGGAGTAATTGTTCCTAAGCTAGCTAGCATCAGGAGCACGACAACGCTATCTAAAGCAGCTAAACAACGACTTAAGTGGATGAGTTTCTATGAAACGCATGGATGTAATGCCCGACTTACTTGTCGGCACTTTGGCATTAGCCCAGATGTTTTTTACCGTTGGAAGAAACGCTACAAGCCAGGTCAGCTACTTAGCTTAGAAGATAATACTATCAATCGTAGGCCGAAACATATCCGCCAACCAACAACTGCCCCAATAACTGTTGCACGGGTTAAACAATTACGTGAACAATACCCCAGGTGGGGTAAAAAGAAACTCCACGCCTTGTTAGTAGACGAAGGTCATACAATCTCTCAAGCTAGCGTTGGTAGAACGTTAACTCGTTTACGAAAGGCTGGTCGTTTGAGTGAACCGCCAATCGTAACAGCTAAACTGGCTGGTAGAAAGCGTCGTTCAATCTCTAGACGTATCTACGCTAAACGCCGAGACTGGACATATATTCCGAAGCTGGCCGGTGACTTGGCACAGGTAGATACATTGCACATTACCCAGCTAGGGGGCGGTAAAAGATACCAGTTCACAGCGAGTGACTATGTTAGCAAGTTTACGGCCCGTACAGCAGCTAGCCATGTTACGTCTACCTCTGCAAGAAGTATCTTAGATGCCATGGAGAAGCGATGGCCGGTAAAGCTTAAGGCCATTCAGGTAGATGGTGGTAGTGAATTCATGAAAGTGTTCGAGAGGGCCTGTGAAAATCGTGGCATAAAGCTGTATGTACTACCACCTCACAGCCCTAAGCTTAATGGCGTAGTAGAGCGCATGAACCGTACTTCAAGGGAAGAGATTTATGACCTGGGCCTTCATGATTTAACGACCATTACTGAGCACAACCAGTTACTCGAAGAACAAGATTAACTGATAATGTGTACGTTATGTAGTGATCCCGTACAAACTCTACCGGACTACTTATATTTAAGGTATAATTTAACCTAATGACTAAAGAAGTAATACTAACTGGCCTAAGAGCTAATAGCCAGTTTACACTGGGTAATTATTTAGGTGGCATAAAACCAATGGTCGCTTTAGCTAACGCTAAATCAGCTGATTACCAAATCAATTTCTTCATGCCAGATCTCCATTCGATAACCGTTGAGCTAGATTATTCAAACTTGCAAAAGCAAATATTTAGTTGCTTAAAACAATACGTGGCAGCGGGGCTTGACTTAAGCAATACAAATATCTTCATATATAGACAAAGTAAAATATCTGCCCATTCGGAACTAGCTTGGATTTTTCAGTGTTTTAGTGGTTTCGGAGAGTTAAGCAGAATGGTTGATTTTAAAGATAAAAGCGAGGCTATT
>CAZTUU010000060.1:0-2568 GCA_964616505.1 uncultured Candidatus Saccharibacteria bacterium
ACACCTCGTGTCAAATATTGGTACTACGGCAAGATTGCTCTTGTGAATAACACAGGCTGTCCGAGCCTTAACACCGTACTCTTTGAAAGAGGAGTGCAGGCAGTTGTCTATATCAATAAATGTAACATTGGTATAGTACGAAATAGCTACTTCAGAGGCAAAGCGCAATTTGCTGCGAATGATCCTTCTATCATGGAGGTCATTAAGGCAGCTGGTGAAGCTGGCTTGTGGTTTGAGCATCCGACAGGGTTTCTTCTCTGTTGGGGAAGCAGTAAATCGGTAAAGACCATATATTCGAAGGTTAAGCCGATGAATTTAATCGATGCTTTGATAAATTTGTTCAAAGCAAAGAATTTATTTATTGGCGAAGCAAAGCCCAATAAATAAGCAATAAGGTAACATTTAGTTAGTAATATAATATTTATTACTAAACTTCTTACTTTATCTAAAATATTTTTTCAAAAGGCAGTTTCGCCTCACGCGCATGCCTATCGACAGACGGGGGTACACATTCTTGGGATAAATTATTGCCTTTTTAGAGCTTTATAAATCAATATAATTGCAGAGAAATAGGAGAGAGCAATTGTTTTTGCTTTTATCTAAGCGATTTTTTTGTTATCTGGATTAATAAATGTTATAATTTTTATATATCATTATGATGTTTTGCTATTATATTGACATATAATTGTTTTTGTGGTATGTATACTACATACATTAATGACTCTATGGCAGAAAAAAAAGCTGTTAAAAAGAAGAAATTACCAGCTAAAAAAATAAAGAAAGCTCTAAAGACTAAAAATCCAGTGAATGGAAAGACACTGAAGGATTTTTTTATTCCCCATGCTGGTAATAACTATAAACCCAAGTCATTGCATCATAAGAGAATATTCTTCCACATAGGCGCTGCCCTGGCCGTTAAATTAGTAGTAATCGCCTCTGTTACTTTTTACCCCATGACAGCTTGGCTAGCTCCAGATGTTTCGGCTGAAGAGGGGAGAAAAATAATTGCTTCAACTAATAGCTTGAGAGCAGGACTGTCGCTAGATTCTTTAAAAGAAAATCAGAAGCTTGATCAAGCGGCTGTCAAAAAGATTGGTGATATGTTTCTTAATCAGTATTTTGCTCATACCAGTCCACAAAACCATGATTTAGAATATTTTTTAAGATTAGCTGGCTACAAAAATTATGTCACTGTTGGCGAAAATTTAGCCGTAGGTTTTGACAATTCCTCTGAAGTAATGACAGCATGGAAAAATAGCCCAACCCATTATAGCAACTTAGTTGATCCTAATTATAAAGAAATTGGTGTGGCTTTAGCTGGAGGTACTTATAAGGATCAAGATACGGTTTTCATTGCCCAATACTTTGGTTTGCCACAGGAAAATTCAGCGCCAGTAGTTGCTAAGATAGAAACCAGAAAACCAGTTGAAAAACCTATTGCTCCAGGCGAGAAAGCAGTCTTAGCTGAGAAAACGAACACTACCCCTGCTAAAGTTGCTGTGGCTAAGCCAGTAGTAGTGCCGGCCCAGGCGGCTCAGCTTACCATAGATAAACCAGCTGGCGTTAAAACTGATAACGTAGTTAAAGTCGAAGCTATTTTGCCTGCTGACACAAAGTCAGCCAACTTAGATGTTTTAAATACTAATGTTGCCATGGCTCCAACTGATACTGTTCAAGCCAATGGAGACAGCACGTGGACTGGTCAAGCGGTAATTCAAGATGATAATACGTCTAGCACACCGCCGATCATTACAGTAAACACTAATGCTGGTGAAGTCCAAAAATTAGAAGTAACTGACAATAACATTAAGCCACAAAAAACCTCTATTGCGGCTCAGTATTTTCTCTTTAAGAATCATCCTAGTGATGGTTTGATGCAGATTTTTGATATAAGCTCTATCTACTTTAAAGTTATTTTAGCGTTTGCAATTTTATCACTCGTGTTTAAAGTATTTATTGAGATTAGAAGGCAGCATTACAAGTTAATCTTTTCTGGCTTAGGATTGGTTTCGTTTTTGGTTATTTTAATTGTCTTCTAACGGGTTACTAGGTATATGAAAAAGAATATTTATTTATCAGTTGTTGTTCCGGTTTATAATGAAGAAGGAGCAGTAGCAAATCTTTATAAAGAAATTTTAGTTACCTGTGGAAAGATTAATCAACCTTTTGAAATTATTTTTGTAAATGATGGTTCATCAGATAAAACCGTAGAAGTCTTAAAAAGTCTGAGCCCCGTTAAGATTATTAATCTTCGTCGTAACTTCGGGCAGACAGCAGCTATGGATGCTGGTTTTAAGGCCGCTCAAGGCCTCTATATCGCTACTTTAGATGGCGATGGGCAGAATGACCCTGCTGATATCCCGCGTTTGATAGAGAGGCTAAAACAAGACGATTTAGACGTTGTTTCAGGGTGGCGAAAGAAAAGGAAAGATAGTTTCTCAAAAAAGCTTTCTTCACGCTGTGCTGCCATGATTAGAAAGTTCTTGATTGATGACGGTATTCATGATAGCGGTTGTTCACTGAAGGTTTATAAAAAAGAATGTTTTGAGAATGTTACTTTATATGGCG
>CAZTUU010000060.1:2579-2901 GCA_964616505.1 uncultured Candidatus Saccharibacteria bacterium
TCGGAGAGAGTGTTTCAGAGATATTGACTTGTTTGGCGAGATGCATCGTTTCATTCCTGCTATTTTAAAGATAAAGGGCTTTAAAATTGGTGAGCTAGAAGTTAATCATAGATCTAGGAAAACTGGCAGTACTAAATATGATTGGAAGAGGGGAATGAAGGGCATTTTAGATATGTTTTCAGTTTGGTTTTGGAAGAAATATGCCAATCGCCCACTACATTTATTCGGTAGCTTGGGCATTGTATTAATGGTAATTTCATTCTTAGCGGGAGCAAGTGCAATGTATCAAAAAATATTTTTACATAGAGATCTCTCTAATACT
>CAZTUU010000061.1:0-328 GCA_964616505.1 uncultured Candidatus Saccharibacteria bacterium
CCAAGCTTGTTTTGGATCTTTAGTGATTCCGTAATGTAGGTGCCATGCATGAGTAAGTTCCGCAGTACCTGTCACTGCAATTTGTTGTCCTGCGGTAACGCGATCACCAGGCTTTACATCATGTTTTCCAAGATGTTCATATACCGAATATAATCCGTTTCCATGATCGATTTCGAGTATATTATAACTGCCACCGTAAATCCCTTTATTATTGTCCATAATTACGCCGTCATAATCGGCGTAAACTGGCGTTCCTAGAGGAGCCTCAAAGTCTATTCCTGGGTGAGCTCCCCTACCACTAGAAACAGGCTCCGCAAAACAAGACATG
>CAZTUU010000061.1:431-2595 GCA_964616505.1 uncultured Candidatus Saccharibacteria bacterium
TTAATAGGGAATGCCCAGCCTTCGCTAGAAACAGATCCTCGAGTTGAGCAAGAACAACCAGTACTACCAGAAGTTGATTTTGGAGGTTTCTCTGCACCTAATTCTTTTAATATTGCGTATGCTCCAGCAGAGCCATTATTATCTATATGTAGATGTGGGCCACGTGCATTTCCAGCCTCACCAGATAGCCCAATAACTTGACCAGCCACAACTTTATCTCCTTTTTCTACCATTCTTTTGCTAAAGTGAGCATAATTAACTGTACCTAACTTTCCTCCGTGGTCTATTGTTATTTGCCTACCGTAAGACTGCATACCATCACCACATTTTCGACCATCGCAACCTGGAAGATCTTTTGATTCCACCACCGTTCCATCGGTGACTGCATGTACAGGTGTTCCAATAGATGCTGTTAAGTCATGTGTATCATCACCTAGATTTGGGTTAGTTTCTTCTAGTGGCCAGTAAATTTTTCCTGCTTCGCCAGTACCAGAAACAACTGTACCATCTGGACACACTTCGTTGGATTTAGTTGTTTCTATCCCTAAGCTAGTGCAGGCTTCGTCGTCTCCTAGTTGGCAGGCGGCGGCTTGTGCTGTTTGCATGTCAAAAATTGCAAATCTTAATCTAAGTAACTTTTCATCACCTGGCTTTCCGCACTTACCATCCTTTGTTAAGTTTTCTATACCAGGTTCACTGCCACCATTAGGATTACTTTGATACAGGCTAGATTGATCTTTATTTTCTGGCGTACTTTCTAGTTCATCTGTAACATTTAAATTATTACATTTTAAGAATAATTGTTTATATGTGTAGTTATTATCGTCTTGACCATCTACATCTACCGGCTCATTTATTAACTTTACCGCTTCTTCGTAATTTTTTTCTGGGTTATCTACGATTGGGTTGTCTATTTGTGATTGGGTAAAGCCTGCATATGGCAAGCCATAATCAAAAGTTGCTGCACCTGTGGTGTTGTTCTGGGCATAAATTTGTGGGCTAAATATACCAGCTAAATTCTTAAAACTATCACTAAATGATCCAAAAAAGGTTGTAGGTATGCTAGATAAACTTTTGGTCGTATTATATGATTGATCATCTATTAATTGAGCAACAGCACTGTCGTATTGAACAGGGTTTATGTACTTATCGTATATAGAGCGGTTTTTCTTTTCTTGCCTTAAAACATATTGTTGATTTTTAGCTACCTCTGCTGATTGCTCTGCATCTAATAACTGACCGCCACTATCCAAAAAGGCTTCGTTACCAGCCAAAAATGCACCAGAATCTACTAATGATCCAAATTGTCCACCATGGTAGTCAAGTACATTTATTGGGTCACCGACAATTGCTTTATCTACTTGATCCATAAGGACACCACTGGCAACTACACTCGCAGTTGCCTTAACTATTTGCTCTCCTAGTACTGCAAGTCTACCACCAACAGTGCTGCCACCAGAGAATACTGCTGCAACTACTGACACAACTGCCGTTCCCGCCTGCACTGCTGGTTTACAAATTGTTTCAATAGATCCATCCGCTCCAAATACACTTGCGCTCTCTAGATTTTTAAGGAATATAAGGGCGGCATTGTTATTTACATTAAGGGCGGCTTCCGCTGGCTGTGGTGTACCCTTATCTTTATTTCCTAAGTTTGCTTGTATGCTTTTAGCATTTTCCCAAGAACCATAATCTTTACTATATAGGTTTGTAGAATATGCACCAAGGGTTAATAAATCTAAATCGTCACCAGACATCACCTGGTTACCAATAGCGATAGCTTCTACCCCAGAATTCATCAGTGGGGTTAATACATTGCTGGCTTGAGAATCGTATATTGTATTAGATAGACTATTAAAAAGACATGTAAAACCGGTTAAACTAATAGCTCCCAGCCCTGTTTTAGCAATATTACCCGTATTGAATAATGTAGCAAACCCACCTTTTTTAGCTTCCGCCCTGACTTTATTAGCATCATCAGCTATCTCATTCGCCTCTGCCTCAGCAGAAGGGTTTTCTTCCGTATTTTTATTGTCTGTTGATAAAGGTGTGGATTCGGTGTCTTTTATCTTTAGTTTTTCTTTTCTGGCTGCAATAATATCGTCTATTTTATTTGCCACAGATTTTTTAATTGGGTGGAACAATCCAGCATTACCTCCCCTAA